>NZ_CP046120.1:1546573-1871109 GCF_009707465.1 Novosphingobium sp. Gsoil 351
GTACGAATAGGCCGGGGTGAAATCGGGGTAGCGCCGCGGCATCCCCTGCAGGCCCAGGAAGTGCTGCGGGAAGAAGATGATGTTCACCCCGATGAAGAACAGCCAGAAGTGCACGTGGGCGAGGAACTCGCTGTGCATCCGCCCGCTCATCTTCGGGAACCAGTAGTAGAAGCCCGCGAACAGGCTGAACACCGCGCCCATCGACAGCACGTAGTGGAAGTGCGCGACGACGTAGTAGGTGTCGTGGAGCACGTCGTCGATCCCGCCGTTGGCGAGGACCACGCCGGTCACCCCGCCGACGGTGAACAGGAAGATGAACCCGACCGCCCAGACCATCGGCGACTTGAACTCGATGCTGCCGCCCCACATCGTCGCGATCCAGCTGAAGATCTTGATGCCGGTGGGCACCGCGATGACCATCGTCGCCGCGGTGAAGTACATCTTCGTGTTCACGTCGAGGCCGACGGTGTACATGTGGTGCGCCCACACCACGAACCCGACGACGCCGATCGCGACCATCGCGTAGGCCATGCCGAGATAGCCGAACACCGGCTTGCGGCTGAAGGTCGAGATGATCTGGCTGACCATGCCGAAGCCGGGCAGGATCATGATGTAGACTTCGGGGTGGCCGAAGAACCAGAACAGGTGCTGGTACAGGATCGGATCGCCGCCGCCGGCCTGATCGAAGAAGGTGGTGCCGAAGTTGCGGTCGGTGATCAGCATGGTGATCG
Source organism: Novosphingobium sp. Gsoil 351 (assembly GCF_009707465.1). NCBI lineage: Bacteria > Pseudomonadati > Pseudomonadota > Alphaproteobacteria > Sphingomonadales > Sphingomonadaceae > Novosphingobium > Novosphingobium sp. Gsoil 351. Next base: position 1,547,305 of record NZ_CP046120.1, read on the forward strand.
CCGCGGCGAGCACCGGCAGCGCCAGCAGCAGCAGGAACGCGGTGACCAGGATCGACCACACGAACAGCGGCATCTTGTGCAGGGTCATCCCCGGCGCGCGCATGTTGAAGATCGTGGTGATGAAGTTGACCGCGCCCATGATCGAGGCCGCGCCCGCGAGGTGGAGCGAGAAGATCGCGAAATCGACCGCCGGGCCGACCGAGCCCGAGGTCGAGAGCGGGGCGTAGACCGTCCACCCGGTGCCCGCGCCGTTGCCGGTGCCGCCGGGCATGAACGGCGAAATCATCAGGCTGGTGAAGCCCGCGACGGTCAGCCAGAACGAGATGTTGTTCATGCGCGGGAAGGCCATGTCGGGCGCGCCGATCATCAGCGGCACGAACCAGTTGCCGAAGCCGCCGATCATCGCGGGCATGACCATGAAGAACACCATGATCAGGCCGTGCGCGGTGATCAGCACGTTCCACAGGTGGAGCGACTGGTCGAAATCGGGGTTGGCGGTGCCGAACCACCGCGCGAACATCCCGAGGTACTGGATGCCCGGCGCGGCCAGCTCGGCGCGCATCATCCCCGAAATCGCGCCGCCGATGATCCCCGCGGTGATCGCGAAGATCAGATACAGCGTGCCGATGTCCTTGTGATTGGTCGACATGAACCAGCGGGCGAAGAAGCCCGGCTTGTGGTCATGCTCGTGCGCGTGGTCGTCATGGTGCGCCTGGAACGCTTCCTGGTCGGCGGGGATGGTAGCCATGGTGTCTAGCCTCTATTCGCGTTCAGGCGGCGGTTTTGGCGGATGCTTCGCCCGCGGCGGGAGCGCCGGGTACGGCCGAAACGGGGGTTTGCGCGGGCGCGGCGGCGGGTGCGGCGGCCGCGGCGGCCTTGCCCAGGGTGCCGCCCGGCTGGGTCAGCAGCCACGCCTCGAACTGCGGCCGCGGCAGCGCCTCCACGACGATAGGCATGTAACCGTGCCGAGCCCCACACAACTCCGAACACTGGCCATAGTAAACGCCCGGCTTTTCGATGAACAGCACCCGTTCGTTTATCCGACCCGGAACCGCGTCGATCTTGAACCAGAACGCGGGGATCGCGAACGAGTGGATCACGTCGGCGCCGGTGGTCTGGATACGGATCGGTTCCCCCACTGGGACAACCATCCGGGTATCCGCGGCCAGGTGCGCCGGGCCATCGGCATCGGTCCGCGCGCGTTCGCCGGGCTTTACCTCGTCTGGCTCCTTGAGCATGTTCGAGATCACCTCGAACCCGCCGTTGTCTGGATAAGTGTAACCCCAGTACCACTGATAGCCGGTTGCCTTGATCGTCAGCGCTCCGGCCGGGGCGGGCTTATACTGGGTGGCGAGCAGGCTGATCGAGGGCACCGCGATGGCGACCAGGATGAGCACGGGCAGCAGGGTCCAGATCACTTCGATCAGCGCGTTATGGGTGGTCTTGGAAGGCACCGGATTAGCGCTGCGGCGGAACCGGAACATCACGTAGAGCAGCAGGCCCAGCACGAAGATCGAGATCGCGAAGATCAGCGGCACCAGGATGCCGTCGTGCATCCACTCGCCATAGTGACCGATCGGCGAGAACTGCTGCTGCAGGCCCATCCGTCCATCGACCGGCATGCCGATCCCGGGGGTCGGTGCCATCGGGGTATAGGACCCGCCGGCAGGGGCAGCGGCCTTCGTCGCGGCGTTGTCGTTTGCAGCGGGAGCGGGGCTGGCCGCGACCTTGTCGAGCGGGGCCGAAGGCTGGGTCGGCACGGCCGCGGGGGCAATGGCCGGCGCCGCGGCCGGAGCCGTGGCGGGAGCCGTGGCGGGAGCTTGGGCCTGCGCCGCCGGCGCGCCGGCGAGCATGCCTGCCGCGGCCAGTCCGATCATCGTCTTGCCCAGCGTGCGGGCGATCCTGCCAAGCTTCATGCGTTTCGCTTTCGCTTCCCTTTTCGCGGGTCCGCCACTAAGCGCGGCCCCCGCGACACCCCCCTGGGGCACCGATGCTTGCGGCGTCCTATACGCGCGGACGCCAAGGGCCTCAACACCCCGCGGGCAGTTTTTTCCAAACGCGCGAAACCGCGGGAAGCTGCGGGTTTCGTGCCCCCGGATGCAGCGCCGGGACAGAATTGACGGAACCGGACAGAGCATGGGCGACGACGAGATTCTCGATGAGTTCCGCGCCAGCGAGGCGCTGCTCGAAGGCCATTTCATCCTCTCGTCGGGGCGGCATTCGCCGGTGTTCCTCCAGAAGATGCGGGTGTTCCAGTATCCCGATCGGACCGAACGGCTGTGCCGCGCGCTGGCCGCCGCAATTACCGCCAAGTTCGGCCGGATCGACATGGTCGTCTCCCCGGCGATGGGGGGGATCATCCCCGGCTACGAGACCGCCCGCGCGCTGGCCTGCCCTGCGGTGTTCGTCGAGCGCGAGGACGGCGCGTTCAAGCTGCGCAGGGGTTTCCGGATCCCGGCGGGCGGGCGCGTGGTCATGGTCGAAGACATCGTCACCACTGGGCTTTCCTCGCGCGAGTGCCTCGCGGCGATTCGCGAGCATCCTGGCGAGCTGGTCGGTGCGGCGTGTTTGATCGACCGGTCGAACGGTAGGGCGGAGGTGGGTGTTCCGCTGGTGTCCCTGCTGCGGCTCGACGTGCCCGATTATGCGGCCGACGATCTGCCTCCCGATCTCGCTGCAATCCCGGCGGAAAAGCCCGGCAGCCGGGACCTCAAGGCGTGACGGTGCGCCTGCGCCTTGGTGTCAACATCGACCACGTCGCCACGATCCGCAACGCGCGCGGCGGCGAGCATCCCGATCCGGTGCGCGCGGCGCAGATCGTAGCGGCATGCGGCGGCGACGGGATCACCGCGCACTTGCGCGAGGACCGCCGTCACATCCGCGACGACGACCTCGCCCGGATCCAAGCCGCGACCGACCTGCCGCTAAACCTCGAGATGGCGGCAACCGAGGAGATGCTGGCGATCGCGCTGCGCCATAGACCCCACGCCGCCTGCATCGTCCCCGAACGGCGCGAGGAGCGCACTACCGAGGGCGGCCTCGACGCCGCCGGCCAACATAACCGCCTCGCCCCGATCGTCGCGCGGCTGAGCGACGCCGGCATCCGCGTCAGCTTGTTCATCGCTCCGGAGGAACGCCAAATCGAGGCCGCACTGCGCCTGCGTGCGCCGGTAGTCGAACTCCACACCGGCGAATACGCCCACGCCGAAGGCGAGGCTGTGGCAAATGAATTGCGCCGCCTGAGCGACATGGCCGCACTCGCCGCCAAGAACGGGATCGAGCCGCACGCTGGGCATGGGCTGACCTATGACAACGTCCAGCCGATCGCTGCCATTCCCCAACTGGCCGAACTCAACATCGGCCACTATCTGGTAGGCGAGGCGATCTTCGTCGGGCTGGAGGCAAGCGTGACCCGAATGCGCGAACTGATGGATGCGGCGCGATGAGTTCAAGGGAATGATCCTCGCCCTCGGTTCGGACCTCTGCAACATCGAGCGGATCCAGGCGTCGCTCGACCGCTTTGGCGAGCGGTTCGAGAAGCGCGTGTTCACGCCAGTCGAGCGCGCCAAGGCTGCCAAGCGCCCGTATACCCGCGCCGGAACTTATGCGAAGCGGTTCGCCGCCAAGGAGGCTTTTTCCAAGGCGGTGGGGACCGGATTCAAGGCAGGGGTGTTCATGAGGGACATCGGTGTGGTCAACTTGCCCTCGGGCGCGCCCACGCTTGCCCTGACCGGCGGCGCGGCGGCGCGGCTGGCGTCGCTGACCCCCGCCGGACACGAGGCCCTGGTGCACCTCACCCTGACCGACGACCATCCTTGGGCTCAGGCCTTCGTCATCATCGAAGCGCGCGCGCTTGGCTGAGGCCGATCCCTCGCCGCCGGTTGCCGAAGTCCCTGCCGGGCCTGAGCGCGAGCGGGTCGACTGGCTCGCCGAGCTGCGGGGGCTGACGCTAATGCTGTTGGCGGTGGTCGGTTTTCACTCTCTGATCGCCAAGCCGTTCTACATCCCGTCGATCTCGATGATGCCCAGCTTGCTGGTCGGGGATCGCCTAGTCGTGTCGAAGTATCCCTATGGCTGGTCGTGGGTCTCGGCATCGTTCCATGTTTTTCCGCGGGAGACATGGCGGCTCTTGGGCCGCACGCCCGAACGCGGCGACATCGTCATCGTCGTGCCCCCCGATCGCGATGTCGATTACATCAAGCGCGTTATCGGCCTGCCCGGCGATCGGATCGCGGTGGTCAACGGCCAGATCGTCCTCAACGGTAAGCCGGTGCCGCAAGCGGTCGAGCCGCCGCTCGAGCTGGCGATCGATCCCAACGAGCCGTGCGACCAGGACACGTTCCCGAACCTCGCCACTCGGCTCGCTTCTGGCAAGAAGGTCTGCGAATTGCCGATTTTGCGCGAAACTTTGCCCAACGGGGTCAGCTATCCGATCATCGATCACCTGCAGAACCAGCCGCTCGACAACTACGACGAGATTCGGGTGCCCGAGGGCCACGTCTTCCTAATGGGCGACAATCGCGATCACTCCGCCGACAGCCGCGCCTCCGCTGGGTTCGAGCAGGGACTGGGCGGCCCCGTACCGCTGGCGGACGTTGGCGGGCGCGCCGAGTTCATCACCTTTTCGCTCGATGGCAGCACCACCTTCGACCCGCGGACGTGGATTGCGTCCTTGCGGCGGGACCGCGCCTGGACCAACCTGCGCCCGGCCCAGGCTGTGCGAAAGGACCGCAATTGAGCGACGATCATATCGGCGCGGGCGAGGTCCCGGCCGCGGAAAGTCAGCTCAGCCCCGCCGACATCCACGATGCCGGACTGCGGCGCGAGGCGCAGAAGGCCGCTATCTGGATCGGAATGGCGGCGCTCGCCGCGCTGGTGGTGTTCTTCGCCCAGCCGCTGATGGTGATCTTCGGGGGGATCGTTTTTGCCGCGATGATCGATGGCGGCGCGCGCCTGCTCGGTCGCGTGCTACCGATTGGCCGTGGTTGGCGGATCATCTTGGTGCTGCTGTTCGGCGTGCTGTTCCTTGTCTGGGCGGGCTATTTCACCGGCAACCAGATCGCCGCGCAGGCCGCCGAGATGCCGGCCATCGTCCAGCACCAGATCGAGCGCGCGGTGGCGTGGGCGCGGGGCCACGGGATGGACGTCGATCCGGGCAGCCTCAACGGGATCATTGAGCAGATGTCGAGTGGGGTCGGACCGGTGACGCGCGCGCTGGGCGGGCTGCTCGGCGGGCTGACGACTCTGTTCCTGATCGCGGTTCTGGGCATCTACATCGCGGTCGAACCCAAGCTTTATGAGCGCGGTATCGCGTGGATGCTGCCGGTCGAAGAACGGCCCTACCTGGGCGAAACGCTAGGCCGAATGGCCTTCTCGCTGCGCCGCCTGCTCGCCGGGCGCCTGCTCGGAATGGCGGTGGAAGGCGTCGCCACCGGGATCGCGCTCGCCGCCTACGGGGTACCGATGGCGGCGCTGCTGGGCCTGCTGACCGGACTGCTGGCTTTCCTGCCCAACATCGGCGCGCCGATCTCGGGGGCTTTGATGGTCCTCATCGGATTCTCGGGCGGAACCGACATGGGGATCTACTGCATCGCGGTCTACATCGTGGTCCAGACGGTGGACGGCAACGTGATCGTCCCGATGGTCGCCAAACGGACGGTCGATCTCGCGCCCGCGCTGGTCCTGGGGGCACAGCTGATCTTTGGGGTGATGTTCGGCATTCTCGGGCTGGCGCTGGCCGATCCGCTGGTGGCAATGTGCAAGATTCTGCTCGAGCGCCGCTCGGAGCGCAACACCGCCGCCGCGCAGGGCGATGAGATGCAGGCAGCTTCGGGCGCGGCGAGCTGAGCGATGGTCCGCAAGTTTCTTTATTTCATCGTCTTCTGCATCGTCGTTGGCGTCGCGGGGGTAGTCGCACTGCGCTATTACGCGCGCGACCTTACCGAGCTGGCGTTCGTCCCCAAGGTGCGGTTCGAGACGCAGAATCCGCTCGCGGGCAATGCCTACGACGATCCGGCGATGTGGATTTCGCGTCCGGGGATGAGCACGAGCGACCCGGTTCGCTGGCTTCCGGCGGGGCTGACCGAAGACGGCGATGCGCTTGGCGCAGCGGTATTCTTCGTCCACCCCACCAGCTATCTCGCCCGCGAGCACTGGAACGCCCCGCTCGCCGATGCCGAAGCCAACGATCGCGCGCGGCTGTTCGTGCGCGGCATGGCCAGCCCGTTCAACTCCAGTCCGGAAATCTGGGCGCCGCGCTATCGTCAGGCCACATTCGGCGCGTTCCTGACCAACCAACCCGAAGCGCAGCAGGCCATCGAGGCGGCCTATGCCGATGTCGCCAAGGCGTTCGATTACTTTTTGGCGAGCGTCCCCGCCGGTCGGCCGATCGTGCTCGCCGGGCACAGCCAGGGCTCGCGTCACCTTATCCGCCTGCTCAAGGAGAAAGTCGCCGGAACCCCGCTGCAACGGCGCGTAGCCGCGGTCTATGCGATCGGATGGCCGATTTCGGTGGCTCATGACCTGCCCGCGCTGGGTCTTCCAGCCTGCGCCATCGCGGGCCAGGCGGGCTGTATCGTCAGCTGGTCGAGCTTTGCGGAGCCGGCCGATCCCTCACAACTCAAGAGCGTTTATGCCGAATCGACCGGGTTCGACGGTCAGCCGCGCGGCGGCAGCGAAATGCTGTGCACGAACCCATTAACGGGCAAGCTCGGCGGAACCGCGCCCGCCGATGCGAACCTGGGGACGCTGGTTCCCGACGCGGCGCTCGGTGCGGGCAAGCTGACCCCCAAGCTCGTCCCGGCGCGGTGCACGGCAGGGCTGCTGCTGATCGGGCCGCCGCCCGCGCTCGGACCCTACGTCCTGCCGGGCAACAACTATCACGTCTACGACATTCCGCTGTTCTGGGCCAACTTGCGCGCGGACGTGAAGGCCCGGGTGCAAGCGTGGAAACCCTGATCACCGCGCAGGCGGGCGCGTTTCGCGAGGCATTGCCCGACGGCGGCATTCTGTTGGGGATCGACACCGGGACCAGGACCATAGGCACCGCGATCTGCGATGCCGGCTGGCGCTTCGCCACGCCGGGCAAGCCGATCCCCAAAGGCAAGTTCATGCGCGACAAGGCGGCGATCGAGGCGATCGTGGAAGAGCGCGGCGTCGCCGGGCTGGTAATCGGTCTGCCCCTAAACATGGACGGCAGCGAGAGCCCGCGAAGCCAATCGGCGCGCGCCTACGCCCGCAACCTGGGCGCGCTGGGGCTGCCGGTGCTGCTGTGGGACGAGCGCTGGTCGACCCAGGCCGCCGCGCGCGACCTGATCGAGCAGGACATAAGCCGCGCCAAGCGTGCCGAGCGGATCGATTCGGCGGCGGCGGCGACGATCCTCCAGGCCGCGATCGACGCGCTGGCAGGGAGCGTGGTCTAGCGCTGCGGCATGTCGCGAGCGGTAGCCCGCGGCAGCGTCTCCGTGCCCCCGGTTTCAGGACCCCGCGATGCGTCGTCAGTTCACGCGGCATTGCCGAATTTTAAGCATTGTAATCGGTGGATACGCTGGCCACAGGCGGGCTCGATGAACGACGGCCCCAGTCCCTTTCCGATCGATCCCGGCACGCCGTTCGATCCCGCGGTCGTCTCGCGGCTGATGAACGGCCGCGGTCACGGCGGCTTCATCGGGCTGCGCTATGTCGCTCATGGCGACGACTGGATTGAGATTGCGCTGCCGTGGCGCGCGGATCTGGTCGGGGTGCCCGAGACCGGGGTGCTCGCCTCGGGTCCGATCATCACTCTGCTCGACAACGCCACTTCGATGAGCGTGTGGGTCAAGAGCGGCGCGTTCCGGCCGCAGGCGACACTCGATCTGCGACTCGACTATGTCCGCGCAGCGAGCCCGGGCAAGACCGTCATCGCGCGAGCCGAATGCTATCGTTTGACCCGCAGCGCCGCGTTCGTCCGCGGGCTGGCGCACGATGGAGACCCGGCCGACCCGGTCGCGCATGCGGCGGGGGTATTCATGTCGGTGGAGCCGACGTGAGCGACGCGAACGAGACCTTCGCCCGGGTATCCGCCAGCCTCCCGCCCTATGCGCTAGCGCTGGGGATAGCGGTCGACCGGATCGACGGCGCTGTGCCCGTGCTCTCGCTCGACTTTTCCGAGAAGGTGCTGGGCCGTCCCGGCTTCCTCCATGGGGGAGCGATCGGCGGGTTACTCGAGATGGCGGCGATCGCAGCGCTACGGGCCGCATTGGCGGAGCGAGGCGCGGTGCCGCGGCTCAAGCCGGTGAACATGACGGTCGAATTCCTGCGCGGCGGAACCGAGCGGCGAACCTACGCCGTGGGTCGCGTGACCCGTGCCGGACGGCGCATCGCCAACGTCAGCGCAGAAGCGTGGCAGGACGATCCCGCCCGCCCGATCGCCAGCGCGTGGATGAACGTCCTCCTTGCTTCGGCGTAACCTCAAGTCCGCTTGAGGATAACGGTCCGGCCATGGTCGGGCCGGGGATCGTCAAGCGCCCAGCGTTCGGCATCGGCGCGCGCGCGGATCAGGATTGCGGGCGGGACGTCGCAGGAATGGCGGATCACATCGGCGGTGCCGAGCAGCCGCGCTTCGCGCAGGGTCAGGTCGTCGGGGTCATCACTGCGCAGGACGATTTCGACGGTGACGGGGCCGGGGGCTGTACCTTCGCCGCTCAGCCAGTGTTCGATTGCGCTTTCACCATACCCAGCTAGCGGATCCAGCGCCCCGCCCTCGGCCAGTGCCGCATCGATCGCCCCGCGCCGCGCGGCGGCATCAGGCCAGCGCGCCCGCATCGCTTCGCGCGCCGCCGCGAGCGCCTCGGCCAAAGAGCCGAGCGTAGCAGGCAGCAGCGTTTCGAGACGCAGCCGCAGCGCCTTGGCCAGTCCGGCAGAGGCCCCGCCGGTGCTCACCGCGAGCAGCACCGGACCGCGTTCGAGCACGCTCGGCAAGGTGAAATCGCACAAATCGGGACGGTCGGCGACGTTGACCAGCACGCCCCGCGCGCGCAGCCGGGCGGCGGCGGGCTCGGGTTCGGGTTGAGCGATGAACGCCAGCCGCGCGCACGCATGGTCCTCGCCGACGATGACCCCGCCAGCGCGCTCGACCAACCGGGCCTTGGCTTCGGCCGCCGCGCCCTCGCCCAGCACGATCACTGGCTGTCCGGCGATCCGGTGGAACAGCGGGAGGCTGTGCATCAGCCTAGAGCCATTCGGGCACCCGCTCCGCCGCCAGGATCGTGGCCGGCTGGATGCGGTCGGCGACCACCGCCCACTTTGCCCCGTCGACCATCGTTTCGGGCACCAGCGGGCGGCTGTTGTAGGTGTTGGCCATGGTCGCACCGTAGGCGCCAGCGGTGCGGAATACCGCCAGATCGCCCGCGACGACCCGGTCGGTCTCGCGGTTCATCGCGAAAGTGTCGCTCGATTCGCAGATCGGTCCGACGATGTGCGCGGTGAAGCGCTCGCCCGATGGGGCGACCGCGGCGAAATCGTGCCAGGCATCGTACATCGCAGGGCGGACGAGATCGTTCATCGCCGCGTCGACCACCACGAACGGGGCGCTCGCCCCCGGCTTGACCCGGATCACCTCGGTGATCAGCACGCCAGAATTGCCGGTGATCACCCGGCCCGGCTCGAAGCAGATCGTCGCGTCCCAATCGCGCACGACATCGGCGACCATCGCACCGTATTCGGCCGGGCCGGGCAGCACTTCGCCCGCGCGATAGGGCACGCCGAGCCCGCCGCCGAGGTCCATGTGGCTGACCGTGTGTCCGGCGACGCGAATTGCGCGCATCAGCTCACCCATCTTGACGAACGCGGCGCGCGAAGGTTCGAGCGTAGTGATCTGGCTGCCGATGTGGACCGCCAGCCCTCGCATCTCGAGGCCCGGCAACGAACTCAGTCGGCCGTAGATCGCCGCCGCCCGATCATAGGCGACGCCAAACTTGTTGTCGGCTTTGCCAGTAGAGATCTTGGCGTGGGTGCCCGCGTCTACATCGGGATTGACCCGCAGCGCGCAAACCGCGCGTAGGCCTTTGGCGGTGGCGATCTCCGCCAGTTCGACGCCTTCCTCTTCGCTTTCCAAGTTGAACTGGCCGATCCCGGCATCGAGCGCCGCGGAAAGCTCGCTGCCGGTCTTGCCCACGCCCGAGAACACGATCGCCTCCGCGGCCATACCCGCCGCGAGTGCGCGGTCCATCTCGCCCTGCGAGACCACGTCCGCGCCGTAACCCTCGTTGGCAAGCACACGCAGCACCGCCAGGTTGGGATTGGACTTCACCGCGAAGGCGATCTCGACGCGTGCGATGCCGCTCAACGCCTCGCGAAATACGCGCGCGTGGCGGGTCAGCGTGGCGCGCGAATAGACGTAGACCGGCGTACCGACCGCCGCTGCGATCGCCGGCAGCGGCACCTCTTCGGCGTGGAGCACGCCGCTGTTGTACGAAAAGTGATCCATGACGCTCGATGCCCCTACCCGCTCATGTCGAGCTAAGGCTGATGTTTGCTTTCTCTAGTTCCCGTCGGGCGGCGGCAGGTCGAACGGGTCGTCTTCGCGCTCTTCCGAGCGCGTGCGCAATTCGACGCTGCGCTGCGGCGCGGCCTGCTGCGGACGAACGAGCAGTTCCTCGGCGGTCGGCCGGTCGGTGCGGCCCAGCGGCGCTACCGGCAACGACTGGCCCGCTCGGGGCCTGAGATCCGCGCGGCTGCCGCACGCGCCGAGCGCCATCAACAGGGCCAGGGCTGCGATCGTCCGGCTCATCCTTGCGACTCCATGCCGAGCGCGTCACGCGCCTCGGCCACACGCCGCCTTACTTGGTCCGGCGCGGTTCCGCCATAACTGGTGCGCGCCGCGACCGAGGCATCGACCGAGAGCGCCGCGAACACCTCGTCGTCGATCCGCGGGTCGATGGCCTGGAGATCGCCCAATGGCACCTGGTCGAGCGCCAGGCCCCGGCTTTCGGCGAGCTTGACCGAAGCTCCGGTAATGTGATGCGCCTCGCGGAACGGAATGCCGCGCGCCCGCACCAGCCAGTCGGCGAGATCGGTCGCGGTAGCATAGCCTGCTTCGGCCGCCGCACGCATCCGGTCGGTGCGAAATTCGCTTTCGGCGACCATTGCGGTCATCGCCGCCAAGCTGAGGGCAAGCAGTCCCGCCGCCTCGAATACCGGCGGCTTATCGTCCTGCATGTCCTTCGAATAGGCGAGCGGCAGGCCCTTCATCGTCACCATCAGCGCGGTCGCGCAACCAACGATCCGGCCCGAATGGCCGCGGACCAGTTCGGCGGCGTCAGGGTTCTTCTTCTGCGGCATGATCGAACTGCCCGTGCTCAGCGCATCGGGCAAGCGGACCCAGCCGAATGGCTGGCTGGCCCACAGCACAAATTCCTCGGCCAGCCGCGACAGGTGGAGCGCGCACTGGGCGGCGGCCATCAGGTAGTCGAGCGCGAAATCGCGGTCCGAGACGCCATCGAGGCTGTTCGCGGTCGGGCCCTCGAAGCCGAGCCCGGCGGCAGTCGCGGCGCGGTCGATCGGAAAGCCGGTCCCGGCAAGCGCCGCCGAACCCAGCGGACACTGGTTGAGCCGCGCTCGCGCATCAGCGAAGCGCGACCGATCGCGCCGGGCCATCTCGTAGTATGCCATCAAGTGGTGGCCCAGCGTAACCGGCTGGGCGGCTTGCAAATGGGTGAAGCCGGGCATGATGCTCGCGGCGTGTTCGTCGGCACGCATTACCAATGCACGCTGGAACGCCGCGAGCCCGGCGTTGGCCTGATCGAGCGCGTCACGGACCCAGAGCTTGAAATCGGTCGCGACCTGATCGTTGCGGCTGCGCGCGGTGTGGAGGCGCCCGGCGACCGGCCCAATCGCCTCGGCGAGGAGGCTTTCGGTGGTCATGTGGATGTCCTCGAGGTCCCATTCCTCGGGCACGCCTTCGGTCTCGTAGCGTGCTGCGATGCCGTTGAGACCCGCTGCGATGGCCGCGGCATCCTTGGCCGAGACGATGCCCTGCGCGCCCAGCATCGCGACATGCGCCTGCGATGCGGCGATGTCCTGGCGCCACAGCGCTTTGTCGAACGGGATCGAGGCGTTGATTTCGCGCATGATCGCGCTAGGCCCGGCAGCGAACCTGCCACCCCACATACTGTTGGAGCCTGCCTTGCCGACTTCGCGCTCGCTCACTGTCCTGACCCTCGCCGCCGCGCTGTTCGCGGGGGGTTGCGATAGGCAAACCGCCGAACCCGCGCAACCGGCGGCGGCAGACTCCGGCGCGGGAGGTAAGCAGAAAACCTTCAACGGCACGCTCAGCATCGAGAATCGCGGCGCGCGTATGCCCGATTTCGCGCTGGAAGATCCCGCGGGCAAGAAGCTGACCAGCGCCGACCTCATGGGCAAACCGGTGCTGATCAACCTATGGGCGACGTGGTGCGGGCCGTGCGTGCTGGAGATGCCGATGCTCGATCAGCTGGCGGCGGACGGCAAGCTGCGGGTGGTGACGGTGAGCGAAGACTTGCAGGGCGCAGCGAAAGTCGTGCCGTTCTTCGCCGAACGTAAGTTTGCAAACCTCGAACCATGGCTCGATCCGGATAATACGCTGGGCGATCACTACGCGACTGGCATCCTGCCGACTACGGTGCTGTACGACAAGGACGGCCGAGAAGTGTGGCGGATGATTGGCGGGCACGACTGGGCGGGGCCGAGGACCACGGCGATGCTTGCGGATACGGTGGGGTGACTACAGCGTCTTGATTATCGCCGAGAAATCGAGTCCGCCGTTGCCCGCTTTGTCGAATGCATCGTAGAGTTCCGCCGCGCGCTGGCCCATCGGCACTTGTGCGCCGGCATCCTTCGCCGCCGCCATCGCCAGTTTCAGGTCCTTGAGCATCAGCGCGGTGGCGAAGCCGCCCTGATAGCCGTTGTCCGCGGGGGTCGTCGGGCCGACGCCGGGAACCGGGCAATAACTGGTCATGGACCAGGTCTGGCCGCTGGCCTTGCTGGCGATGTCGAAAAAGGTCTGCCCGTCGAGCCCGAGCTTGTTGGCCATTGCGAAGGCTTCGCAGGTGGCTATCATCGTGGCGCCGAGGATCATGTTGTTGCAGATCTTGGCGGCCTGGCCCGATCCGGCCTGACCGGCGTGAATCACGGCCTTGCCCATCCTGGCGAGAATCGGTTCGGCGCGGGCGAAGGCGGGGTCGGTGCCGCCGACCATGAACGTAAGCGTCCCGCCGTTGGCCGCGGCGATCCCCCCCGAGACGGGGGCATCGACCATGTCGTAGCCCGCCGCGGTGGCCGCCGCGGCCACCTCGCGTGCGCTGGCGACGTCGATGGTCGAGCAATCGAGCAGCAGCGCGGTGGTCGGCGCATGGCCGATCACGTCGGCCGAATAGACTTGCTTCACGATCGCGCCGTTGGGCAGCATCGTCACCACCGCCTCGGCCCCGTCGACCGCCTCGCGCACCGAACCGAAGGTCTGCGCGCCATTGTCACGCGCGCGGCTCGCGGCCTCGTCGCTGAGGTCGAAGGCGCGGACCTCGTGCCCGGCCTTGACCAGGTTCGCGGCCATCCCGCCGCCCATGTTGCCGAGGCCGATGAAGGCGATTTTCATGTTCTGCTCCTTGCCTCGTCCCTTCAGGGGCGAGGGCTTTCTACCGACCCGTGAAATTCCCGGCCCGCTTCTCGATGAATGCGGCCATGCCTTCCTTCTGGTCTTCGGTGCCGAACAGGCCGTTGAACAGGCGGCGTTCGAACAGCACGCCCTGGGCCAGCCCGGTTTCGAACGCCGCGTTGACCATTTCCTTGCACGCCAGCGCGGCGAGCGGAGGCATCGCGGCGATCTCGCCGGCGGTCTTGAGGACGGCATCCTTCAGCTCCGCCAGCGGGACGACCTTGGCGACCAACCCCGAAGCCTCGGCCTCGCGCGCGTCCATCATCCGCCCTGTCAGGCACATCTCCATCGACTTGGCCTTGCCGATCGCGCGGGTCAGCCGCTGGCTGCCGCCCATGCCCGGCGTCACGCCCAGCTTGATCTCGGGCTGGCCGAATTTCGCGTTGTCGGCGGCGACGATGAAATCGGCCATCATCGCCAGTTCGCACCCGCCGCCCAGCGCGTAGCCGCTGACCGCCGCGATCCACGGCTTGCGCGTTGCGGTGACCCGGTCGTAGCCTGAGAACAAGCCGCCGCCATAGACCGCGCCGAAGCTCTGCTCGCCCATCTCCTTGATGTCCGCGCCCGCAGCGAACGCCTTGTCGCTGCCGATCAGCACCGCGCAACGCTGGCTTTCGTCCGCATCGAACGCGCTGAACGCGCCGATCAGGTCGTTCAGCACCTGCGAGTTCAGCGCGTTGAGCGCCTGCGGCCGGTTGAGCGTGATCAGCGTAACCGCGCCGTGCTGTTCGACGAGGATCGTTTCGTAACTCATAGGGGCTTCCATTCCTTATCGGCGGGCAGGGCCGCGAAAATCGCGTCGATCAGGCTGTCCGGCACGGCTTCGGGGGTCGCCGGGTCCCACTTTGGCGCGTTGTCCTTGTCGACGATCACCGCGCGCACGCCCTCGGCGAAATCGGGGCGGGTCAGGATCCGGCTGACGATTCGGTATTCCATCGCCATCGCTTCGGCGAAGCTTTGGCAGCGTGCGCCATCGGCAAGCTGACGCAGCGCCACCTTGCTCGACAGCGGACTCTTCGCACGCACCGCGGCCAGTTCCTTGGCGGCCCAGACGCTGTCATCCGCTTCGAGCGACGCGATCGCGTCCTCGAGCCGGTCCGAGGCGAAGTGCCGGGCGATCTGCGTCGCGTTGTCCTCGATCCGGGGGTGCGGCGGCGTGACCGACAGCGCGCTGAGAACCCCGCCGGGCTCGTGGCCATGCGCGATCCGTTCCTTGGCCTCGGCCAGCGCGTCGGACGGCAGATAGTGCGTGGCGAGCCCGCTCCACAGGCATTCCGCCCCGTCGAGCCGCGCGCCGGTCAGCACCAGGAACTGCCCGATCCGCCCGGGCAGACGTGAGAGATACCAGCTGCCGCCCACATCGGGGAACAGCCCGATACCGGTTTCGGGCATCGCGAAGCGCGTGTGCTCGGTAGCCACGCGAAAGCGCGCGGGCTGCGACACCCCTACCCCGCCGCCCATCACGATCCCGTCGACGAACGAGACGATCGGATTGTGATACTCGAACATCAGGTGGTTGAGCTGGTATTCGTCGTGGAAGAACTTCAGCCCGCGCTCCCCGGCGTCGTCGAGAACCGATTGGCGCAAGTAGGCGATGTCACCTCCCGCGCAGAACCCCCGCCCCTCGGCATGATCGACGATCACGGTATGAATCGCCGGGTCATCGCGCCATTCGATCAGCGCCGCGGTCATCGCATGGACCATGTCCACGGTCAGGGCGTGCAGCGCCTTGGGCCGATTGAGCGAGAGGAAGCCCGCGCTGCCTTCGGTCCGGATCAGAACCTCGTCCGTCATCCCCACCTCCGCTCATGTCGAGCGAAGTCGAGCCATCGCGCGAGACATCTCGACTTCGCTCGATGTGAGCGGACTTGGGCCAGGCGCGAGCGCGTCATTGCCGCAACAGGTCCCGCCCGACGATCATCCGCATCACCTGGTTGGTGCCCTCGAGGATCGAATGGACCCGAAGGTCGCGCCAGAAGCGCTCGATCGGATAGTCCTTGAGGTAACCGTAACCGCCGAACAGTTGCAGTGCGTCGTTGACGATCTTGCTGCCGTTGTCGGTCGCCAGGCGCTTGGCCATTGCCGAAAAGCGCGATTTATCGGGTGCGTTCGCGGTGACCTTGCCCGCCGCCAGATAAAGCAGAGCCCGCGCCGCCTCGAGATCGGTGGCCATGTCGGCGAGCATGAACTGGGTGTTCTGGAAATCCGCGATCGGCTGGCCGAACTGCTGGCGCTCCTTGGTGTAGTTGACCGCCTCGTCGAGGCAGCGCTGCGCCCCGCCCAACGAGCACGCGCCGATATTGAGCCGGCCGCCGTCGAGCCCGGCCATCGCGAAGCGGAACCCGTCGCCCTCGGCCCCGACGCGGTTGGAAACCGGCACGCGGCAGTCTTCGAAGATCACCTGTGCGGTGGGGCTGGCATTCCAGCCGAGCTTCTTCTCCGGCGCGCCGAACGACAGACCCGGCGTGTCCTTCTCGACCACCAGGCAACTGATCCCCTTCGCGCCATTGTCCGCGGTGCGGACCATGCAGACGTAAACGTCGTTGTAGCCCGCGCCCGAGATGAACTGCTTGGTGCCGTTGACGATGTAGTGGTCGCCATCGAGGCGGGCGGCGGTCTTGAGCGCGGCGGCATCGCTGCCCGATCCCGGCTCGGTCAGGCAATAGCTGGCGATCGTTTCCATCGACACCAGCGAGGGCAGGTAGCGCGCCTTGATCTCCTCGCCGCCGAAGCGTTCGATCATCCACGTCGCCATGTTGTGGATCGAGATATAGGCGCTGGTCGCGGGGCAGCCATAGGCCATCGCTTCCATGATCAGCGCGGCTTCCAAACGCCCCAGCCCGATCCCGCCGTTGTCCTCGGCGACGTAGATCGCGCCAAAGCCCAGCTCACCCGCGGCCTTCCATACGTCCCTGGGGTAATGATGATCTTCGTCCCACTTCGCCGCGAAAGGCGTGATCCGGTCGGCGGTGAACCGCTGCGCCATCTCCTGGATGGCGAGCTGGTCGTCGGTCAGTTGGAACTGGTCGCTCATCGGGTCCCCCTAGCAGCGGGCTGGGCCGCATTTCCAGCCGCGAGATTGCTAGGCTGACGATTTGTCGGTCACGCGGCGCACGCTGGTTCCGGGTCGGCGGCGTCGATTGCCAGCGCGATTGCCCCCAGTGGCCCGGCGTCGGCGCCCAGCGCGGGGGGCCCGATCATCATGCGTAAAGCGGACAGATCGAGTTCCGGCAAGTATCCGGCGAGGATCGCGGGCAGTCTGGCGATGGCGCCGTCGAGCAACCCGGGCACGCCCAGCCCGGCGCCCCCGCCGACCAGGATCCTTTGCGGCGCCAGCATCAGGATCAGGGCCGCCAACAGCTCGGCAAGGTCGGCGGCGAGAAATCCTCGGCGCGGATCGTCGGGCGCGGCGTCATGTACGCTTCCGCCAAAGCGGGCGGCGATCGCTGGTCCGCAGATCAATCCCTCGATGCAATCGCCATGGAACGAACAGACCCCCGCGAACCCGTCGCCGGCCGCCCGCCGCAGCCGCAGGTGTCCGAGTTCGGGATGGAGCGCGCCGTGGACCGCCCGGCCATCGATCGCGATTCCCCCGCCGACTCCCGTGCCGACGGTCAGATAGACCAGGCTGGAGCAACCCTGCCCCGCCCCCCAGCGATGCTCGGCGATCGCCGCGGCATTGACGTCGGTATCGATTGCCGCCGGACATCCGACCCGCCCGGCAAGCGACGCGAGCACCGCCGCGCCGCTCCAGCCGGGCTTGGTCGTCGCGAGGATACGGCCATGGTCCCCGCAAGCGGGATCGAGGCGGACGGGCCCGAAGCTGGCGATCCCCAGACCGGCGAACGCGTTCCGCAACGGATGTTTCGCCAACCAGCGGCCGAGTTGGTCCAGGGTCTGGTCCGGGTCGGTCGTGGGCACCTTGTAACGATCGACGATCGCGCCCTCGCGCCACACCAGTGCGATCCCCTTGGTGCCGCCAAGCTCGACCCCAGCGAAAACGCGGTGGTCGGAGGGTGAGACGAGGTCGGCCATCCCTCGACGTCACCCGTAGGGCGGCAAATTGCAACCGCTCGATGCGAGCGGTGGGACGGTCGCGCCGCAAACCGATCGTGCGCGTGCGACGAGTGCGCCGCGCGAGCACGCGCAAGCACGCACAACTTGGTTCCAAACCCCGCGCGCGAGGCTTATCCCGGCCAAGGCGCTTGACAGCCACCGGGCAAACTGAAAATTTGTCCGGACATTTCGAATGGAATCGCCCATGGCCGCCGAAGTTCCCCCGCCTTACACTGCGCTTACCAAGCACCCGATGCTGCCCGAAGTCGGCCACGACGAGGCGGCGCGGTTCAACTTCCTAGCCAATTTCAATCGCCACCTTTCGGGCGCCTTGGGCGCGGGCAACCGGATTGCGTACGAGAGCCGGGTTCTCCCCGCGTTCCGCGCCGAACACGGCCGCGATCCGGAGCATCGCTACGAAATCCGCGAGGCGATGGCGCGCGATCCGTGGCATCGGATGTGGTCGGCAGCCAAGCGCAATTCGATGGAGATGCGCCAGCACAATGGCCGCCAGATCGTCTTGCGCCAGCTCGACCGGCTCGACGCGATGGCGCGCCAGTTCAACGAGCATTCGGGCCAGCTCGAGCTCGATCCCGGGGTGGAGCATCCGTTCTACCAGACCGCGGTCGACATCCATTGCCAGCCCGGCGGCTACGACGGCGAGGAACGCCCGGGCGACGTCTCGGCCGGCGCCAACTACGATGTCGGCATCTTCGCGACGACCGGCGGACAGCTCGGCGGGCTCAACGACGGCGGTGGGCAGGCGGTCGCGGCGTGGGTCCGGAAGGAACGGCCCGACTGGCAACCGCGCCGCATCCTCGATGTCGGGGCGACCGTCGGCCACAACGCGGTCCCGATCGCGCAGGCGTTTCCGGACGCCGAAGTCATCGCCATCGACACCGCCGGAGCCTCGCTGCGCTATGGCGCGGCGCGTGCGGCGGGGCTGGGGGTGCGCAACATCCGCTTCGTCGAAGCCAATGGCGAGGATCTGTCGCGCTGGCCCGACGGCCATTTCGACTGGGTCCAGACGACGATGTTCCTCCATGAACTGTCGGCCAAGGCGATGCCGCGCCTGCTCAAGGAGTGCCACCGCGTGCTCGCCCCCGGAGGGCTGATCTTCCATATCGAGCAGCCGCAGTATTCCGCCGCGATGCCGCTGTACGAACAGTTCATGCGCGACTGGGACGCGTTCAACAACAATGAGCCATTCTGGACCGCGATGCATGCGCAAGACCTGAAGCAAGTGATGGCCGAGGCCGGGTTCCCCCTGGAGAACCAGTTCGTGGTCGGGGTGCGGGCGGTGGTGGATCGCGATATCTTTCCCGATGCGCCGGCGGCCGAGGAAGAGGACTACGGCCGGTCGGCGGTGTGGAACGCCTATGGCGCGTGGAAGGCCGCATGAGCGAAGTCGAAGAACCGCTCGACTGGATCGCTCGGGCGGGCAAGCGCGCCAAAGGCCGCCGTCCCGAATACTTCGACGACCCCGCCGTCGACCGCCTGGTGTCGATGGTCCTTGCGCTGGTCGGCGAGGTATCGGTGCTGCGCGAGCGGCTCGACACGGTCGAGCGCCTGCTCGACGCCAAGGGTACGATCGCGCGCGAGGATATCGAGCGCTACGCGCCCGATCGCGCCGCGGGCGAGGAACGCGGGCTGGCGACCAAGGCCTACATCGCGCGGGTCATGCGCGGCCTTCAGCAAGAGCTGGAAGCGATGCAGAACCCCGATCCGCCGATCATGGAATGGGTCGAGCGGTTGGCGAAGGAATAGCGCGCCTACTTCAGCAACTGGTTCATCTCGATCAGCACGCCGTCGGGATCGAAGAAGTTGCAGCCCTTGACCCGGATCGGCGGCGCGCCGTCGCGGCCGGGATATTCCTGCATCCGCGGTTCCGCGGTCGGCGTCACCCCCGGCACCGTCTTCGCCGCGGCGCAGCGCCCGTCGACGTCGTCGGTGTTCATTACGATCACCACTCCGCCCGGCCCCATCCGCCGGGGATACGGTCCCGGATCGGCCAGCGGCGGAGCGATCCATTGCATCAGGCCGATCCAGCCGATGAACGGATCGTTGGCGTTGAGCAGCACCAGCCGCGCCTTCGCCCCCGGCACACCGGCGGGTAGCGCCACGCCCGAGGTTTCGACCACGGTATCGTAGTTGACCTTCATCCCGACCACGTCGCGATAAAGACGCAGGCTGTTCTCCATGTCGCGGACGATGATCGTCGTGCGGCGGACGTCGGTGGGCAGGCGCGCCGCGGGCGCGGCGACACCGGGCGAGGATGTCGCGGCTTGCGGGGGCGGCGCGGCGCCGGCGCAGGCCGACACGATCAGGGCCAGGACGGCAATGCGCTTCATCGGCTTTCCTCCACCGCGCCATCGGCGATCAATTGCGCGATCCGGGCCTCGTCGTAGCCCAGTCCCGCCAGCACCGTGCGGGCGTCGGCGCCGGGTGTCGGGAGCGCGGCGCCGCCGCCAGGGCGTTTGCCGCCCATCTCGAGCGGGATCGTCGGCAGGCGGGTTTCGCGCCCGTCGTCGAGCGTGACCGGCTCGAGGCCCCCAGCGGCCAGATGCGGGTCGTCGAACAGGTCTTCGGGCTTGCCGATGGGGGCGAACGGCATGCCGGTCCCGTCGAGCCGGGCGATCACCTCGGCGCGGGTCATCCCGGCGATCAGCGCGCGGATTGGCGGCAGGATGCGCTCTCGCGCCAGCACGCGGCTGTTGTTGGCGCGGATCGACTGGTCCGCCCAAAGCTCGTCGAGCCCGAACAGAGCGCAGAACTTTTCCCACAGCGCGTCGGTGACCACGCCGATGAACACCGGCTCGTCGCGGGTCTCGAATACGTCATAGATCGCCCAGGCGCTGACCCGGGCGGGCATCGGCGCAGCCGGCTTTCCGGTCACCGCGAACTGCGCCATGTGCTGGCCGACGAGATAGGCGGTGGTCTCGAACAGGCTGGCGACGACCTTCTGGCCGCGCCCGGTGCGGTGGCGCTCCTCGAGCGCGGCGAGGATCCCGATCGCGCCGAACATGCCGCCGGTGACGTCGATCACGCTGGCGCCCGCGCGCAAGGGCCGGCCCGGCGGTCCGGTCATATAGGCGAGGCCGCCCATCATCTGCGCGACCTCGTCGAGCGCGGTGCGCGCCTCGTAGGGACCGGGCAGGAACCCCTTCTCCGAGCAATAGACCAGCCGCGGATTGGCTTCGGCGAGCACCTCGTAGCCAAGCCCCAGGCGGTCGAGCGCGCCGGGGCGGAAGTTTTCGACCAGCACGTCCGCCGCGGCGCACAGATCGCGCGCCACCGTCAAACCTCCAGTCGACTTGAGGTCGAGGCAGATCGACGCTTTTCCGCGGTTGTACATCGGAAAATAGCCCGATCCGGAGCCGAGCAGGCGGCGGGTCTGATCGCCGCCGTTCGGTTCGACCCGGACGACTTGGGCGCCCAGCCCGGCGAGGATATGGCCGACCGTCGGCCCCATCACCATGTGGGTGAATTCGACCACCCTGATGCCGGCCAGAGGCGTAGGACTCGTCATCGGCTGGCCCTTTCCGCATAATCCAGCATCGGCCCAGCCTCGGGAGTAAATCCGTAGAGCGGCTCACCGGGCAGCGCCTCGGCGAGGATCACACGCACCGCGAGCAGCTTTTCCAGATCGATCCCCGTGTCATAGCCCATGGCGTTGAGCATCAGCACGAGGTCTTCGGTGACGATGTTGCCCGAGGCGCCCGGCGCGTAGGGACAGCCCCCCAGCCCGCCGAGCGAGGCATCGAGCGTGGTGATCCCCCTCGTCGAGCCCGGCCAGCGCGTTGGCGAGGCCCAGGCCACGGGTGTTGTGGAGGTGCAGCGTGGTCAGCTTTTCGCCGACCGCCCCGCGTACCGCGCGCACCAGCCGCCGGACCTGCGCCGGATCGGCGTAGCCGGTGGTGTCCGACAGGCTGAACTCGTCCGCTCCCGCCTCGGCGGCGGCGGCGGCGAGGCGAACCACCTGGGTCTCGGCCACCGCGCCTTCGATGGTGCAGCCGAACGCGGTCGACAGCCCGACGGCGAAGGGCTTGCCCGCAGCGTGGGCGATGGCCGCCGCCTCGCGGATCTCGGCGAGCATCGCCGGGTGATCCTTGCGCACGTTCTTGATCGAGTGGGTCTCGCTCATCGAGAACGGAATGCTCATCGCATCGACCCCGGCCTCGACGGCCCGCGCCGCGCCCCTGGCGTTGGGCACCAGCGTCACGACGTTGAGGCCGGGAATGGTTTTGGCGAAGGCGACCAGTTCCGCCGTATCGGCCATCTGCGGCAGCAGCGCGGGCGGAACGAAGCTGCCCACCTCGATCTCGCGCACCCCGGCCGCTGCCTCGGCGGCGATCCACGCTTTCTTCGCCTCGAGCGGCATCACCCGATCGATCGACTGCAACCCGTCGCGCGGGCCGACTTCGGAGACGAGGATGCGGGTCATCCGGCCCCGCCCTGAACCGCAGGAAGGAAGGCCAAACTCTGTGACTTTTGCGAGGCAAGCGGCGGATTTCCTGGGTCAAACGCGCTGCGCCGGGTGGCGGGGTGTGACCTTTCGAAGCGCGGACCGCGGGCCTGGCATCGGGTGCTCCGGCGATCGCCGATGCGACAAAGAAGCGGTTGTTCCTGCATTGCTCGAAAGGTCTCGCAGCGAAAGGGGAGTGTAGGAAAATGGAAAAGTGAAGCCCTCACCCCCGCGCACGCAAAGGCGACGGGGATGGATGGGCGCGAGGTGGCTCCGCTTCTCATGGATAGACCCACGGCCTGTTTGCGCGGTCCTGCGCCAGCCAGGCCTCGTAGGCTGGCCGCTGCTTGAGGGTCAGGGCGATGGCGTCGAGCCCTTCGACAAGCATGGCCTTGGCTTCGGCGTCGATCGAAAAGGTGTGACGCGTATCGCCGTCCATCACGACCTGTTCGGGCAGATCGACGGTGACCGTGCGCCCGGCCAGGCTCTCGACCGCGTCGCGATCCAGTTCGACCGGCAGCAGCCCGTTGCGGATGCAGTTGTTGCGAAAGATGGGCGCGAAGCTTGCCGCAACGATGCAAGCGATACCCCATTCCACAAGCGCCCACACCGCGTGCTCGCGGCTCGAGCCACAGCCGAAGTTGGCGCCGCCGAGCAGGATTTGGGCGCTTTTATAGGCGGGACGGTTGAGCACGAACGCCGGATCGGGCGTCCGCGCGTCGGCATCGAGGTACCGCCAAGGGGCGAACAGTCCGTCGGCCAGACCGGTGCGTCCGGTGCTCCGCATCTCGCGGCTGGGGATGATCGCGTCGGTATCGACGTTGTCGCGCAGCAGCGGCGCGGCGACCGAGGTGAGCGTGACGAACGGGTTCATGCCGCGACTGTCCCCGACGGGATTTGAGCGAGCAGCGGACGCGGATCGGCGATGCACCCGGCGATGGCGCTGGCGGCGACCGTCTCGGGGCTGGCGATATGGGTGCGGATGCCCGGACCCTGGCGGCCCTCGAAATTGCGGTTGGTCGAGGAGATCACCCGGCTCCCCGCCGCGAATCCCTCGCCGCCCGCATAAAAGCACAGCGAGCATCCGCTCATCCGCCATTCGAACCCGGCGGCCTCGAACACCTTGTCCAGCCCCTCGGCCTCGGCGGCGCGGCGCACCGCCATGCTACCCGGCACGACCAGCGCCTTGGCGATCGACGGGGCGATCCGCTTGCCGCGCAGGACGGCGGCGGCGCGGCGCAAGTCGGATAGCCGCGCGTTGGTGCAGCTGCCGATGAACGCGGCGTCGAGCGGGGTTCCGAGCAGGCGCGCGCCCGGCTCCAGCCCGATGTAGTCGTGAACGCGCGCCGGACCCCGCGGCACCGCCGCTTCGACCGGAACCGCGTGCTCGGGGCTGGTCCCCCAACTCACCATCGGCGCGATGGCCGCGGCATCCATCGCGATCTCCGCGTCGAATCTCGCGCCCGGATCGCTGGACAGCGTCGCCCAGTATCGATCGTCGAACCCTGCCGGAGCATGCCGCCGCCCGGCCAGGTACGCGAAAGTCTTGGCATCGGGCGCGATCAGCGCGGTCATCGCGCTGAACTCGGTCGCCATGTTGCACAGCGTCATCCGCGCTTCCATGTCGAGCGCGCCGACCGCCTCGCCCGCGAACTCGATCGCCCGGCCCGCGCCGCCGCCCGCGCCGTGCCGCGCGATCAGCGCCAGCGCCATGTCCTTGGCGGTGACCCCGGGCGCGAGCGTGCCATCGAACCTCACCCGCATCGTGCCCGGCCGCTCCAGCCGCAGCATCCCCGTGGCCATCGCATGCTCGGCCTCGCTGGTGCCGATCCCCCAGGCCAGCGCGCCGAACGCCCCTTGCGTGCACGTGTGGCTATCGGGCGCGACCAGGGTGACCCCTGGCAGCACGATCCCGAGTTCGGGCGAGATCACATGGACGATGCCCTGGTCGCGATCGCCGACATCGATCAGCGTGATCCCGGCGGCGCGGCAGGCCTCGCGGGTCTCGGTGATGAACGCCTGCCCGCCAGGCATCAGCGTCGCGTCTCCCCGCCCCGGGCGGGTATCCACGATATGGTCCATCACCGCGAACACCCGCGCGGGATCGGTCACCGCGCGCCCCGCCGCCGCCATGCTGTTCAGCGCCGCCGCGCCGGTGCGCTCATGCAGGAACACCCGGTCGATCGCCACGAGGTCCGCCCCGCCCGGTGTCCCGGCAACCCGGTGCGCGTCCCAAATCTTGGCGAAGAGAGTGCGGGGCAAGGTAATTGGAGCTGTCCCTGATTAGCCGCCGAAGCCCGGCCCGCCACCGAACGGGACTTGCCGTCCCTCGCTAGCCGCAGCCTGCATCTCGGCGTCGACGCCGCGCCAGTCCTTCGTCACGAAACGCTCCTGGATCGCGGTGCGCGTCTCCAGCATGCCGTTTCTGATCCAGTGCCAGGTGCGGCAGCGGTTCTGGCCGTCATCGGAGATCTGGATCTGTTCGTACAGATACAGCGTGGGGTCCCCGGTGCGCTGCCAATAGAGCATCATCGTGCGGTTGAATTCGTCGAGCGGAACTTCCGCCGCCCAGCCCTGGATGAGCTCGTTGTCCCACCAGATCCGGCCATCGCGGTAGGTTGCCGGAAAGTCGCGAATTTCGGTGCGGCCATCGGGCCAGCGATAGTGATTGGTCTGATGATACGGGAAATCGCCGCCGTCGGGCACCCGGCAGAGCAGGCGGCTGGCGTGCTCGTCGACCTTCTCGTTGGCGGCGTTGAAATAGCTGTAGACCCCGTCCCACACGCCCTCATGGCGTGCGAGCAGGGGCATTTCGCGGCGAATATCGGTCATCGGCCGTCTCCCGTTAGGCTGGTGAGGAACTGGTGATAGCGCGCGGCGGCACCGCCCGCGCGCAAGCGGGCGCGGGCGCGGCGGGCGATGGCCGCGGGATCGAGCGCAGCCGTATCGATGGGAATCGCGTGATCCTTGTCCGCGGCATACCACGGACGAAACAGCGCCTCGGACCGCGCCGCGCTCCACGCGCGCAGCAGATGCGCGCCGAAGCGGTCGGGCGCGAGATCGGGATAGAGCAACGCGGGGTCTCCGGCGGGGAGCGCGGGCCAGGCGATGTCCGCCGCGCCCAGCGCGGCGCGCGCAGCCTCGATCGTCGCGCCGATATCGGCGAAGTCGCTCGACAGCCCGTGACCGGGGACGTCGATGGCGACGTCGCCGGATTCCGGCTCGGCCAATTCCGCCGCCGGCGCGTGGAGTGTCATCCGGTTGGCGCCGCGCGTGCCTTTCCAGTGGACCAGCCCTTGGCCCACGGCGAGCCACCCTTCGCCGGCGTCCTCGCCCAGCTTCGGCGGGGCGCCCGCTGCGTGGTGGCGCAGGAAGGCAAGGCTCTGCGCCTCGTGCTCCGCAGGCTTGGCGACCGCCGCGGCGCGCCAGTTCGGCGGCATCGCGCCGATCCGGGCGATGTGCGACTGGAGCGGGTCGCCGGCGTAGGCGGTGATCAGGACGGGCGGGGAAACGGCGTCTGGCGGGGGAATGTCGCGCGGCGCGCGCAGCACCGCGCCATAGCCCGCGCGATAGGCGTCGCCCGCGTCGAGCATTTCCAGCACGGCGGCATGGACCCTGGCGGGATCGGCATGCGCACCCGGAAGGCGCGCCGCATCGCGCACGTCGAACCACGGGAAGACCCAGCTCTGCTCGAGCATCCGGTTCCACAGCCAGGTCAGATGCTCGCCATAGGCGGAGGGTCGAAAAGGCGGGAGATAGCTTTCGCCAAAGACGCGCATTTCGTCGGCGGTCCAGATCGCATAGCCGCCGATCGCCAGCCCGGTGAAACGCGCGGGGTGACGCTGCATCGCCGCGACGAGGATGATCCCGCCCGAATGGAAGCCATAGGCTGGGCACGTCTCGACACCGAGTGCGCCGAGGAATTCGTCGAGCGCATCGGCGAAATCGCCGATCTCGGGCTCGCCCGGCAGCGGATCGGACTGTCCGAACCCCGGAGAATCGGGCGCAACGCAGGTGAAGTGCGCGCTCCATTGGCCCATCAGCCGCTCGTATTCGGCGGAGCTGCGCGGGCTCTGGTGAACCATCAGCAGCAACGGCCCCGAACCGCTGCGGCGGTAGTGAACCTTGCGCCCGGTAGCGGGAATGGTGAGGACGTGGCGGGTGATCACGATTGCCAAGTTGTCCGGACAAATTTCACTCGACAAGCCACTACGCGGGATTATCATCGGGGTCAAAGCGGAATCGAGGGCTTGCAATGCAACTGATCGGCACGCGGATGATCAGCGACGGCAAGACCGCGCGCCAGTTGTTCGAGGAGGTGATGGCCAACCCGGCGCGCAGGAAGTTCGGGTTCGGCAGCAAGCTGGCGATCGTCAACGTCGATTTCCAGCAGGCCTATACCCGGATCGACAAGTTCGCGACCGCTTACGAGACCGATCCGCGACAGATCGAATACGTCAACACGGTCAGCCGGCTGGCGCGCGAACGCGGCATGCCGGTGGTGTGGACCCACGTCGCCTACAAGGCCGACGCGGGCGATGCCGGGGTCTGGGGCACGCGGACCGATACCCCCGACAGCTTGCAGAACATCAAGGTCGACAGCGAGCGTCACGCTTACGACGAGCGCTGCGAGATTCACCCCGACGACCTGCAATACACCAAGCGCATGCCGTCCGCGTTCTTCGAGACCCCGCTGGCGAGCTATCTGGTGTGGCACAAGGTCGATACCGTGGTGGTCACCGGCGGCAGCACGTCGGGCTGCGTGCGCGCCACCGCGGTCGATGCGCTGAGCCATGGCTATCGCACGATCGTCCCGATCGAGACCTGCGCCGACAAGCACGAGAGCTATCACTTCGCCAACCTCACCGATCTCCAGCTCAAGTACGCGGATGTCGAGCCCGTCCAGACGGTGATCGATTGGCTGCAAGCGCGGTGATGGAACCCGGCCCGCACATCCCGAGCGAAATCGAGGGATCTCGCGCGACGCGTCTCGACTTCGCTCGACACGAGCGGGGGAGGGACGATCCGGCATGAATGAGGGTGCCGCCGATCCCGGCCTCTACGCCTACGCGCCCTATCGCGGCCGGCCCCGGATCGTCTGGCCCGGCGGCAAGAGCGTGGCCGTGTGGGTCGCGCCCAACCTGGAATACTACGAGATCGACCCGCCCGCGCACCCCCAGCGCAAGGCCTGGGCGCGCCCGCATCCGGACGTGGTCGGCTATGCGCACCGCGATCATTCCAACCGCGTCTCGCACTGGCGGATGGCCGAGGTCATGTCGAAGCACGGCTTTCCCGGCTCGGTCAGCCTCTCGGTAGCGCTGTGCCAGCACCATCCCGAGGTCGTGGCCGACGCCAACGCGCGGGGCTGGGAGTTCTTCAGCCACGGCATTTACAACACCCGCTACGCGTATGGGATGGACGAGGCCCAGGAACGCAGCATCATCGAGGACTCGATCCGCACGGTCGAGGACGCGACCGGCCAGCGCATCCGCGGCTGGCTCGCCCCGGCGCTGACCCACACCCCGCGTACGCTCGACCTGATCGCCGACTACGGTCTCGACTACACCTGCGACCTCTATCACGACGACCAGGTCCAGGAGGTGAAAGTCGCCAAGGGCCGGCTCGCCTCGATCCCCTACAGCCTCGAGGTCAACGACCACTACGGCTTCTTCGTCTACAACATGAGCGGTCGCGAATACGCCGACACGCTGGTCCGCCAGTACGAGCGGCTGGCCGCGGAGGGGGAGCAGTCCGGCACGGTGATGTGCATTCCCTTGCACGCCTACCTGATCGGCCAGCCGCACCGGATCGGGCCGTTCGAGGAGGCGCTGCGCCACATTGCGGCGGACGGCCGCGCCTGGATCGCGCGCGCGGGCGAGATCGTCGATGCGTGGCGGGCACAGCAGCCATGACCCTCGACCCCGCCTATCTCGAATACCCCAAACGCCGCGAGGGCTACGACCACGATCTCTACCCGTGGTCGAACCTCCACCACCGCCCGCCCGTCACCTGGCCCCGGGGTTCGGTCGCGGTGTGGGTCTGCGTCAGCCTCGAGTGGTTCCCGATCACCCCCGCCGACGCCCCGTTCCGCGCGCCGGGGCACATGCAGACCGCCTATCCCGACTACCGCCACTACACCGCGCGCGATTACGGCAACCGGATCGGCGCGTGGCGCTTTCTCGACGCCTTCGCCCGGGCGGGCGTGACCGCCAGCTTCGCCACCAACGCCGCGGTCGCCGAACGCTATCCCGAACTGCTGCGCGCCGTGCTCGACGGCGGGCACGAGGTCGTCGCCCATTCGACCGACATGAACGGCACGATCGACAGCACGCTGGCCGAGGCCGACGAGCGCGCGCTGATCGGCGACGCCGTGGCCCGCCTCAAGGCCTGCGGGGTCGAACCCACCGGCTGGCTCTCGCTCGCCCGCTCGCAAAGCTGGCGCACGCTCGACCTGCTGCACGAAGCGGGGCTGACCTACTGCTGCGACTGGGTAAACGACGAGCTGCCCTATCGTTTTACGAATGGCCTCATCGACCTCCCGCTCAACCACGAACTGTCCGACCGCCAGATGATCGCGGTCCAGCAGCAATCCGCCGACGTGTGGGCGCAGAGCCTGGAGGACGCGTTCGACTGGCTGGCCGCCGAAGCCGCGCGGGAAGGCGGGGGACGGATGCTCCCGATCCACGTCACACCCTACATCATGGGCCTGCCCTACCGGATCGCGGCCTTCGAGCGCCTGCTCGAGCGCCTGACCGCAAGGCCCGAAGCGTGGTTCGCGCGCGCAGACGAGATCGTGGCGAGCTGGGCGGCGCAGGCGTGAAAGCCACCAATCCGCGCACCGGCGAGTGCGACCATGAATTCGCCGAGAGCACGCCGGAGGACGTCGCATCCGTCTCCGCCCGGCTGCGCGCCATGCAGCCCGAATGGGAGGCGCGCGGGGCCGCCGGCCGCGGCGCCATCCTGTGCGCATTCGCCGACGCGCTAGAGCGCCATGCGGGAGCCATCGTCGCCGCGCTGGCGATCGACACCGGGCGCAGCGCGATCGCCCGGGTCGAGCTCGACACCATTGTCCGCCGCCTGCGCGGCTGGTCGGCGCGCGCGGCCGAACTGTTCGCCGCCCTTCCCGGTGAGGCGACGCAATCGGCCACCCCGGGCATCCTGATCGAGCCGCGCTGGTCGGCCTATCCCCTGTTCGGCGCGATCGCGCCGTGGAACTTTCCGCTTTTGCTCAGCCATATCGACGCGATCCCCGCGCTCGCGGCGGGCTGCGCCGCGCTGGTCAAGCCGAGCGAAGTGACGCCGCGCTTCGTCGCTCCGCTGAGCGCCGCGCTGGCCGAAGTGCCGGAGTTGCCGCTGGCCTATGTCCTGGGCGGCGCCGGGACCGGCGAGGCGCTGGTCGCCCACGCCGACTACGTGTGCTTCACCGGATCGACCGCCACCGGGCGAAAGGTCGCCCTTGCCGCCGCGGCGCGCCTGATCCCGGTCAATCTCGAGCTCGGCGGAAAGGACCCGCTGATCGTCGCGGCCTCCGCCGACCCGGTGGACGCGGCGCGGATCGCCTTGCGCGCCAGCGTGGTCGCCACCGGGCAGGCCTGCCAGTCGATCGAGCGGGTCTATGTCGCCCGCGCCATCGCCGAGCCGTTCCTCGCCGAGCTGGTCCGCGCGGCCAACGCGGTCGAGTTGGCCTGGCCCGATCCGGGCCGCGGCCACCTCGGCCCGTTCATCTTTCCCGCCCAGGCCGACAAGGTCGCCGCCCAGATCGCCGACGCGCGAAGCCAGGGCGCGCAAGTCCTGGCCGGCGGCGAGGTGGAAACGCTGGGAGGCGGCAAGTACTTGCGCCCCACGGTGCTGACCGGGGTGACCGCGGACATGGCGGTGATGCGCGACGAGACGTTCGGGCCGGTGATCCCGGTGATCCCGTTCGACACCATCGACGAGGCGGTGGCGCTGGCCAACGCGGGCGAATTCGGCCTTTCCGCAGCGGTCGTCGCCGGAACCGTCGAGGAGGCCGCCGAGATCGGCGCGCAGCTCGATGCCGGGGCGATCTCGCTCCAGGATGGCGCGCTGACCAGCATGGTCGGCGACGCCACCAACCATTCGCGCAAGGGTTCCGGACTGGGGCCGAGCCGGATGGGCGACGAGGGCCTGCTGCGCTTCCTCCGCCGCCAGGCACTGCTCCGCCAGACCGGCGCGCCCGCGCCGATCGCCGCTTTTGCCGAGGATCATCGTCGAGAGGAGCATCATCGATGAGCAACCGCGCGCAACTCGCTGCTGCCATGCCCGCGATGCTGCTACACGAGGGCGACTGGGAGGGCTGGTACCGCCATTTCGACGGCGACGGCGCGCTGCTCGATGCGCACCGGGTCAAGACCTGGTGCGAGTTTCCGGACCACGGCGAATGGCACTACATCCAGCACAACGAGCTGATCTGGGATGATGGCCGGACCGCGTTCTACGAGTTCGGCGGCCGCCTCGAAGGCCAGCAGCTCGTCTGGCGCACCGATCGATTCGCGGGCTACGGCTGGCAGACCCGCGAAGATGTGCTGATGCTCCGGCTCGAACGCCAGGACGTCGCCGACGCCTATTATATCGAGATGATCGCGATCTCTGCCGACCGCCTCAGCCGCTCGCGGACGTGGGAATGGTTCCAGGGCGGGCGCCCATGGAAATGGACGCTATGCAACGAACGCAAGATCGCACCCACCGGACCCGAAGGAGCCTGACATGCATTGCTGGGAAATCGGACCGCGCGGCGGGATCGACAGCTTGCGGCAGTCCGAACGCCCCGAACCGGCGCCCGGACCCGGCGAGGTTGTGGTGCGCGTTGCCGCCGCCGGGCTCAACTATCGCGACCTGATGGTGCTTGCCGGGCAATATGGCAGCGGCCTGCCGGATACGCGGATTCCGTTGTCGGACGGGGTGGGCACGGTCGCTGCTCTGGGCTCTGGAGTGTCCGGGGTGAGCCTGGGCCAGCGGGTGATCGCGCCGAACTTCACCGGCTGGCGAGACGGGGCGTTCGGACCGGGGCTGTTCGGGCACGATCTGGGGGTGACCGCCGATGGCTGGCTGGCCGACACCATCGTCTTGCCCGCAACCTCGCTGATCGCGGTGCCCGACAGCGTCTCGGACGCGACCGCCGCCACGCTTGCGGTGGTCGGGGGGACGGTGTGGCACGCAATGGTGGCGTTCGGAGAGGCCGGCCCCGGCAAGCTGGTGCTGGCACAGGGCACCGGCGGCGTCTCGCTGTTCGCGCTGCAACTCGGCAAGGCGCTTGGCGCGGAGTTCGCGATCACCTCGTCGCGTGCGGACAAGCTGGAGAGATGCCGCGAGCTGGGCGCCGATCATGCGATCGATTACCGCGCCCGGCCCGATTGGGCGGCGGCGCTGCTCGAGGCCACCGGCGGGCGCGGCGCCGATGTGGTGGTCGACACGCTCGGCTTTCCCGCGTTGGCCGAGACCGTCACGGCCTGCGCGGTCGAAGCGCGGATCGGGACGCTGGGCGCGCTATCCGGCTCGCCTGCGGCGACCGCTTCGGCCAGCCAAGGCGCGATCATCGGCAAGAACCTGACGATCAAGGGCATCGCCTCGGGCAGCCGGGCGATGCTCGCCGCCGCGCTCGACGTGGTCGCAAGGCACAAGATCGAGATGGTCGTGGATCGCCGCTTTGCCTTCGCCGAAGCTCCCGCCGCCTATCGCCATCTCGAAAGCGGGGCGCATATCGGCAAGGTACTGATCGAAATCGTCTAGCGCGCGAGCTCGACCAGCTCGTAGCGGTTCATCATGTACCCGTCGATTGCGGCGTAGACGAGGATGCAGTCGTCATCGGCGGTGGCCCAGATGTCATAATCAGGGTGCGGCGTGCCTCCCATGCCGTCGTCGCTCTCGTCGACAAAGCGGAAGTGGCGGCAGGGGAAGGTGCCCGCGGCGACCGTCTTCTCCTCCTCACCGACGTATTCGAGCGCAATGCTTACTTCGGCGATCAGCGGCGGAGTGGCGCCGCGGTGATCGGGCGACGGCAGGAAGCAGCGCATGGTCCGCCGATGCGGCCCGCGCGACAAGTCGAGGCGCTTGGCGAGAAAGGCGTCGCCGACCACCGGATGGGTGCCGAAGCCGTCGAACGGGCCTTGGGTGCCCACCCGCTGCGAGACGCGGCCGATCGAAGGGCCGAAGCTTTCGCACTCGATCACGCCCCCGGCGGCATCGTGGCGCATCCAGCCCGAGCCCATGAAAGAGTCGCCGACGGTCAGCTGAACTTGAAGGTGCTGCGGGATCATCCCAGGACCGAGATGGTACACCACGTCACGCAGGACTTTGGGATCGGGCTCCTCGATCTCGCAGGTCGCGCGCATCACCGTGCTGCCGTCGCGATGATGGGTGAAGCGGAACCACTCGCGCCCGCGCTCGGCGCCCTCCATCCCGGGTTTGGCCGAGGTATAGCGGATCATGCCGGTGACGCTGCGGTGCTCCATCAGATCGCTCCGGCTTTGGCGAGTGTGTCGATCACTGCCTGCTGCATGCGGTGGAAATCGCCGCGCTCAGGGACTTGCGCCTCGCCATCTCGAAGCATCGCGTTGCCCGCCTGGCCATTCGCCGCGGTATAGACGGGCGCGAACAGCGAGGGACGCTGGCGGGCGAGGCTGTTGGTCATCGCCGGGGTGCGGCGGGTGGCGCGCAGGGCTTCGATGTCGAGCGTTGCGAACGCGGTGTAGGTCTCGCCCGACAGTGATTGGGCGAGGATCTTGCCATCGGGGCCGACGACCTGGCTGTTGCCGTCGGCCGAGGCGAGCGGCATCACGGTGCCGGAAATGCCCGCGGTGTTGGCCGAAACCACGTAGGCCATGCTCTCCCACGCCCGCGCCCGCTTGGCGACGTCCTTGGCGGTGGCGAGCGGCGAGCCGATCTCGCTCGAGGAATGGCACAGCACTTCTGCCCCGCGAAAAGCGAAGGCGCGCGCGATCTCGGGATAGAGGATTTCCTCGCTGGCCACGCAGGCGAGATTGCCGATTTCGGTGCGCGCCACCGGGAACACTCCGTCGATTCCGTAGTGGTCGAGATAGGCGTCCCAGATATCGTGCGGACTCGGCGCGAACATCGACAACAGCCGGCGATAGCGCAGCACAACGCTGCCCGATGGCGCGACGATGAAGCTGGTCTGGAAATAAAAGCCGGGAAAGTGCCGGTCGCTTTCGTAGGCGTTGCCCGCCAGGAACAGGCCCAGCCGCTGTGCCACCCCGCCAAGGGCGGCGTATTCCGGCCCATCGGCGGCGAAGCCCACCCGCTCGGCGAATTCGGCGATGCCGACGCGTCCGGGATAGCTGGTGAACAGGTACTCGGGAAGCACCGCCAGCTTGACCGGGCGTCCGGCGTATTGTTCGATGAAGATCGCCGCGGTGCGGATCGCGCCCTCGATCTCGCCGATGTGGCTCAGGATTTGCGCCCGCGCGGCGGCCGTATCGGCGCAACGCTCGGTGGAGCGCGCGGTAAGTTGCATCGCGACGGCGGCGTAGGGCGCAACGTTCAAAGGGCGAGGCTTCCCGGGTTCATCAAGCCGCGCGGATCGAGCTGGCGCTTGACTGTCTCTAGCAACGCCCACGCGGCGGGATCGTGGCTGGCCTTGAGCGGATAGGTCCGCGCGATCTGGAGATGGATCGCGCCGAGCGTGGCAAACACCTCTATCACTCCCTTGCGCAGGCGATCGACCAGCGCGGCGCTGTCGGGATTCGCCGGAAAGCCCTTGAGCTTGGCCAGATGTCCCGCCTCGACCGCATGGCGATGCAGCGGGTTGAGCGCGTCGGGCCAGTAGAAGACCGGCTCGATCAGGCACGCCTGCGGACTGACGGCAGCCAGCATCGCCCCGGCCTGCACGCCCAGCCCCTCCATCTCGGCGCGATGCGCGGCGAACAGCGCCTGGATCGCGTCCCACCCTTCGACCAGCCGCGAGTGCGGCAGAAAACCGTGCACCGGCACCCAGCGCTCTCCCGCCGGACCGACCATCGAGTTGACTGGGGGAAACGGATTGGCGCGCAGGATCTTGGGAATCGTGTTCTCGACCGCGCGTCCGCCGGCTTGGGTGACGAGCCGTGCGATTTCGGCCATGTCCGCGTCGGCCTCGCTCTGGCGGCGACGTTCGGCGATGCAGTGCAGGCTGAACGGCACACCGTCGAGGAACGAGCGCCCGGCCAAGGCCACTCGCGCACCTTCCTTGACCCCTTTCAGGAGCGAGCCCTGCGCCTTCATCATTCCGACCAGACTCTTCGCATCCGCCGCCAGGCTGTCGCGCTTCATCCGTTGGGCTTGCAGGAACGGGTCGAAGCCAAAGCTTTCCGCCGCCAGCCCCTCGCGCGCGACCGCGCTCAAGCCCGCGAAGAACGCCGCGGCATCGTCGAACGCGAAGCTCCCATAGGCAAGGCCCTGGCCTTCACGCACCAGCCGCAGCGTCGCGCGCGCCTTGATCCCCAGCGCGCCGCAATCCGCCGCGAACAGCCCAGTCAGGTCGGGGCCATAGGGCCGGAAGAAGCCGCTGCCCGTCGATACTGTCGTCCCGTCGGCAAGCACCACATCGAAGCTGAGCGCGCTGTCGACCACGCTGCCGTCGGCCGCGCCCCAGAACACCCCGTTCTGGCTCATCCCGCCGCCGACCGTGGCGTTTACGCCGGAAAGCGTGCCCCACGCCTTGACCCGCAAGCCGCGGGGTTGGAGCGCGCGGCGCAGCGCATCCCAGGTGACGCCGCATTCGACCGTCACCGTCATGTCGGCCTCGTCGATTGCGACGATCCGGTCGAGCCCGGCGGTATCGACGAGGATGAAATCCGGCGTGGGCGAGAGGTAGCCGCCGGTATAGCTCATCCCTCCGCCGCGCGGGATCACGGCCAAGCCCGCGGCGGTCGCTGCGGCGACACCTTGGGCCAATTCCTCTACGGTCGCTGGGCGAAACACCGCGCGCGGCGCTGGTCCCGTCGCATAGACGTCGTGGCTGTACAGCTGGAGCGCACCCGCACCGTCGTCAATTGCAGCGGGTGCGATTTCGCGCAGTGCGGCGAGCGGATCGGCGGCAACCGTGTTCATCCCGCCAGCACCGGTCCCGCCGCGGCCTCCGTGCTCACGGCGGCTGGATAGCGCCCGAGCGTCAGTAGCAGCAGTGCGCCCACCGCAAACAAGATCATCGCCACCTGGAGCATTCCGTCATAGCTTCCCGTCGTGTCGCGCACCCGTCCATAAAACACCGGCGAGATCGCCGAGGCGACCCCAAAGGGCATATACAGCATGCCATAGATTTTGCCGTAGTGAGCCAGCCCGAAATAGCGGCTGGCGAGATAGGCTATCACGTCACTCTCTGCCCCCGCGGCGAAGCCGAGCATGAACGCGGCGAGGTAGATCGTCGTCTGATCGGTGCCTGTCCCCAGCAACAGCCATGCGGCAAACGCGGGGATCAGCAGGATCGGCAGCGTCACCAGCGGCGCCCAGAAGCGGTCGAACAGCCAGCCGGTAACGATCCGCCCGGCCATCAGCGCGATCCCGATCATCCCCATGATCCCTGCACCGTCCGCCGCGGTCATGCCGTGCTGCTTGACGATCTCGGGCATGTGGATGTGCGCCCCGCCATAGGCCAGCGCGACGCAGAAGATGGACAGCCAGATCGTCCAGAAACGCCGGTTGCGGATCGCCTCGCGCAAGGTCATTCCCGCGCGCAGGCCCCCTTCGGCGATCTCTGGCGGGGCCTCCTCGGGCCGCGGCTCACGGAACCACAAGTATGCGACCGGCAGCGAAATCAGCAGCGGGAACAGCGCGAGGATCATGTACATCCCGCGCCAGCCGTAAGCGGCGATCGCCCACACCGCGACGCGGGGGATGATCAGCGCGGCGATACTGGTCCCCAGCAGGAGGATGCCGAGCGCGAGGCCGCGGTTGCGGAAGAACCACATGTTGACCGCGCGGCTCCAGGTCACCGGGGTCGAACCGATGCCGACCAGTCCGATGAGGAACCACAGACCATAGAAAGCCATCAAGCTGGCCGGGGTGAAGCCCAACGCGGCAAACGCGAGGGCGAAGGTGAAAGTCGACCACAGCGCCACCGGGCGTACGCCGTAGCGGTCGGCCATCGACCCGAACACCGGTGCCAACAGCCCCGCGACGATCCCGTAGATGGTGATCGCGCCGCTGATTTCGGCAAAGCTCCATCCGGTCTCCGCGTGGATCGGAGCGAGAACGAAACCGATCGAATTGAACGGCAGCGGCGAGGCCCCGCAAGCGACCCCGACTATCCCGGCGGCGAGCGGCTTCCACCCTCGACGGAATTCGCCACCGCTGCTCATCCGCGCAATTCCTCCAGCTCGAAGACCGAATCCATGTACCCTTCGACCACACCGCGAACGTAGAGAAAATCGCCGTCGGCGCTGATCCACATCACGTAGGGCGGGTGCGCGTTGGTCATGCCGACGAACGCCACGCGATGGCAGTCGAACGTACCCGCGGGGACCGTGATCGTTTCGCGCGCCTCGTAGCGCAGGCCGCTGGTGGAAACTTCCAGTCGCGGTCCGCTGGCGCCGAAGTGATGCAGGCTGTGGAGCAGATTGCGCCCGAAGAAATGCTCGGTGCCAGGACCTTTCGCGAAAGGAAACGTCGCAGAAAGCCAACCGTCGCCCATCAGCGCGTGGATGCCGAAGCCGCGCATCGGCCGCTCGATCGCCATCCGCTGCGAGAGCCGTCCGGCATCGTTGCTGAAACTTTCGCCCTCGGCCTCGTCGCCAGCGAAGCGGAACCAGCCCGAGCCGGTCGGCACGCCGTGGTTGAGGATCCGGACATAGGCCTCGAGCGGCTGGAATTCGGCGTCGACCGCGAGGATGCTGTCGCGCACGACGTCGTCGCTGCCGAACGCCATCTCGCAATGCGCGGTCAGGCAGCGATTGCCCTTGGCGTCGCGAGTCAGCGACCACGTCTCCTCGCCCCAAAGCCTGCCGTCGCGGTGACGATAGGCGATCCGCCCCGACCGCGCCGGCAGGCTTTGGAACGCGCGCATCAGAAGTTGTAGCGCGCCTTGACCATCCACGTCATCGGCTGGTTCAGGTAGTTGTAGTTGGCCAGCGCAGACTGGAAGAAGCTCTCGCCCAGACAGTTGGTGCATTCGACCGAAAAACGGATCCGGTCCTCGGGCGTGCTCAGCGCCAGGCTGGCGTTGACCAGCCACGCCGCCAGCGAGCGCGACCCCAGTATGATGTCGCCGCTGTTGGGGTTGACCGGAAACGGCCCGGTGGCGGGTTGGTTGACGCCCGAGATCGACCCGGTGAAGAAGGTCAGGTTCGAGGTCGCCACCTCCTGCTTGGAGTGATAGCTCGCCGCCACCGACGGGGTCAGGGCCCAGCCTCCGGCAAATTCGGCGCGGTAGCTGCCGCCCAGAGAAAGTGTCCAGTCCGGGGTGCGCACCGGCTCCGCGATGGTGCCTTGCGCGGTCACGATCGACGAGGCGCAGGCGGCGATCGAGGGCTGGGTCGCCGGGGTGTTCGGTCCGGTCGGAACCTTGCCCGCGGCCAGCGCCTGCTTGCACGCAGCCTGTTGCGCGACAATCGACTGGATGCCGTACTGGTCGAAGGCCGGGACGTTCTTCTTTAGGCGATAGTTGTCGTCCGAATAGCCGACGTTGACGAAGAGGTTGAGGCCTTCCGCCGGCACCGCAGTCAGTTCCACCTCGACCCCGCGGTTGCGATAGTTGGCGGGATTGCGGGTGATGAAGGTTAGCGCCCCGGTCGTCGGGTTGAGGATGCCCGACAGCACCTGAAGATCGGTCACATCCAGTTGGAAGGCAGTGACGTTGGCGCGAAGGCGGCGGTCGAACAGTTCGGTTTTGGCGCCGATCTCGTAGCTCCAGACCTTTTCCGGTCCGAACGGCAGGATCCGCGACGGCGCGGTCTCGCGCGCGTTCCAGCCACCCGACTTGAACCCGCGGGTGGCGCTGGCGAACAGCAGGATGTCGTTGTTCGGCTTCCAGTTGATCGCGAACCGCGGGGTCCACAGCTTGGTCGAAAGCTTGGTCGGGATCGGCACCGCGACGGGCACGGTGGTGCCGTTGGCGGGCACAATCAGGTTGCGGGTATCGAGGCAGGTCGGGCCGACGACCGCCTGGCAAGAAGCGCGGTTGTCGTGGAAGCCGAGCCGTTTGGTCTCGTCGGTGTAGCGCACCCCGGC
Source organism: Novosphingobium sp. Gsoil 351 (assembly GCF_009707465.1). Lineage (NCBI taxonomy): Bacteria > Pseudomonadati > Pseudomonadota > Alphaproteobacteria > Sphingomonadales > Sphingomonadaceae > Novosphingobium > Novosphingobium sp. Gsoil 351. The sequence goes on from NZ_CP046120.1 coordinate 1,585,674, forward strand.
GGTGAACTTGAACTGGCCAAGGTTGAGGTCGGCCTGGGCGTACCCGGCTAGAGCCTTGGTCGAGTTGCGCAGGATGCGGTCGGCGAGCACCAGGTTGAGCGTCCCGAAGAAATCGCCGAAGTCGTCGCGGACATTTTCTTTCAGGTAATAGGCCCCGGTCACGTAATCGATCAGGCCATCGCCGAGCGAGCCGTTGAGCTTGATTTCCTGGGTGAACTGCTCGGACTGCTGGTCGGACACGAAGGTGAAGCCCCCCGTGGCCAAGCCGAGCACCGCGGGACTCGGGACCGCCAGGGTGGGCGAGGAACGCCCGTCGAAGAAGTCGAGACCGTACTGCTGGACCTGGCTGAGGTAACCGGTGATCAGGCTCAGGGTGGCGTTCTCGCCGATGCCGATGTCGAACTTCGAGGTGACCAGATCGGTGTCGGTGTTGTTGCCCAGCGGGTAGTTCTGCTTGCGGCCGGTGAAGCGGCCGGCGAAGACCGGAGCGCCGGTTGGGTGCTCGCGGTATCCTGTGGTGGCGAACCGGCCGTTGCAATTGCTTGGCGCGCGCGGATCGCACTCGAAATTGAGCAGATAGTCGCTGTCGTTGACGACGTGCATGTAGCTGCCGTTCCAGGTCACGTCCGGGCTCAGCTCGCCCCTCACCCCCAGTCGCGCGCCCCAGCCGTCGTCGTCGTTGAGCCGCTCGCCGGTGGTGGTGTTCTTTACGTAGCCCTTGTCGTCCTGCCAGTATCCCGAGAGCTTGATCGAGAACGTATCGGCCAGCGGCAGGTCGATCGATCCGCGCGCCAGCTTTTTCTCGAAGCGGCCATAGCCGACTTCGGCGTAGCCGCCGATTTCGTGGCCCGGCTGGCGCATGATCACGTTGATCGCGCCGCCGGTGGTGTTGCGTCCGAACAGCGTGCCCTGCGGCCCGCGCAGCACCTCGACCCGCTCGACATCAAACAACGACAGGTTGTTGGCGTTCTGGCGCGAGAGATAGATGTCGTCCACATAAGTGCCGACCGGCGGATCGAACGTCGGGATCGTCTCGGTGCTGCCCAGCCCGCGCAGATAATAGGCGTTTGCGCTGCCCAGCCCGGTGTTGTTCTGCGCGGTCAGGTTGGGCACGAACTGCGCAATCTGAAGCGCGTTGGACACGCCCTGGCGCTCGAGCTGCTCGGCGGTGAACGCGCTGATTGCGATCGGCACGTTCTGGACGCTTTCCTCGCGGCGCTGCGCGGTGACGACGATTTCGCCGACCCGCGAATCGTCGGTGGCTTCCGCCTGCGGCTGGTCCCCGGCCTGGGCCGGAGCGGACTGAGCGTGCGCTAGCGTCGGAATTGCCAGGATCGCGGCGGAGGCCAGCAATATGGTTCGAACCATTGCGAATTTCCTTCCCTGTCAACGCTGTTTCGAGGCCCCTCGTCCTCGCCGGAGCAACCTTGTTCGCGGCCATCCCCAGGCCGCCAATTTGTCCGGACATTTTCGCTTTTGTCAACAGGTGAAATGTGATTTGTCCGGACATATCGCACGCGCCCTGGCGCATCTCGGAGCCATTCGATGACCTTAGCCGATCTCGCCTACCCGACGCTGGTCTACGTCCACCTGCTGCTGTTCGTGCTGTGGCTGGGGGCGGACGTAGGCGTGTTCCTACTTGGCCAACATTTTCGCAAGCGGCATCTCTACACGCTCGACCAGCGCCTCGCACTGCTCAAGCTGCTGGTGCTGATCGACATGACCCCGCGCACCGCCTGGGCGCTCATGGTGCCGCTGTCGCTCAGCGTGTCGGCGGCGGGCGGCTGGTGGCAGGTGCCCGGCTGGCTGGTCGCAGCCGGATGGGCCATCGGTGGCGTCTGGCTGGGCCTCGTGTGGGACGCGCACAAACATGACCAGACCCCGCGCGCGGCGCGCAACCGTCGGATAGAAGGCTGGATCCGCTATCTGCTGGCCGCCTTCTACCTGTGGCTGGGCGGCCTGTCGCTTGGCTCTGGATGGCCGATCGCGGTCGGCTGGCTGGCCTGGAAAGCGTTGCTGTTCGGCCTGATCTTCGTCGCCGCCATCATGATCGACGTCAGCTTCAAGCCGGTCGGCGGGCAACTCGCTGCGGTTCTCCGCGATGGGTCGAGCGACGCCACCGAAGTGCCGCTGCGCCGGACGATGGACCGCACCCGGATCTGGGTCTGGGCGACCTACCTGCTGCTCGTCGCCACGTCCTACCTCGGCGTAACCAAGGCGATCCCCTGACCGGGCAGAGTTGCACCATTGCCACAGTCGGCCGAGACACTTCTGGTATACAAAATTTGTCTGGACAAATTTTGTATACCGATGGAAACCAGTGCGCGCTGGACCTTGAGGGAGGGAATCATGACTATTGGCCGCGCGGCGCTGCTGGGCGCGACGATTTTGGCGACGGGGCTGGGATTTGCCGGGTCCGTCTGGGCCCAGGAGGCACCCGCAGACGAATCGACCGCCGACAACAGCAACGAGATCATCGTCACCGCGCGCAAGCAGGAGGAACGCCTCCAGGATGCGCCGACCACGGTTTCCGTCGCGACCGCCGATACGATCGACCGGCTCGGCCTCGACAACCTAACCGACATCGCCAAGACTACACCCGGGCTGGTGTTCGACGACACCTTCGGACGTGACGCCAACCGCCCGGTGATCCGCGGGCAGGCGAACATCCTCGGTTCTTCGGGCGTCGCCTACTTCATCGACGGCATCTACTATTCGGGCAGCCTGGCCGACTACGACGTCGACACCATCGAACGGATCGAGGTGGTCAAGGGTCCGCAATCCGCGCTTTACGGTCGCAACACCTATTCGGGCGCGATCAATCTCATCTCCAAGATGCCGAGCAAGGAATGGACTGGACGCGTCCAAGCCGACATTTCCGAGCACGACCGCTACGAGTTCACCGCCGGGGTGCGCGGGCCGCTCGCCGATGGCCTCGGCATAGCGCTGGGCGCGCGCTATTACGATAACAAGGGCGAGTTTAAGAACGCTTACGACGGCAGCCGCCTCGGCAAGCAATCGACCAAGTCGGCCTATGGCAACATCCGTTTCGACAACGGCGGCCCGTTCCGCGCCTCCTTGCGCGCCAACTACAACGACACCGACGACGGCCAGCCTGCGATCTTCTCGCAGAGCGCCAACGCCAACAACTGCTTCAACGACAACGGCAATCTCTATCGCGGACGCGGGCGCTACTTCTGCGGGGTGATCCACCCGCAGACGCCGAGCAGCGACTATAAGCGCCAGTTCGTCGATCCCCAGAACGTCGGGCTGGAGGCGCGCACCTTCAACGGCGCGTTCCGCATGGACTACGATTTGACCGACCAGCTCACGCTGACTTCCCTGACCGGCTACAACAAGCGCACCGCCAACAACAAGACCGACGGCGACTACTCAGGCAACAGCTTCAACCTTGTGATCTTCGCCTACACGCCGGGCTTCCAGACCACTCCTGCGGGTCCGCCGCGCACGCGCAACGTGACGCTGCTGTCGACCTCGGTGCAGGACTTCACGTTTTCGAACCACGTCGAAACCAAGGACGTTTCGCAGGAACTGAGACTGGCCTACGACAACGACCGGCTGCATGTGCTGGTCGGTGGTTACTACTTCGACCAGTCGGACGATTCCAGCGACACCCGCGTCGTGCCCCCGGGCTCGCTCGCGCTGGCGCAGGCCAATGCCGATGCAGCCCGGGCGCGGCTGTGCGCCGAGCTGTCATACTGCGCCTCGACAACGCCGCTGACCATCACTGCGGCGAGCTTGCCCGAATCGCGCAACACCAACTTCTTCGACGTCACCAACAAGGCGGTGTTCGGCTCGGTCACGTTCGATGTCGCCGAGGGCTTCTCGCTGAGCGCGGAAGGCCGCTACGCCGCGGAAAAGATCCGGCAAACGACCGTCACCGTCAACAACGGCTCCGCCTGCGTGGTGACGGCAACCAACCTGTGTCCGCGCGTCGTCCAAAAGACGTTCAAGGAATTCACCCCGCGCTTCACCGCGAGCTGGCAGGCGAGCCGCGATCATCTGCTCTATGCGGTCTACGCTGAAGGCCAAAAGCCTGGCGGGTTCAACTCCAATCAGGCAATCGTTGCGGGCTTTCCCACGTTCGATCCCGAAGACAACAAGACCTACGAGCTGGGCAGCAAGAACCAGTTCCTCAACGGCCAGCTCACGGCGAATCTCGCGGTCTACCACACCAAAGTCAAAGGCTATCAGATCACCCAGAATATCTCGGTTCCGCCCAACCAGGTGTCGCTGACCCGCAACGGCGGCAATGCCCGGGTCAACGGCGCCGAGCTCGAGCTGCTGATGCGTCCGAGCCGCAACTTCACGGTGACCGCGAACTATTCCTACGTCGATGCGCAATTCACCGCCGGCAGCGATGAAAATCTCGGCCTGATCTTCGACGTGGCGGACGACGGGCTGGTCAACTGCTCGCAGGGCGATCAGTTCACCGACATCGCGGGATGCCAATCGAAGTTCGGGTCGATCAAGGGCAAGAGCATTCCGCGCGCGCCCAAGCACACCGCGTTCGTCGATGTCGACTGGCGCCAGCCTGTGGGCGGCAGCGACTGGACTGTGTTCGCCGGCGCCAACGTCAGCATGGTCTCGTCGAGCTTCGATCAGGTGCTCAACTTCGCTGAAACCGGCGGGTCGACGGTGGTCGATGCACGGCTTGGCGTCCAGAACGACCGCTTCAAGATCCAGGCCTACGTCAAGAACCTGTTCGACGAGGACGCGATCGCCCAGATCATCCGCTATGCCGACGCCAACAACGATCTGCGCCGCAACTTCATCGCCGGGCTACGTCCTGGCCGGCGGGTCGGTGTGATCTTCAGCGCCGGGTTCTGACGCGGCTTCAAGCTTCAGGGCCGCAAATAAAAAGGCCCGGCGGAACCACTCCGCCGGGCCTTTTTCATGGGCCGTTTGCGGCTTTGTCTATTTTCCGTCGGCCTTGGCCCGCGCGGCATCGACCTGCGCCTTGAACACGGTCCAGGTGGTCGCATTGGGACGCGGATCGTCGCCCGGGGGCGGCGCGGTATAGATCGGATAGTTGGCGGCGATCTCGTCCTTGATCACGGCGGGAAGAAGGTCGTAGCTCTTCAGCTTGGCGCCCATCGCATTGAACACGATCTGGCCCTGGCGGTCACCCATCTTCATCCACGGCATCCACCGCGAAATCCGTACCCAGGCGACCGACGGATAGACCGTGGCGAACCTGGTATCGAACAGCTCATTGGTGGGCATGGTGAAATCGAAGATTTCCATCGCGTGATAGCTGCCGCCGACGAAGTCCTGATACTCGCCCGCCAGCGGATTCTTGTAGAACAGCGGCGCTTCGGAACGAAGCTGGGTATAGTCGCCCACGGTCTGCAGGCTGATCGTCGCCGGCTTGCCGTCGGCGGAAATCGGGAAGCTGGGGCGCGCGTTCACCGGATCGTTGTTGATGTGCATCACCGGCACGGTCTCGCCAGTCCACGGGTTCTTCCACTCGCGAATGATCTTGCCGGTGACCGGATCGGTGAAGAACATCACCTCGCGGCTGACGTGACGATAACCCTTGCCCCGCTGCGGGTCGGTAACCGCGACGCATTGGCGCACGTTCATCCCTTCGCCATTGAACAGCAGCTTGTCCGGCTCACCATCGACGCGCGAATAGATCTTGCCCGACCAGTAGTAGACCGCGGGCTTGCCGTCCGCTTCGCCGCAGCCCACTCGCTTGTTGAGTTCGAGCGCGTCGGCCGGCACCGCCGGATCCAGCTTGCGTGCGATCGCTGGCGTGGCGTTCAAAGCCACGGCGGCAATACAAACGCCTATGCGAAGTGCGACACTTGTCCGAAGTGCGGTCAACATGGCTGTCAATCTCCCTGAAGGGCGCCCAGTGGCGCTTTCGGCTTGACTTTAAAGTTGTCCGGACAAATTGTGAAGTCCAAAGTTGAACGGTTGGCCGTTCGAAGGGGATTCGGTATACCATGTTCGCGGCCAGCAGCTTGCTCTTCGTTCCCGGCTCGCGCCCCGATCGCTTCGCCAAGGCGCGCGCGGCAGGGGCGGGGCTGACGATCGTCGATCTGGAGGATGCGGTAGCAGCAGTCGACAAGGACACCGCACGCGCGGCCGCGCTCGCCGAGGCGGGGCGGGATCGCACCGATCTGGCGATCCGGATCAACGCCGTGCCGACCGCGGCCGGGGCCGCCGATCTGGCTTCCTTCGCCGCCGCCGAAATCCTGCCTCCGGTCGTTCTGGTCCCGATGGTCGAGACCGTCGATGAATTGCATGCGGTGTCCGCCGCGCTGGGCGAGCGCTGCCCGGAGCTTATCCCGCTGATCGAAACGCCGCGGGGCTTGCGTCACGCTCTGGCGATCGCGCAGGCGCCGAATGTCGCCGCGGTGATGTTTGGCGGGGCGGATTTCGCCGGAGAGTTGGGCGTCGCGATCGCCTGGGAGCCGCTGCTGGCGGCGCGCGGGGCGCTGATCCTGGCCTGTGCCGAGGCACGTGTCCCGGCCATCGACGTCCCCTGGGTCGCGCTCGACGATGCCGCCGGGCTGGCCGGGGAATGCGAGCGCGCCAAAGCCCTGGGATTTTCGGCCAAAGCGGCCATCCATCCATCGCAGATCGCCACGATCGAAACCGCCTTCGCTCCGTCCGACGCAGAGGTGGCCGAAGCAATCGAAGCGCTCGCCGCCTATCGTGACGGCGGCGAGCGGGCGATCCGGTTCAAGGGTCGGATGCTCGAGGCGCCGATCGTCAAGCGCTACCGCGCCGTCCTCGCCAAGAAGGGAATGTTGGAGAATGCGTGAAGCAGTCAAAGAAGTTGCGCCTGGCCGTTTCCGCGAGGTGTTTGGCCGCAACTTCGAGGAATTCGTTGTCGGCCATGTCTATGAGCATCGTCCGGGCCGTACGATCACCGATGCCGACAATGTCTGGTTCACGTTGTTGACGATGAACACGCATCCGGCGCATTTCGACTACGAGTTCGCCAAGAAGACCGAGTTCGGCAAGCCGCTGGTGGTCAGCCCGCTGACGATCGCGCTGATGACCGGGATGAGCGTGTCCGACACCAGCGCCAAGGCGGTGGCCAACCTGGGCTGGGACGAGGTCCGAATGGTCCACCCGCTGTTCGTCGGCGACACGCTCTATTGCGAGAGCGAAGTGCTCGACAAGCGCGAGAGCAAGAGCCGCCCCGACCAAGGCATCGTGACCTTCAAGACCATCGCCAAAAACCAGGATGGGGTGATCGTGAGCCATTACAAGCGCACCGTTCTGGTGTGGAAGCGGGGCTTTGGCCCCGTGGACGACTGAGGAGACTTCCGTGGCGACCGCCGCTTCCCCCATCATGGCCGACCAGGGCCGCACCATTGATCCCGCCGAGGAACAGGCTTTTCTCGACGCCGTCGACCGCTGGCTCGAACGCTCGGTGATCCCGGTGGTCATGCACCACGATCACAACGACATCTGGCCCGAGAAGCTGGTAGCCGAAATGGCCGAGATGGGCCTGTTCGGGGCAACGATCGGGCAGGAATACGGCGGGCTCGGCCTACCTGCGACGACCTATGCCAAGATCGTCATGCGGATTTCCTCGTACTGGATGGCGCTGACCGGCATCTTCAACTCGCATCTGATCATGGCCGCGGCCGTCGAACGCTTCGGCACCCCCGCGCAAAAGGCAAGGTGGCTGCCCAAACTCGCCACCGGCGAAATCCGCGCCGGCCTCGCGTTGACCGAGCCCAACGCGGGGACGGATCTCCAGGCGATCCGCACGGTCGCGCGGCGCAACGGCGACCATTACGTGGTCAGCGGCACCAAGACCTGGATTTCCAATGCCCTGAACGGTTCGGTCTTCGCGCTGCTGGTCAAGACCGATCCCGATGCCGATCCGCGCTACAAGGGAATGAGCCTGCTGATCGCGGACAAGAGAGAGGGATTCAGCACCGGCAAGAAGTTCGACAAACTCGGGTACAAGGCGATCGACAGTGCCGAGCTGATCTTCGAAGACTACCGCGTCCCCGCCGACCAGCTGATCGGAGGCGTCGAAGGCCAGGGCTTCTTCCAGGCCACGGGGGGCCTCGAACTGGGCCGGATCAACGTCGCCGCGCGCGGGGTGGGCCTGGCCGAAGGCAGCCTGCGCCTCGCCACCGAATACGCCCAGCAACGCCAGACGATGGGCAAGCCGATCGCGGAGCACCAGGCGATCCAGCTCAAGATCGGCGAAATGGTCACCCGCGCCCGCGCCGCGCGCCTGCTCACCCTCGACGCGGCCGAAGCCTATGACCGTGGCGAACGCTGCGACATGGAAGCGGGAATGGCCAAGTTCTTCGCCTCCGAATCCGCGGTCGAGAACAGCCAGGACGCGATGCGGATCTACGGCGGCTACAGCTATTCCAAGGAATACGACATCGAGCGGTTCTATCGCGATGCGATGCTGATGTGCATCGGCGAAGGCACCAACGAGATGCAACGTATGATCATTTCCAAGCAGTGGGTTAAACGGAACCCTGCGTGAGCGCTCTGCACCTCCCGCTTTCGGGTTTCCGCATAGTCAGCGCCGAGCAGTACGGCGCCGGGCCGTATGGCACGATGTTCCTTGCCCAGCTCGGGGCCGAGGTGATCAAGATCGAGCCGCCGCACAAGGACGGCAAGGGCGGCGGCGATACCGCGCGCGCGGTCGGCCCGCACTTTCTGCGCCAGGACGAAAGCCTGTATTTTCAAAGCTTCAACCTCAACAAGAAATCGCTGACGCTCGACCTTGCTCGGCCCGAGGGCCAGGCGGTGCTGCACCGCTTGCTCACCCGCTCGCACGGCATGGTCAACAACTTGCGTGGCGATCTGCCCGCGCGGCTGGGCCTGACGTACGCGGCGCTCAAGGACCATAACCCGGCGATCGTGTGCGCCCATCTGTCCGCCTACGGCCGCGACAATGCTCGCAGGCGTTGGCCGGGCTACGACTACCTGATGCAGGCCGAAGCCGGCTATTGCGCGCTGACCGGCGATCCGGCGGGGGAGCCGCAGCGAATGGGCCTGTCGATGGTCGATTTCATCACCGGCACGATTCTGGCCACGGGCTTCCTCGCCGCATTGGTCGATGCGCAGCGCAGCGGCATCGGCCGGGACGTCGATACCGACCTGCTTTCCGCGGCTGTCCACCAGACCAGCTATCCGGCGCTGTGGTACATGAACGAGGGCGACGAGACGGTCCGCACTCCCCGCTCGGCGCATCCCAGCGCAACCCCCAGCCAGATGGTTCGCGCCGCCGACGGCTGGTTGTTCGTGATGTGCCAACTGCCCAAGTTCTGGACGATCATGATCGACAAGATCGGCCACAACGAACTTGGCGAAGACCCGCGGTTTCGTGGCAATGCCGATCGCCTGGCCCATCGCGATGCCTTGACCGCGGTGCTCGACGGCATCTTCTCCCAGGCTCCGGTGGCACACTGGCTGGAACTGCTTTCGGGAGCGATCCCCATCGCCCCGGTCAACGGGTTGGGCCAAGCGCTGGACAACCCCTGGCTCGAGACGATCGGGATGCGCGAGACCATCTCGCACCCGGACCGCGCCGATCTTGCGGTGCTAGCGAACCCGTTGAAGCTGGACGGCGAGCGCCTGCCCAACCGGGCGGCCCCTTTGCTGGGCGCCGACAGCGACGCGATTCTCGGCGATGCGGGCTACGACGCAGACGCCATCGCGGGGCTGCGCGCCGCCGGGGTGGTCTGAGCCCATGGGCAAACTTTCCGGCATCACCGTCGTCGATCTCAGCCAGTTCCTGCCGGGCCCGATGCTCAGCGTGATGATGGCCGACCACGGCGCGCGCGTGATCAAGATCGAGCCCGCAGGCGGCGATCCGACGCGGAGCCAGGCGCCGTTCGAGAACGGGCACTCGGTGTGGTTCGCGAACCTCAACCGGGGCAAGGAGAGCGTCGTCCTCGATCTCAAGACCGAGGCCGGAAAGGCGGCGCTGGCCGACCTGATCCGCGATGCCGACGTGTTCCTCGAAGGCTTCCGGCCCGGCGTGATGCAGCGGCTGGGCTTCGACTATGCTACGGTCCGCCAGCTCAATCCGAAGATCGTCTACTGCTCGATCTCGGCGTTCGGCCAGCAAGGCGCGCTGGCGCACCATCCCGCGCACGATCTGGCGGTCCAGGCGCTTGCCGGGTTCCTCAGCGTCAACGATGCGGCCGATGGGACGCCAGCCGTCCCCGGCGCGCCCGCGGCGGACATGGCGGCGGGGCTCACCGCGCTAGCGGCCGTGCTCATGGCGCTGCTCGGGCGCGAGAAGACCGGCGAGGGTGACTATATCGACTGCGCGATGTTCGACAGCATGCTGCCGTGGTGCGCGCACACCGCGGGCGGCGCGATCGCGGGCGGACCCGCGCCGGTATCCTCGCGGCAACGCTCGCTGGGCGGCGCGGCCTTCTACCAGGTGTACCGGACGCACGACGATCACCACGTCGTGCTGGGTGCGCGCGAACTCAAGTTCGCCCGCAACCTGCTGAGCGCGCTCGGACGGCTGGACCTGCTCCCGTTTGCCGAGGCGGAGGCGGGCGAGCAGGAGCCGCTGATCGCCTTCCTGCGCGAAACGTTCGCCACCCGCACCCGCGCCGAATGGATCGAGTGGTTCGCCGACAAGGATGTCGCCTTCGCCCCTGTGCTCGACTTTCGCGAGGCATTCGACGAGCCGCACATCACGGAGCGTGGCCTGACGATCGCGGCCGACGGACGCCACCACATCGCACCGCCGATCCGGTTCGCATCCGACCGCCCATGGACGCCCGGCAAAGTGCCTGGCCTTGGCGGCGGATGACCGCCTCAGCCGTCCAGATCGATGTGCATCGAATACGCGAAACGGTCACCGGGATGGTGACTGACCGAAATCTCGAAGATGCGACCCGCTCCATCCCAGTAGCAGCGCAAGATGCGCAGCACGGGCGCGCGGCGGGGGATACCCAGCACATCGGCGATATCGGCTCCGGCGGCGATCGCCTGGATATCCTGGGTGACCCGCCCCACGCTGATCCCGGCGAGTTGCTCGAGCTGACCGAACAGGGTGTTGGCGCCCAGATCGAAGCGGGCGACGGCGTCGGCGAGGGATGCGTGGAAATACGCGTCGGTGGCCGCGATCGGCAGCGCGTCGCCCTCGCGGCGGCGGACCCCGCGCAGCAAGATCCAATCGGCGGTCGCATCGGCGTCGGTCTGTTCCGCGACTTTGCGCGGCAGCGGCATCGCCCCGGCGACCGCGTACACCACTTTCGAGCCGCGCGCGTATTGGAGGATTTCGCCGACGTTCGAGAGCGGCTGGTGCAGCGTCCCCCCCTTGCCGCGGCGGGCTGAACGGTGGTGCCCGAACCGCGGCGGCGCGCGATCAGGCCTTCGTTCTGCAGCCGCCGCAAAGCCTCACGCACCGTGAAGCGGCTGACCCCGTAGCGTTGGCAAAGCTCGTTCTCGGTCGGAAACAGATCGCGTGCGGTAAACTTGCCCGAGAGGATCTCGCCGCGCAGTTCGCTCGCCAATTGCAGATAACGGGGCATTTCGCGCTGCTCGGCAAGCTCGGCCGTGGTGCTCAAGTCGGTCTCCCGCCACAGCCGGAAAGTTGTCCGGACGTTTCAGCGCCTGGGTATGGGGTTTGCGCCCGATGAGCGCAACCACCGACCTGCTCGAATTCGCCAGCAGCGCGCATCGGCTTCCCGTGCATGTTCGCGAAGCCACCGTGCGCTTCGTTGCCGATACCCTCGCCGTGGGCGCGGCGGGGTGGACCGGTCCGGGAACCGCTGGAGTGCTCGAAACGGCCAAGACCTGGGGCCAAGACGGCCCCTGCCGTCTGCTTGGCGACGCCGATGCGCGCCTGCCGGCCAACGGCGCGGCCTACGTCAACTGTTTCGCGATCCACTGCCTCGAATGGGACGCGGTCCATGAAGGGGCAGTGGTCCACGCGATGACCGCCGTAGTACCCGCGGTCCTCGCCGCCCTCGACCGCGCCGGGCGCTCGCGCGATCCCGAAGAGGCGCTTGCGGCGATCGCGGTGGGCGTGGACATCGCCGCCGGGCTTGGCCTCGCCGCGCGCAGCGGCTTGCGCTTTTTCCGCCCGGCCATCACCGGCATCTATGGCGCCGCCGCTGCCGTGGCGCGGCTGGAAGGACTGGAGGCGAGGGCTTTTGCGGACGTTCTCGGGCTCGCCCACGCCCATGCCGCGGGGACGATGCAGGCGCACTCCGAAGGTTCGATCGCGCTCCCGCTACAGTTCGCCAATGCCGCGCGCGGGGCGCTTCAAGCGGTCGATCTTGTCAAGCACGGCCTGACCGGGCCGCACGATCCGTTTGAAGGTCCGTTCGGGCATTTCGCGCTGTTCGAGGATGGCGATCTGGCGGCTTATACCGCGAACCTGGGCACGTGGCGGATCGCCGAGCTGAGCGTGAAACCGTTTCCCTCGGGCCGGGCGAGCCACGCGGTTCTCGGTGCGCTGGCGGCGTTGCCGGAAAAGCCGGTTCAGCGCGTCGTCGCCCATGTGCCGTCGTTGATCCGGCATCTGGTTGCCCGGCCAATGGTTCGCGCGATGACCCCGGCCTATGCCCGTCTGTGCCTGCCGTTCCTCGTCGCGCTGGTGGTGAGCGAGGGCGCGATCGACCCGCGCGAGTTCACGCCCGAAACTTTCGCCCGTGCCGATCTCGCCGTGCTGGCGGCCAAGGTCGAGATCGTCGACGACGGCAATCCGGACCCCAACGCCATGGCCCCGCAACGGGTCGAGATCGTCTTCACCGATGGCTCTCGCCTTGATTTGGTGGTCCCGGCCACACTGGGGTCACCCGAACGTCCGCTCTACGGCGACGAAGCGGAGCGCAAGTATGCGTTGTGCCGCGCGCTGTCGCCGGGATCGGCCGATCCGCGGCTGTTCGACGATCCCCTCGATTATCTGGTCCGCGCATGAACCATCCCACCTACTTCGAGACCTTCGACATCGGCGAGCTGCTCGCGGCCTATCCCATCGGCGACGCCTTTACCGCGCGTTATGCCCGGATGAGCCGCGATGAGTTGTTCGCGCTGCAGGACGAGCGTTTTCGCAAGCTGATGAAGCGGGGCTGGGAAATCCCGTTCTACCGCCGCCTCTGGGGCACACAAGGAATCCAACCGGGCGACATCGCTGGGCTGGCCGACATCGCCAAGCTGCCGGTCTACGACAAGTCGGACCTGATGGCCTCGGTCGAGGCGCACCCTCCGTATGGCGATTTCGCCGGTCGGGGCGATACGCCGGTGGTTTTGCACACCACCAGCGGCACCACCGGCCGCCCGCAACCCCTGCTATTCGGGCCAAAGGGGCGCGAGATCGGCAACCTGCTGGTCGGGCGGATGTATCGCTGGATGGGCTTGCGCGCCGACGACGTGGTCCAATCTGTCTATGGCCACGGGATGATAAACGGCGGGCATTACATCCGCGAAGCGGTCACGCACTTCACCAATGCGACGTTCCTCTCGGCCGGAACCGGGATCGAGACCCGCTCGGCCCAGCAGGTGCGGCTGATGGCCGACTTCGGCGCGACCGTGCTGGTCGGGTTCGTCGATTACTTGCGCAAGCTGGCCGAGGTCGCCGAGGGCGAGGGCCTGAAGGATGCCATCTCGATCCGGATGATCATCGGCCACCTCGGCACCGAGGACCGCGCCGCGATCGAGCGCACCTGGCCTGGCGCGAAGGCCTACGACTGGTACGGGGTCGGCGATACCGGATCGATCGCCGGCGAAGGCCCCGAGCGCGATGGGCTATACGTATGGGAAGACGCGCATTTTCTCGAACTGCTCGACGTCGATAGCGGCGCCGCCGTCGATCCGGGCGGCACCGGCGACATGGTCGTGACGTGCCTCTACAAGGACGACATCGCCCCCTGCATCCGCTTCAACACCCACGACATAACCCACGAACGCGATGGCCGTGGCGAGATCGCGTTCAAGCGCATCGCCGGGTTCAAGGGGCGCAGCGACAACATGGTCAAGCTGCGCGGGATCAACGTCTTTCCCCACGCGGTCGCCGCGCTGATCGAGGATCGCGCCGACCTGACGGGCGAATACGTTTGCCGCGTCCGCCGCGACGCCGCGGGGCGCGACAGCATGGAAGTTACGCTCGAAAGCCGCGGCGGGAGCGACCTGGCGCAATTGAGCGACTTGCTGCGCCGCGGTCTGGGGGTGGAGATCGAAGTGGCGCTGTGTGAGCCAGGCGGTACCGCGGCGGCGACCCAGGTCGATGTCCGGCAGAAGCCGTTGCGGCTGATCGACGAGCGCAGGCCGTGATCGACTTCGCCGATCTCGAAGCGCGCAACGCCCCGCTCGGTGCGTTCGTCGATTTCGATCGCTCGGCAGCGTTCGGCCAGGGCCCGCTTTCGGGTACCACCGTCGGAGTCAAATCCAACATAGCGGTGCGCGGACTGCCGTGGACCGCGGGGATGGGACTGCGCCGCGGGGTCGTAGCCGAGCAGGACGCCGCGGCGGTCGCCCGCCTTCGCGGCGCCGGTGCAGCGATCCTCGGCACGCTCAACATGCACGAAGCGGCGCTGGGCTCCACCACCGACAACCCGTTCTACGGACGAACCCACAACCCGCACCGCCCCGGCCACACGCCCGGCGGCTCCTCGGGGGAAGCGCGGCGGCGGTTGCGGCGGGATTGTGCGATCTTGCGCTGGGCACCGATACGCTGGGTTCGATCCGGATTCCGGCTGCTTACTGCGGTGTTTACGGGCTCAAGCCCGGAGAGGGGGCGGTCTCCGACGACGGACTGTTCGCGCTCGATCGCTCGCTCGACGCGGTGGGACCGCTGGCGCGCGATCTCGATACGCTCGCTCGCGCCTGGGCGGTGATGGCGAGGGATTCGCACCCTTCCGGAGGCTTCACACGCAAGCTGGTGTTGCCCGGATTAGGACAAGTGGAAATCGAACCCGCTGTCCGCGCCGCGTATGAGCGGGCCGTAGCGGCGACCGATCTGCCCGCAGCCGATCTCATCCTGCCCGCCTCGCTGGACGCGATCCGTTTGGCCGCGTTCGCCCAAATCGGACGTTCGCTCGCCGCGGAACTCGGCCAGAGCAGGCACGGCGACGGCGTTTCGCGCGATCTTGCGTTTGTGATCGAGGCGGCGCTCGCCCTGCCCGCGAACCCGCCGTTGCTCGGTGAAACGCGGGCCGCGTTGCGCGAGGCCTTGGGCGAAGACGGCGTGCTGATCCTGCCCACCGCGCCGCAGGCCGCGTTCCCCCACACCCCCGCCCACCGGCGAGCCAGCCGCTGTTCACCGGCCTGGCCAACGTCGCCGGGCTGCCTGCCCTCGCCTGCCCGGCGGGCCGCGACGGCGAGGGTCTTCCGGTCGGCATCCAGCTCATCGGCCCCCAAGGGAGCGAGGCGGCGCTGATCGCTCTCGCCCGCCGTCTCGAACCTGCCCTCGGCGGCTCCACCCCGCCGCTCGTTGCCGTCTGAAAGGAGCCCGTCATGCGCATCGTCTGCCTGTTCAACCTCAAGGAGGGCGCAAGCCGCGAGGACTATGAGTCGTGGGCGCGCGGATCCGACATTCCCGGGGTCAATGCCCTGCCCAGCGTGGCCTCGTTCACCGTCCATCGCGCCACCGGCCTGTTCGGGTCCGACGCCAAACCGCCCTACGATTACATCGAGGTGATCGATATTCACGGGATGGACGGCTTCGTCGCCGACGTGTCCGATCCCGAATTCCAGAAGGTCGCCGCCGCGTTCGGCCAGTTTACCGACAACCCCACTTTCATCCTGACCGAGGACCTGTGACGTGACCAGGTTCGCGGGCAAGACGATCGTCGTGACCGGGTCCGGCCGCCAGAAGGGCCTGGGCCAGGCGATCCTGCAACGCTTTGCAAACGAAGGCGCCAACTGCGTGGTCTCCGACGTGACGATCGGCGACGAGGCTCGCGACGTCGCCGAAGATCTGCGCGGTCGCGGCGCGCAAGTGCTGACCGTGGCTTGCGACGTCTCCGATTCCGCGCAGTGCGATGCGCTCGTCGCCGCCGCGGCCGATGCCTTCGGCGGGGTCGACATCATGGTCAACAACGCCGGGATCGGGTTCATGATGAAGCCGCTGCTCGAAGTCGATCCCGCCGACTGGGCCAAGGTCGTCGCGGTCAACCTTTCGGGCGCGTTCTACTGCACTCAGGCGGCCGCGCGCGACATGGTCAAGCGCGGAAAAGGCGGCCGGATCGTCAACATCGCCAGCCAGGCGGCCAAGACCGGTTTCCCGCACCTGCCTGCCTACGTCAGCTCCAAGCACGGCATGATCGGCCTGACCCGCGCCAGTGCGGTCGAACTGGGCGCGCACCGGATCACGGTCAACGCGGTCTGCCCCAACCACGTCACCACCGCGCTGGGCGCCGAGCAGAACGAATACTTCTCCAAGCTGCTCGGCTTTCCCGATGTCGCGGCCTATCTCGCCAACATGGCGGCGAAGAACCCGATGGGCCGCCCCGGCCTGCCCACCGACACCGCCGCGGCGGTCGCGTGGCTGGCGAGCGACGAGGCCTTCTACGTTACCGGCGAAGCGCTCAACGTTTCAGGCGGCGAGGAAATGCACTGATGCGCGAAGAACGGATCGACTGGCCGGGCGGGGCCAAGCTGGCGCTGTCGATCGTCGTCAACGTCGAGGAAGGCTCCGAGCAATCGGTCGCGCGCGGCGACAAGGGCATGGAGCAGGTCGATGAGCTGGGCGTCTTCGTCAAAGGCCCGATCCGCAATTACGCGAACGAATCCAACTACCTCTACGGGATCAAGGCGGGCGCCCCGCGGGTCGTCAAGTTGCTGCGAGACTACGATGTCGCGGCGAGCTGGACGGTCGCAGCGCAGAGCCTGGAGAACCACCCGGAATTGGCCGAGGCGATCGTTTCGCTCGGTCACGAGCCGGTCAGCCACGGCTGGCGCTGGGTCCACCAGTTCCGGATGGACGAGGACCAGGAACGCGCCTTTATCCGCAAGGCCGTCGCCAGCCTCGAGGCCACCTGCGGCGTCCGCCCCTATGGCTGGCTCAGCCGCTATCTGCTCACCGACAACACCCGGCGGCTGTTGATCGAGGAGGGGTTCAGCTATCACATGGACGATTTTTCGGGCGATGTGCCGTTCTGGGATCGCACAACCGTCCCCGGCAAACCGATCGCAGTTGTTCCCTACCAGGTCGATACCAACGACATGAAGTTCTGGACCGACCCGGCCTACTCGCCCGACGATTGGCTGACCTATGCCAAACGCAGCTTCGATCAGCTCTATCGCGAGGGCGAGGCCGGCAATCCCAAGATGATGAGCCTTGGCTTGCATCTGCGGATCATCGGTCGGCCGGGGCGGATCTGGGCGTTCGAGGAATTCCTGCGCCACGCCAAGGCGCACGACGGGGTGTGGATCGCGACGCGCAAGGGCATCGCCGACCACCTCGCGACGGTCGATCCGGCATGAGCGTCCGGCTCGAACGCGAGGGCGTGGTCGCCCACCTGCTGATCGATCGGCCGGACAAGCGCAACGCGATGACCCTGGCGATGTGGCAGGCGATCCCCGGGCTGGTCGAACAAGCCATCGCCGATCGCGCCGTCCGCGCGCTGGTGATCCGCGCCGCCGCCCCAGGGCCGTTTTGCGCAGGCGCCGACTTGGGCGAGATCCTGGACCGCAAGGACGATCCGGCCTGGCTCGCCGAAAGCCAGGCGGCAATCAACCGCACCCAGCGCGCGGTAGCCCGCGCCACCTTGCCGACCATCGCTTTCGTCGAGGGCGACTGCATCGGCGGCGGCTGCGGGTTGGCCGTCGCATGCGACTTGCGCGTGGCGACCGCCGAGGCGCGGTTCGCGGTGACCCCCGCGAAGCTGGGCCTGGTCTATCCGCTCCACGACGTGAAGCTGTTGGTCGATCTGGTCGGTCCGGGCCAGGCCAAGCGCCTGATGTACAGCGGATCGATCATAGATGCCGACGAAGCGCTGCGGATCGGACTGGTCGAGACGATAGCGGCCAGTCCGGCAGGGCTGCTGGAACCGATCCTGGAAGTCTCCCCGTTCTCGATCCGCGAGACCAAGGGCTTCGTCCGCCGGGTGCTGGAGGGGCAGGCGGAAGACGACGACGCCACCTGGAGCACCTTCGCCGGAGCCTTCGCCGGGTCGGATTTCCGCGAGGGTGTCGGCGCGTTCGTGGCGCGGCGCAAAGCCAGGTTCGACCGATGAGCCCGACCCATGGCGCGATCGTCGGCGGGGTGGTGACGGTTCCCGATATAGACGCGGCGCTGCGCGACTACCGCGACGTGCTCGGGCTCAGGGTGATCGCGGATGGCCCCGTGGGCGACGCGCTGGCAGCCAGTTGGGGGTGCCCGGCGAATGCGGTGAGCCGGATGGCGACGCTGCGCCCGGCAAGCGGCGCGCACAGCTTCATCCGCTTGGTCGAGCAGTCCGTTCCCGAGGCATTCGTCCCGACGACCAGCTTTGGCTGGGCGTCCTACGAGCTGACCGTCCAGAATGTATTCGGCTGGCCCAAGCGGCTCGAAGGCAGCGGCTTCGACATCGTCGGACCGCCCAAGGAAATCGCGGGACTGCCCTGGTTCGTTGCGATGCAAGTCCATGGGACGGGCCGGGAGATGCTCTATTTCAACGAAACCCGCAGCAACACCCCGACCAGCGACCTGCCGTTCGCGATCTCGCCGATCGATCACATCTTCATCGTGATTCTCGCCGCGCGAGATCGGAATGCGAGCGTCGCCTGGTATCGCGAGAACCTTGGCCTCGACGAAGGCGACACCCACGTCATCGAATACTCGATGATCAACAAGGCCTTCGGGCTGCCCGCGGGAACGCAATCGGGTCTGACCATGATCTGCAAGGGCCGGATGCCGATCGTGGAGATCGACGACTACCCCGCGCAGGCCGGCGATCGCCCCCGCGACCCCGGGCATCTTCCGCCCGGCAACGCGCTGGTGAGCCTTGCAGTGAAGAGCCTCGACGCCTGCCGCTGCGACTGGATCGTAGGCCCCGCGGTGCATGACGGTTCGCTTTATGCGGGACGGCGCAGCGCAACGACGCTGGGTCCTGCCGGCGAATTGCTCGAACTGATAGAACTCGCCTGAACATGGCGCGGCGATCCTACGTCGATGGCCCGTTCGGCCAGGTCCACCTCCGCGAGGCCGGAATTCCCTTCCCCGACCAAGCCCAGCCTGGTTTGCCTCCACCTCAGCCCGATGAGCAGCCGGGTCTACGAGCACTTCATCGATGCACATGCTGCGCAAGGCGGCCATGCGCTCGCGATCGACACTCCCGGTTTCGGGCTATCCGACCGGCCGCCATCGCCGCCTGACATCGCCGATTACGCTCGCTCGCTTGTGGCGACGCTCGATGCACTCGGCTTGTCCGGTAGGGTCGATTTGATGGGATACCATACGGGTTCGATGATCGCCGCCGAGACCGCGATCGCGGTCCCTAATCGGGTGCGCAGGCTAGTGCTGGTCGCTGCACCCCAGTTCACGGCGGAAGAGCTGACAGCGCTCCAAGACGAATTCGCCCCAGTCGAGCCACGGGTCGACGGCGGACATCTGACGTATCGATGGCGCCGCTTTGCCCAGCATTATCTCGGCAACGGATTGCCGCTGGAAGATGCCGCGGAGCTTTTTACCGAGGGATTTCTGGGAGGTCGCTTCGAATGGTGGGGTCATCGCGCGGCGTTCGCTTATCCACCCGGCATGCGACTGGACGAAATCGCGCAGCCGATCCTCGTGCTGAATCCTGCCGACGACCTGCGCAACGCCACCAACCGCGCGGAGGGACGACTGCGCAAAGGCCGGATCGTAGACCTCGACGACTGGGGCCATGGCTTTCTGGATGTCCACACGACTGCCGCTGTTCGGCTCGTCCGCTCGTTCCTCGATGCACCCAGCGATGCGCCGTTAGCCAATCTGGCGATGCCGGAATGACTTACGGCGCAGCGCCGGAATCGCGCGTGCAACTGCCCTGGACCCAGCGCAAGTTGATCCCGATCAGGCGCGCATCGGGATCGGCCCACGAATAGGAAACCGCCTTCTCGGGCGCATCGGGTTTGATCACGTAGAGCACGAGCGATGGGCGGTTTGTCGAGGGGGCGGGCCAGACGACGTTGCGGACGCGAAAGATCGCTTGCGGCGCGCCGCTGCCACCGCCGCCCAGCGTCACCCGGCCACCCTGATCGTGGAGCTTGAGCTTGCCCGCGAACAGCGTGTCGTCGCTGCCATCGGCCTTCCTGGCGAAGCGCGGGATCGCCATCCAGCACGTGAAGGGCGTGCCATGGCGCAATTCGGTGCGGCGCCCGTCGGCCAGCGCCATCCACCAGCGCCCGTCGCCGTCGCGGGTCATGCCCGAGACCGGCAATTCCCGCCAATCGCTGTTGGCCGCGCCATAGGCATCGACCTTTCGCCAGCGGCCGTTTGCAATCTCTATTCCGAGCCAATCGAGCGCGGCGGCGCCCCTTTCGGCGGTGAAATAGCGGTCCTCTTCGTTCGTCCATGATCCTTGCGCCGGCATAAGCGCAAGCGGGGGCGCCGCGCCGATCGCGAGCAGCGCAGCGAGCGCGAGGAAAGGCCTGGAATCCATGCACGATGCTTATCCTCAAAAGCGCCGATTGCAAATATGTCCGGACAACTTAAAGTCGCCCGAGGAGGATCCGGATGGTGAGGAAGATCTTGCTGGCGTTCGTCCCGGCGGCAGTCGGGGCCGCGGCGGGTCACGCCCAACCTCCCGCAGATGCACGCGCCGTTGTCGAGCAGGCGATCGCCGTCGCGGGGGGTGTAACCTGGCTCAGTCCCACCACACTGGCGCTCGAAGGGACCGCCGACTTCTACGCGCCCAACCAAGCAGAGCCGGTCAGCCATGCCGACGACTACCGGATGTGGCGGGCGATGGACGCGAACCGCACCGTTGCCCACGGCGCCGACGGCAAGGTCAAGATCCTCGCCCGCGCGGGGACGCGGACCCTGTTCGAAGTGGGTTACGACGGGGACACCACCTGGAACGACAAGGGCATCGCTCCCAAGGCCGAGGCCGAGGCGCTGTGGGCGTCCAACTTCGGCTTCGGCATCATTCGCCAGGCGCTAAAGGACGGGTTCAAGCTCGAAAATGCGCCACCGCGGGAGTTGGCCGGGCATACCCTGGACATGGTCCGGATCGTCGATCCGCACGGCCAAGCAACGTTGTTCGGGATCGACCGGGAAAGCCACTTCATCCGCTACATGGGCTTCGCCACGCCCAAAGGCTGGCACGAGCGCCACTACGACGACTTCGTGATGCTGGAGAACCCGCGCTGGCTCCAGGCGCGCGAGGTCACGCTGTTCTACAATGGGATCAAGGCCAACACCGTCCACTGGCGCACCGCCCGGGTCAATGCGCCGTTGGATGCCGCCACTTTCACGGTCCCGGCCCGGTTTGCGCAGGAGAGACCCAAATGACCGCTTGGCTGATCGTCACCGCGCACGTCACCGATCGCGAAGGCTTCATGGCGGGCTACGCCCCGGCCGCCGCCGCCCTCGTCGAGAAGTTCGGAGGCCGCTACGTTGTCCGCGCGCCGGGCGCCCAGCAACTCGAGGGCACCGGCGGGGGCGGCGCATCGGTGGTGGTGTCCGAATGGCCCGACAAGGCCGCCGCGCTCAGCTTCTGGAATTCAGCCGAGTACGCCGCAGTGAAGCGCCTGCGCGAAGGAAAGGCCGACGTTTCGGTGCTACTGGTTTAGCGACGGACCTTCGCCCCCCGCGCCTACATGACCGGGCGTACCGCCACGCCATTCATGCGCATCTCGTAGTGGAGGTGAGGTCCGGTCGAACGGCCGGTGCTGCCGACGTAGCCGATCACTTCGCCTTTGCGCACCGCCTGGCCAGGCGCCACCGCGAGGCCGGACATGTGGCCATACCGGGTTTCGAGGCCGCCGCCGTGCTCGAGCCTGACCGACAGCCCATAGCCACCGCTCCAGCCGGCCTGGCCGACCACGCCGTCGGATGTGGCGAGGATCGGCGACCCGGTCGGGGCCGCCAGATCGATCCCGGAATGCATTCTGATCCCGCCGAGCAGCGGGTGCGTGCGCAACCCGAACCCGCTCGTAAGCGCGCCTCTGCTCAACGGCATGCGTGAGGGTAGCGACATAGTCCCCAGCACAGGCCCCACCACGGGGCGGGTCCTGGAGAAGGTTGCGATGGCGGCAATCCCCGAAAATGCCGACTTTCCCGCATAGACCGGGCGCCCCTCGAAATCGAGCGCGCGGCCGACTTGAATGCGGACAGGCTGGCCATCGTCGGCGGTGGCCGTACCGGCGGCGATTTGGGGATGACCAGCAGCGGAGTTCCCGAAAGCTTCGGGCGGCATTGCATCGCCGGCCAATGCCGGGCTCACCACCAGCGACGGGGCGAGGGTCACGCAAAGAGCCTTCAGCGCCCAGGTGGGGCATCCGGCGAAGGCGGACCTCATGACACCAGCGCCTGCGCCGCGACCGCGCCGGTGGCGATGGCGACCCCATAGGGGACCAGGGCCGACCCCGCTGCCGCTTTCGGTTTGGCCGAACCGCCGATACGGCGCGCAACAAACCACACCAAAAGCAGCAGCAAACCTGCAAGTGAGACGCATAGCAACAGCGTTAAACCCATCCGCAACGGAAACCAGGCAGCGCACGCCGCATAGAATTTGGCGTCGCCGCCACCGATCCAGCCGACGCGGAACAGCCCCATTCCGCCGATCAGGGCGATCGCCATGTGCGCCAGCGGCGACCAGATCGCGGCGCCTCCGTTGCTCGCGACATACGCTCCCAAACCCGCCAGCGCCGTCACCAGACACAGCCAATTGGGAAGCTGCCGTCGCGCGAGGTCCAGCCAGGCGCCACCAAGCGCGCACAAGCCGAGCAACGCGGTGGCGACGGCCGGCATCGCTTCAACGTTTCGCAAGCGCGGCGAGATCGAGCCGCACCGGATAGGCTTGGCGCGCGCGCGGCGCCGCGATCTGGCCGAACTGAGGATTGCGGCGCCGCGGATCGCGCGAGACCGCGGGCGGCTCGGCAGGCGAGGTGCGGATCGCCACCTCCTGGCGCGACACCCGAGTCAGCGCCGCGGAAGGCGTCGGCAGCGTGATACGAACCACCGAAGGCCCGGCACGAAACTGGCGCTCGAGCGGCGCCGCTTCGTCCGCCGCGGCGACTGCGTCCGGTTCGGTCGCCGAAGCCGGTTCGACCGCGGGTACAGCCGCGGACTTGGCCATGGCCGCCTCACGCGTTCTATAGAATCGCGCCAGGTTCGCAGCGAACCGCGGATCGCCCGGGTCCTCCGCGATCGCCGCCTGAAAATAACGTTCGGCCAGATCGCCACGGTCGAGCATGGCATAGGCCACCGCAAGGCCGTTGTGAGCTTGCGGTGCGGTGGTAATATCGAGCGCGGCGGCCCGGAATGAGGCGATCGCCGAGGCGACCTGACCGTCGCGCAGAAATTGGCGGCCCTCCTCGAGCGCGATCGATGATTGGGCCGGTTGGATTTCCGCACCTATCGGGCGCACTTCCAGCTTGGCGTGATGCCCGAATATCGATTGGCAACCGCTCAAGAGCAGCACCGCGGTGGTCCCTGCGAACAGCTTCTTCATGATTTGCCCCCTTGGTTGAACTGGCTAACCCCCGGCCAGCAGCGGAAGAATTTGCCGGACCACCCGCACCGCCGCGGGCAGCATCAACACCCCGATCATCGTCGGCAGCATGCAGACCACCAGCGGGATCGAAATCAGCACCGGCAGCCGGTGCGCCTTCTCTTCGGCGCGCATTCGCCGCCGCTCGCGCATTTCGGCGGCGTAGACGCGCAAGGTCGTCGAAATGCTCGTGCCAAGCTTGTCGGATTGGATGAGCAGCGTGGTGAACGAGCGGATCTCGTCGACCCCGGCGGTGTCCGCCATCCGGCGGAAGGCATCCTCGCGCGAGGCACCGGCGCGCAACTGGAGGGTGGTGACCGAGATCAGC
Source organism: Novosphingobium sp. Gsoil 351 (assembly GCF_009707465.1). Lineage (NCBI taxonomy): Bacteria > Pseudomonadati > Pseudomonadota > Alphaproteobacteria > Sphingomonadales > Sphingomonadaceae > Novosphingobium > Novosphingobium sp. Gsoil 351. The sequence goes on from NZ_CP046120.1 coordinate 1,609,611, forward strand.
TCCGCCACCAGCGGGTGCGAATGGACCATTTCCCGGCCGACCCTGTCCATCGCTGCCTCGATGCCAAGGCCCGCCTCGACACAAACGAGGATCAGATCAAGGCAGTCGGGAAAACCATTGATGATCTCTTCACGGCGCCGGTCGGCCCTGGCACGGACATACAGGTTCGGCATGTACAAGCCGAGCAGCGCGAGTCCGACGCCGATCGCATAAGTCTTGAAGAACGAAGGCGGCTGGTCTCCGGAATAGGCGAGCGCGACATATCCCAGCGGAAGGACGAACACGAGCGCGAGCCTGACGAGGGTGTAGATTCGCGGGGCCGAAGTCGCGCGAAACCCCGCCGCGACCAGCTTGGCGCGGAGCCGCTCGTTCTGGGTATCCGCCAGGCTCAGGCCCGCGCGTTCCACCGCATCGGCCAGCTTCGCCCAGGCGGTGTCGTTGGAAGCGCGCAGGCTGTCCTTGACCTTGCCGTGGACCAACAGGCCACCGGTGGTCAATTCGCGCAGTTCGCTGCGAACCAGGGAGCGGCGGGACAAGAAGGTCATCACCACGAACGCCGCGGTGACGACCAAGCCGAACACGATAAGCAGGATGGTGATGCGGGCGATGCTGCTGGTGGCGGCGAGCTGGAACATGACCTTAGACCTTCAGATCGACCATGCGGCGGATCATGATGAAACCGATGAGATAAATGACGATCAGCATGGGGAACCCGATGACGAAAATCGGGTCCTTGGCGACATCGAGATAAAACCGCGGGTTGACCAAGAACAGGCCGACGAATGTGAGGATCGGAAGCACCGTGAGCATCCACCCGGTCATCCGCCCTTCCGAGCTCAGCGCGCGGACCTTCATGTAGAGGCTCGATCGCGCCCGGATGACCTCGGAGAGGTTTTGCAGGATCTCGGCAAGGTTGCCGCCGGTTTCGGACTGCACCGAAAGCGAGACCACGAACATCCGCATGTCGTCGAGATCCCAGCGCTCCGCCATGTCCTCGAGCGCTTCCGACAGCTCCGCGCCATAGGCGACTTCGTCGGACACCAGTCCAAACTCGCTGCCAATGGGATCTTCCATCTCGGTGGTGAGCAGGTCGATCGCCGAAGCGATCGGATGGCCCGAACGCAAGGCGCGGACGAACACGTCCAGGGCGATGGGGAACTGCTCCTCGATCCGCTTGCGGCGCCGCTGCGAGATGAAGTTGATCGCCAGCAGCGGGAGCGCGACGGCCGCGGCGAAAGCCACCGACACCGTCATCTGCAGCACGCCGAAATTGAGCGGAAACCCGCCCGCCCTGGCCCCGAGCAGCAGCAACACGCACAGCAGCAGAAACAGCCCGCCCATCGCGACGACGATCTGCGACGGCGACAGCGGCAACGCCGATCCCATCAGCATGCGTTGCAACTGCTGCAGCCGGGTCGCGATCATCGGCGGCCAGCCGGCGAAGTCGCGCGGGGTGTTCTTGCGCAACCGTGCGACGACATCCTCGCGGCTTCCGCCTTCGCGAATCATCCGCAGCCGCAAATTGACCGCACCGGTCTCGGCGCGGCGCCGCCAGGCGCTGCCGACCACGACTTGGCTGACCATGAAGATCGACGCGAAGATCGCCGACAGCAGCAGGATCCTGATCAGAGCGTCCTGCATCTCAGGTCTTCAGATCGGGGCGGAACAGCTCGGCCGGCAGTTCGATGCCGTGCGCCGCCGCGTCGTTGAGGAACTTGGGCCGGATCCCGGTCGCTTCGAAGTGGCCCAGGACCATGTTGTCGGCATCGCGGCCGGTCATCTTGAAGCGGAATATCTCCTGCATGGTGATCGTCTCGCCCTCCATGCCGGTGATCTCCGAGATGCTCATCACCTTGCGCCGCCCGTCGGAAAGGCGGCCGACCTGAACGACCACGTTGATCGCCGAAGCAATCTGCGCGCGCGCCGAGCGCGGAGAAATCTCGATCCCGCTCATCCCGATCATCTGCTCGACGCGCGAAAGCGCATCGCGCGCGGTGTTGGCGTGGACCGTGGTCATCGAACCATCGTGGCCGGTGTTCATCGCCTGGAGCATGTCGAAGGCTTCGCCGGCCCGAACCTCGCCGACGATGATCCGGTCGGGCCGCATCCGCAGCGCGTTCTTGACAAGATCGCGTTGGGTGACCTCGCCCTTGCCCTCGATGTTGGGGGGCCGGGTCTCGAGCCTTGCGGTGTGTTCCTGCTGGAGTTGAAGTTCGGCGGAGTCCTCGATCGTGACGATGCGCTCGCGCTCGTCGATGTACGACGACATCGCGTTGAGCAGCGTGGTCTTGCCCGAACCCGTTCCCCCGGAGATCAAGACGTTGCGGCGCGACTGGACGATCGCACGCAAGGCGTCGGCGATGGACTCGGGAATGCTGCCGAATTCGATCAAGCGCGCGATGCTGATCGGCCGCTTGGCGAACTTGCGGATCGAGAGCAGCGAACCGTCGATCGCCAGCGGCGCGACGATGGCATTGACCCGAGATCCATCCGCGAGGCGAGCGTCGACGAAGGGTGAGGACTCGTCCACCCGGCGGCCGACCGCGCTGACGATCTTCTGGATGATCCGCAGCAGATGACGCTCGTCCTGGAAGCGGGTCGCGACTTTCTCCAGGATGCCCTGCCGCTCGACGAACACGGTCTCGTGCCCGTTGACGAGGATATCGGTGATGCTCTCGTCCTTGAGCAGCGGCTCTAGCGGACCCAGGCCGAGCAATTCGTCGAGTACATCGAGGACCAGCGCGGTCTTCTCGCGCGAGTTGAGCGGCTCGCGCTGCGCCTCGAGCAATTCGCCGACGATCTCGGCGATCTCCGCCTGAATCTGCTCGCGCGAAAGCTTGTCGAGGGCCGACAGGTTGATGCGTTCGAGCAGCGAGCGGTGGATCGAGACCTTGAGGTCGATCATCCGATCGAGCGGCGCCTCGGGCGGCACGGGACGGACGATCGTGCGCGGGGTGGCTTCGGCGGGCTCGAACCGCTCCGCTTCGTCGGGCCGTTTGACGCTCCACAAAGCCATGTTCAGCCTCCCCATTCTCGAGTCAGCCCGGCCGCCAGAGCGACGATGTCCTGACCGAACTTGCTCTTTCGGTTGGCCTCCCAGGCCAGCAACCCCTGGTCCTGCGAAGTCGCGAGGAGGGTGGGTTCGCCGGCGAGGGTCGCGTGAACCGGGTGCCCCAAGGTGCGCCGCACTTCATCGAGCCCGATCATCCGGAACAGGCGTTTTTCGACGCGGTTGACGATGAGCCGGACGCGTTCCCGAGCGATGCCGACCGTGTCGAACAGCTCGAGCCGCCGCTTCGTCTGGCGCAGTCCGGGGATGGTCAGATCGGTCACCAGCAAGATCTCGGTCGACGCCAAGGCGGTAGAGAGCGCCCAATTGGTCCAGTTGGCGGGCAGATCGACGAGGACGGCGCCGTATTCGCGCCGGGCGATCGTCAGCATGTGAAGCAGCTGATCCACGTCGATCGCCTCGAGCGGCGTGATCGCGTCGGGAGCAACGATCAGGTCGAACTGACGCCCGCTCGCAACCACCGCGGCGCGCAAGAATTCGGCATCGAGGCGATTGCCGGCTTCGAGCAGTTCCAGCGCGGTCGTCTTGGCCGACTTGCCGAGCGCGGCCCCGATGCTCCCGTACTGGATGTCGAGATCGATCAGGCAGACCCCCCGCGCCGGAGGATCGTTGGCGGCGAGCGCGGCCGCGAGGTGCGTGATCACGGTCGTAGCCCCCGCTCCGCCCGCACTGCGGACCACCGAAACGAGCGGGGCGAGGGGGACGTGGGCAACCTGCTTTTCGCGCATCTGCGCCGCCAGATCGAGCAGTTGCGCGGTCAGCTCGTCGAGATCGAAGGGAATGGCCGCGACGTCGTTGACACCCTGACGCACGAGCGTCCGCACCGTCGCGACGTTGGCGTCGTGCAGGGCGACGACGAGCGGCAAGTTGGGCCGCGCGCTGCGCACCTGGGCGATCCGCCGCATCGACGCGCGATCCGCAGGATCGACCTCGATCACCAGCAGGGCGGCCGAAGCGATCACGTCTTCGGGGAGCGGTTCCGCCGGCGAGGCCGCGATCAGACGCAAATCGGCCAGGCGGCGAAAGGCGACCCCGGCGCGCAAGCGATCGATCTCGACCCCATTGGCGACCACGAACACGTCGGATGGCATGCCTATCGCCATGCCGCCGCCGAGATCGAAAGGAGTATCGAGAGTTCCCATTTCATAACCGCCTAATTCGAGACCGTTCCCTGGCCGTCTTCCAGCGTCATCGAATAACGCGAGGTCGGCAGCGCGACGCTGGTGCCAAGCATGAACAGCATCGGAAAACTCATGTTCTGGACCGACACGGTGACGATCGGCGCCACATCGGGACCGTTGGGATCACCGGAAAAGCCGAGGCCGGACCAATCGTAATCCACAACCAGGTTTTCCGGTCGGATCGACGGATAGACCTGCCGCATCCGCCCGATCAGGTTGTCGAAGGCGGTCTGGCTCGCGGTTGTGCCGAAGGCACAGGTCCCGCCCGTCTTGCAGGTGCAAGTTGGCGCTCCCGCGGTCGATGCCACGCAATGGACGCCCGGGAATGCCGAAATCGGCACGATCGTTCCCTGGGTGATCCCACCCTGATCGGCGTAGCTGTAGGTGATCAACCCGCTGGGAATCACATCCGTCGCCACCGCCCAGCGCGCGCCGGCCTGGGTGGCCTTCTCGAGTTGGGCAAAAGCCCAGGCGAACCGGCCGACGTCGGTCAGCCCGAGCAGGAATGTCAGGAAGATCGGCAGGATCAGGGCAAACTCGGCCGCCGAAGCTCCGCGATCGTTGCGCCAGAAAGGGCGAGTCCCGCTCATAGCCCCATCACCACGGCCTGTTCGGAAGCACGCAGGCGCAACGTACCCGCCGGGAAACCGAGCAGGATGAACAGTGAGGTGTAGGGCACGTCGGCGCTGACCGTGACGGTTACTCGGACCGGGCCAGTGACCCCGTCTCCGAACAATCCCTTAGATGTGGTATCGCAGCCCGTCACAGAAACCGTCGTGTCGCTGGTCGCCGTATCGCCCCAATTGGGCAGCAAGGGCGTGCCAGTTCCGTCGAGGGTGCCGGTTCTGGTCAGCTTCAAGATGCGATCCTTGGTCGCCTGAACGATCGAACCGCCGCCGGTGCACGTATACTGATCGACCGACTGGCGTCCGGCATAGCGCGCGCCGTCGCGCACCGCCTTGACCACGCGATGCTCAGCCCAGAAGAAATAGGCGCCCTCCATCCCGCCGAACATCAGGGTTATCAGCATCGGCAACATCAGCGCCATTTCCGCGGCGGCAGCACCGCTAGTGTTGCGCAAGAGGGCACGCAGGGTGGCCATCAGCGGATCAGGTACGGCACGTCGCGCCGAACCTGCTGGGTGCTGTAGGTGCCGTTGCCGGCGATCTTCGACTTACCGATCACCTCCATGTAGATCGCGTCCTTGAACGCGTTGTAGCGGATCGGATCGTCCGTCGACGGCTCGACCAGGAAGACATCGGCGAACTCGTCGATCACGACCGGTTGGCTCGACCCGTTGAGCGAGGCGCAATTGGAGACGACGGCAACAGTCATCACCCGCCGTTCACGCCCGCCTGGCGTAGTTCCGGTATAGCAAATGGGGCTGCCCCGTTGCCCGTTGGCGCCATTCAGATTGGGAACCTTGGCGTTGTCGAGCTCCCAGAGATAGGTCTCGTAGCGGGTGATGTTCTGCCAGTTGGGCGGGTAGTCGACGGTCGAGCCGGACTTGTGGTTGACCGCGAAATAGTCCGCGCGGTCCCACACCCCGTCACCGAACCGTCCGGTCCCGCCGTTCGCGCACAGCCCGGTGCCGTTGTAAGACGTGTAGTGGCAATTGTCGCGCGGCAGGCCCATCCAGTCGATGACGCCATTGTCGTCGAACGAGGTCGCGTTGGTAGACCCCGCCTTGGTCACCGGTTTTAATTCCTTGTTCTGGGCAGGTAACTCCCAGCCGCCGTTGTTGCCGTTGCCCTGTTTGATCTTGCAGCTGCTGTTCGGCTTGCTGTTGATCATGTCCTTGACCACGTTCGGCGCTGGCGGGCAGCTCCCACCCTGGCACGATGCGAGCACGTTGCCGTTGCCGTTGCTGTTGAAGTCATAGATGTCGAAGCGGGTGTTGATCGCGTCGTACAGACCCTGCGGATTGCCGGTGCTGACCTTGTTGCCGTCGATCGGGGTGCAGTCGGTGGGCGGGTTCACATAGGCGAGCGCCTTGAGCAGCTTGGCGTTGCGGCTAGCGTTGTCGCTGGTGTCGTTGATCTGGAGGAAGCCGAAGTCCCCTGGTGCCCAGGTATTGTTGCTGCCAGTCCCGCCGTCGCCGTTTTTGTTGCTGCTCTTGCCGGTGCTGTGTCCGGTCGCGACGACTCCCCACCCCTTCTTGGCGTCGGCGTTGAACGGCTGGGTCGGATCGGGACTGCAGATCATCACCGGCGGCACCTTGCACACCGAGCTGCCCAGCCCGGCCATCGCCGCCGCGACCATCGGACTCGACGCAAGCGCCCCGACCACGGGCGTCAGCGCGTAGAGCGCGCCGCGCGCATCGACGATGACCTCGACGTAGCGGGCGTTGGCGTCGCTGGTCGCCGCTGTGGTCTTTTCCTTGTCCTGCCAGAAGCGGATGTTGCCGGTGGCGTCACACGCGGTTTCGTTCTGGAAGGTCACCGCCGGAGCGATGCCGTCGTTGGCGAAGCGGGTGTTGTTGGTGACGAACGTCCGCACCGCGCCGACCGCTCGCGCGCAGGCGCCCGGGGTGCCGCCGGCCGCCGCCTTGCCATCGAGCTGGCTGGCGCCCGCCAGCGCCGCCTGGTCGGCCGCGTTCTGGAGTTCGGTGTCGAGCGAGGCCATCCGGCCATAGTCGAACCCGACCCCGGCGATCGCCACCAGCGCAGTGAGCGCGATCGCGTACGTCGGCGCGACCGCCCCGGCGCAGTCTGTCGCGAAACTGCTCAGCCGCCGGTCAGCCACGGCCACATACCCTCAGTTGCCACCCGACTGGGTCTGCGTCGAGCGGACCCGTTCGGGCTGCTTGACCGCGCCCTTGCGATAGCGGTCGATGGCTTGCGCGGCATGCTCGCCGCTCGTCGCGGGATCGAGGTATTCGTATTGCGGGTCGGGATCGACGATCTGCGCCGCCATCGTCGCGTTCTTGGCCTCGCCGAAGGTCGATTCGTCGAGCCGGCCGGTTTTCGGGTCCCAGCTGGCGCAGCCGCCCAGGGCCAGGGTCGCCGCCACGAGCAGGATCGATCGCTTACAGCTCATAGCCGGGGTCCTTCTTGGCTTCAGGCCCCGCTCCGTCCGCCGATGGGGCGGCGGGCGGAGCGAGCTTGCGTTGCTGGTAATCCTGGCCGTTGAGGATCGTATCGAGGACTTTGGGATCCTTCACCCGGTCGGTCGGCAGCACCACCTGATTGGGGCGCAAGGGGGCGACCAGATGCGGCGTCACCACGATCAGCAGCTCGGTCTCGCCCTTCTGAAAGCTCGACGAGCGGAACAACGTGCCGATGATCGGGAGCGAGCCGAGGATCGGGAGCTGGCGGATCGTGGTCTGGAAATCGCGCCGCAGCAGGCCGGCGATGGCGAAGCTCTCGCCGTCGCGCAGTTCGATCGTTGTGCTCGCGCGCCGGGTTTGCAGACCGGGCACGACCAGCCCGTTGACGGTGATCGAAGCGGTCGGATCGATCGAGCTCACCTCGGGCTCGACCACCAGGTTGATCACCTTGTCGCCCAGCACCGTGGGGGTGAAGCCCAGGCTCACCCCGAACGGCTTGAACTCGACCGTGATCGCATTGCCGCCGCCGCCGTTGGTGCCGCCGCCCCCGCCGCCGCTCTGCACTACCGGGATCGGGAACTCGCCCCCGGCGAGGAACGAGGCGCGCTCGCCCGACAGCGCCAGCAGCGTGGGTTCGGCCAAGGTCTTGGCCATGCCCTTGCGCTCGAGCACGTTGAGCGCCGCGTCGATGTTGAGGTTGCCGACGCCGAACATCTTGCGGAAAATCCCGAAGGTTCCCGTGATAGCGTCGAGCTTGAGCACGCCCGTACCGTCGGTGCCGGGGACCAGCTGGGCGCCTTCGCCGACAGCGCCGCTGAACGTGCCGTTGTTCGAGATGCCGAAGCCGCTCACCCCGATCTGTTCGCCGAAGTTGCGGTTGACCTCGGCAAAGCGGACTTCGAGCATCACCTGCTGGCTGCCGCCCACGCTGATCAGGTTGATCACCTTGTCGCCAGCATAGGCCTTGGCGATCTGCGCGGCGCGATCGGCCGCGCCGGGATCGCTGACCGTTCCCGAAAGGATCACCGCGTCGTTGGATATCCGCGCGTCGATCGTCTGCCCGGGGATGAGCTGGCGGAACTGGGTCCGCATGCTGTCCACGTCCGGCCCGACCGCCACGTCCATCACCGCCAGCACCCGGTTGTCGCGGCCGTAGAGGGTGAGGCTGGTGGTCCCCATCTTCTTGCCCAGGACATAGACCGAGCGTTCGGAGATCGGCAGGACGTCGGCGATCTCGGCGTTGCCGACGAGCGCCTTGCCGATCGCCCGGTCGACCGTGACCACCTGGCTCTTGTTGACCGGCACCTCGAGCGCGCCGGCGTGGAGACCGGCGCCGCTGTCGTACTGCGCGAAGGCGGGAGGGGAAAAGGCGGCCGCGAGCGCGAACGCCCCGACAATGCTCCTGAAAATCACCCTATTTCCCCCCAATTGGCCGACCGGATAGTCGGACTTGGCGGTGCCGCGGTAGACCGACATCATCGGTCCGCCGGGAAGGATCGCGACCATCCCCCCGGAATTGGCGGGCATCGGCGCCTTGGGCAGGAGTGCCCCGAAAAGTTGCGGCAGGATGGGCGGAATCCCGATCTGGGCGACCGTCTGCGGACGGCCCCGGCGATAGTAGCTGCCGCCCGGCAGATCGCGCAGGGTGACCGTGGTCAACGCCGCCGGCTCCTGGCTCTCGACATTGCGCAGAGCCAGGCTGAGCGTGCCGATCTTCTGGGCGATCGCCAGCTTCTGGGCGCCATAGAGGTCGGTCTGGAGCGTGGCGGTGGCGCCGACCTTGGGATCGCCGGTCTTCTCGTCGGCGAGCTGGTCGATCGCCAGGACCTGGACGTTCTCCATGATCACGTCGGACATCTGGTCCTGCTGGCTGGAGCCCTCGCCCGGGATTTGCCGGGTGAGCAGCACGTCGACCGTGGTCCCGGGCAGGACGAAGCCGGAAACGCCGGTCACGCTGGAGATCGGGATCGAGGTGGCGCGCATCCCGGCCGGGAGGTTGGCGGCCAGCGTCGCGCGACCATCGAGCCCGCTGACCTTGTCGGCCAGCACCGGCTCGCCCGGAACGATCGGACGCAGCGCGACGCGGTTGTTGCTCAGTGCCCCTTCGAGGCTGGTGAACGCGCCTTGCGGCACCGATCCGGCGGGAAAGTTCTGGAGGCGGATGTTGTCCGTGGTCAACCTGGTGCCGAACGCTAGCGGCTGGCTGGCGACGACGATCCGGGCGAGCTTCTGCTCTTCCGCGATCTGCGCCTGGCGCTCGTCGACCCCGCTGAAATACGCATTGGCGATGAATACTGCGATCAGCCCCAACAGCAGGGCCAAACCGAGAATCATCAGGTTACGCTGCCCCCCCATGGGCCGTCTCCCTTTCGACTAGCGATAAAGGTGCGGCCCAGCGAACGCTGAGCCGCACAAATTTCGGTTAATTGCAGTCTGCAGGAACGGTCGTCTTGTAGGCGGTAGCGGCAGTACCGTTGGCTTTGCTGCCACATTTACCAACCGTGACCGCTGACTTGTTGATCGATAGACCAACGTTTTGGCCCAGCGTGAGCGCAGCCGCGCCGATAGCTACGCCAACCACAGCGAGGATCAGAGCGTATTCCGCGGCCGAAGCACCGGACTCGTCCTGAAAAAATTTAGACAGAAACTTTTTCATAACACGTAACTCCGTTCATAGAGTCAGCAGCTTGCGGGAACAGTTGTTTTGTACGCCGTGGCGGCGGTTCCATTGGCGGCCTTGCCGCACTTGCCGACCGTGACAGCTGCTTTGTTAATCGAGAGACCAACGTTTTGGCCCAAAGTAAGCGCCGCTGCGCCAATGGCCACGCCGACGACGGCAAGGATGAGGGCGTACTCAGCAGCGGAAGCGCCGGATTCGTCCCGCAGGAACGTCCTGAGAAAAGTGGTCATGATTATTTACCCCATGGCTCATGCGGGCCCGGCAGGCAGGCGCATGCGTTAAACGAGAGGTGCCGGAAATGTCCGGATACCCCCGCTCCGAAGGGTGAGTTTGTTGGAACCGGCGCGACCCCACATCATTGAAGACCTACGGTCTACGCCGTGTCCTCCAAACGCCTGTTCCCTCGGAACTGCCTAAGCGTCCTCCTAACTATGGTTAGTCGTCAAGATGAATCGGTTAGTTGAATGTTAACCAGTAACTGCAATGACTTGGTGGCATCATTCTCGGAACGGGACAGTTGTCTGTGACTTTGTCGACACGCCAGACGGTCGCGACTCGCGTCGACTCGGCGAGTCACGCGATCCGGCTCAATTCCGCGATTAGCTCCTGTCGCGACATTATCTTCCGCTATGGCGTAACATTGAAACGCCGCAGCACGGTTGTGGCCCGCTTCCTCGAATCCCGGATGGAGACTATCGCGGTTGCCTGGGTCGCGGTTTTCGCGCTCGGATGCCTTCCGCGGGTTCTGTTCCCAGTAACTCCGATCGCCGGCCTGGGCGGCTGGTTGAGCCTCGTGGCTCCCTACGCCCTGGTCGCCCTCGCGCCGGTGGCCGGGTTCTTGATCGCCGCGGGCAGCTTTCCAAGGGGGATACTCGCCGCGCAGCCGAAGCTGCGGCTATCGATCTATGGCCGCTGGCGCCGGCTGGGGATACTCGAGGCGCGCCGCAGCCCGGTGTTCGGGCCAGCCGGGTTCATGGCTTCGCTGCTGATAGGCCTGCTGCTCAACGTCGTCGTGCGCAGCTTCGAATTCCTCCTGGCGATGCCCGCGATGGGCAGCACGGCGCCGCTGTGGGGCGATCGCCTGTTCGCCCTGATGGCCGGTGACGTGATCGCGATGAGCTTTGTCTACATGGTCTGCTTCGTGATGGCGCTGCGCTCGATCCCGCTGTTCCCGCGGATGCTGCTGTTCGCCTGGACGCTCGACATCGCAATCCAACTGGGAATTGCCCGCACCATCGCCGCCACGCCGGGTGTACCGACGGACGTGACCGTCCCGCTTCACGGCCTGCTGGAGGGCAATATCACCAAGGTGTTGATCAGCGCGGTCATCTGGTTGCCCTACCTGATACTGTCCGACCGGGTGAATGTGACCTATCGCTGGCGAGCGCCGCATTGAGACATCATCACCTTGTCGCATCTTTGAAACCTTGATCTTCAGTTTAGTTAATTTGGTTGATTCCACTCCGAGCTTGATCACAATCGCGCCATGCTTGGCAGATATCGCGTCATTCATCTCGGGCTGATTGCCATCTGCGCGACGACCTTGCTGGCAGGTCTCATTCTCACAAAGCGCGACCTCGACTACTATTTTGGTATAAGCATTACAGGTGAAATGTTCCCGGTGTGGATTTCGCCACTCCTGATTTGGTTGGGTATTGTGAGCGTGCGTTTGACGCTTCGTCGCGTCCCAAGGCCCACTATTACGCTATGGCGCACCATCAGACGAGAAAGGAACTGGCTTGCCAGAGCCGCGATTTTGACCGGTCTCGCGTTGCCCTTCGGACGGGCAATCGGAGCTGTGAAAGACGCTATTCCACAAATTGTTCCTTTTTACGCAGACCGGTACTTCATCAGAGCAGATCAAATTATATTCGGCACTGATGCATGGGTGGTGACCCATAGACTTATCGGCCCTATGGGTACGCTTGTCATCGACCGGATCTATATCTTGTGGTTCTTCGTCATGATGGGGATTTTGGCGTGGCTGGCCTTTACGCGAGATGAGAAGTTTCAAGCGCGCGGATTGCTAACTTTTTATCTTATTTGGGCCATTCTTGGAAATATCATGGCCATGTGCCTATCTTCCGTCGGTCCCTTATTCTTAAATATCTATATGCACGACCCTCATTTCGTTCCGCTCGTTTCGAAGCTTCGGTCATACGATTCTGATTACGGCCTTAACGCGCTTTGGGCAGTAGATTATCTTTTGGCGTCCCGAGGGACACCCGCTATTGGTGCTGGTATATCCGCGATGCCTTCAATTCATGTTGCTATCGCATTTTTGCTTATTCTCATTTGCTTTGATCGCTTCTCCAAAATGATCATACGCGCCCCGGCCATTGCGTTTTTCTTGGTAATTTTTGTAGGATCAATTCATTTGGGCTGGCACTACGCGGTCGATGGCTTAGTCTCGATTGTGGGAACATTAATCATTTGGAGTGTTTCAGGTCGAGCTGTAAATTGGATAGATGATCGTGAGTTTCGGTCGCGCGAAACGCAGCCTGCCGAGCATACTATGGCCGCGCAGCTTAGCCGAGCTTAGCGACTCGGCGTTATCAACATCGCCTCGGGTTCCTCGCGGGCGCCGAACAGCTTTTCGCTGAGCTGGTCGATGTCGTCGGTGCAGACGATGTTGTCGCCCGAGGAGAAGAAGATCTTCGTCCCGTAGATGTCGTGGTTCAGATAAGTGATCTGGTCGACGTTGACGATCGTCGTCTGTTCGCTGCTCTGGCGAACGGTAACAAAGCGCATCGAACTCCTCCGTCCGTGCGAGCTTGCGACTCCGATTGTGGCCTTACCACCATCCGCGCCGCGGAAACACGCAAAAACCCATGGCTCACAGATAGCCGTATCGCTGCAACAGCAAGGCGAGTTCGGTGCGGGTGGTCACGCCCAGCTTCTTGAACACCGTGTGGAGCGCGAACTTGACCGCGCCTTCGCTCAGTTCGAAGCGCTGCGCGATGTCCTGGTTGCGCATCCCCTTGCCGACCTGCCAGGCCATCTCTGCCTCGCGCGGGGTCAGTCGCTTGAACGGGCTGTTGGCTCGCGCCTCGCCGACCCGCTCGGCATGATCGAGCAGTTCGGCGGGAATCCACCGGCGCCCGGCGTGGACCTCGCGAAGGCATTCGAGCAGATGGTCCTCGCCGCCCTGCTTGAGGACGATCCCCTGCACCCCGGCCTCCAGCGCGGCGAGCAGAACACCGTCCTCGAGGTCTGCGGTGAGCAGCACCACGGGGCGTTCGTCGCCGCGTCCGCGCATGGCCTGGAGCACTTCAAGGCCGTCGCCTTCGGGCATTCGAACGTCGAGAATCGCCACCGCGGGGTCCAGGCGCGCCACCCCGGCCAAGGCTTCCGCCCCCGTCCCGACCGCCGCGACGACCTCGAACTCGGAATCGCGCAGGACGCTTTCGACACCGCTGCGGATGAACGGGTGGTCGTCGGCGAGAAGGACCCGGATGCTCATGCGCTGAGCCGGGGAACGGTGATGTAGAGCCGGGCGCCCGCCGGCCCGCACCGCGCATCGAGCTTGCCGCCCAGCGCGGCCACGCGCTCGGCGATCGATCGGGGCTTGAACGGGTGGCTCGATCCGGTGACCCGCCCGCCATTGCCGTTGTCGACGATGTCGAGATGGAACGCGGTCGGCGCAGGATCGACGGTGAAGACGATGCGGCTCGCGAAGCCGTGACGGGCGGCGTTGGCGACCGCCTCGCGGGCGATCTGACGAAGTTCGTGGATCTGCGACAGGCCGACGTCGAGCGGTTCCGGGGGGGCGTAAACTTTATCTCCACGCGCCATTGCTCGCCCAGAGTGCCGAGCAAGCCGGTCAGATCCCGGCCCAGGTCATAGCGCACGCGCGCCGCCCGCCCCTGCCGCAACCGCTGGATGATGGTGCGGACGTGGGCTTGCTCGGAAAGCAGGGCGTCGTGGACCTGCCGCAGGTCTTCGCTCGCGCCGGAACCATCGGGCAGCTTTTTGCGCGCGGCCTCGACCCGGAACGATGCGCCCGCCAGCGACTGGGCCACGCTGTCGTGGAGATCGCGCGCAATGTCCTGGCGCATCGTTCCCATGCGATCGGCCAGCGCGCGATGGGACAGTTCGTGCCGGTCCAGCGCGGCGGCAATCTCGCGAGCGGCCGGTTTCGCCAGATGCAGAAGGTCGCGGCCCGGGGTGTGGAGATCGCTCAGCAGCAACACGGCGCGCAGGTTGTCGGTCGCGACCGGCAGGGACACGGTGGGCGGCCGGCCCGTCAGTATGGGCAGATGCTCGAATCCGGCCGGATCGCAGACAGCGAACCGATCGGCCCCATCCAGCGACAGCGCTCGTCGCGCGGACGAGTCGAACAGGCACGGGGCGCCGGCCAGGATGCCCAGGCTGTCGAACGAATCCGGCTTCACGCGCCAGTCCGCCGCCCCCTGACCCCCGGCAATCTCCAGCCGCGGCTCGCCACCGTCGCCGGTCGTCCAGATCGCCGCCGAGGACTTCGCCCCGAATACGGAACAGGCGTAGCGCAACGCCTCCGACAGTGGGAGCTTGGCGTCGAGATCGGCGGGAAGCGCCAGCGCGGGCATAACGGGCGCCGTCCGCCGCCCGCCGAACCATACCGCCAGCGCGGTGATCAGCAGGAAGGAACCGATCTTGCGCCCGGTCCTGAACGGATCGATCGCTTCGTGGAAGAAACCCAGCGCCACCACGGCACAAGTCGCCCCTACCGTAAACGCGATGCCGATCTTGACCGCCAACCGCCATCCCCCGATGAAGATCGCCTCGACCAGGATGAACATCAGGAACGCCGCCAACGGAGTCGCCATGTCCACCGCCGCGCCCTCGGTCAGGAAGAACGCCGCGATCCCCGCGGAAAGATCGACCAGCAGGGCGCTGCGGGCCAGGTGGAATTCGATCCACCAGTTGCGGAACGCCGCCCAGGCGTTGATCGCGCCCCATCCCAGGTAACCCGCCGTAAGCAGATGACCCAGCCGGACCAGCCTGAGCGGCTGCAGGGGGTCGAGCCAGAACGCCAGGACCACGACGAGCGTGATCGCGATCCGAAACGTCGCGATGAAGCGCGTCGATAGCAGTGGCTCGAACCTGTAGATCGCCTTGCCCCCCGAACGGATATACATCCTTGAGAGCAGAGCGCCTAGATACGCCCGCGGCTGGTCAGCGATTCCCGCATGGCCTTGCCGCGCGCCAATTCTACCGGGCGCGGAAGACGCGTTGGCCGATAACAGCCTCCGCGGATCCGGGGGGTGGCGCTGGTCCGCGCCATGGGTCTAGTCGGCTTTGCCGACAGGCTCCCTGAGGGGGGCGAGAATGCGGCGGACGAAGTCGGCGGCCGCCTGATCGTAAGCCGGGTCGGTCTCGGTCTCACGCCCGATCGCCTCGAGTTCGGCCGGGTCGATCACGTTACCGCGCGCCAGCAGCCGCGTGAGGTGGGCGAGCTTTTCGGACTGGATCCAGTGTTCGGAGAGCAACCGCATGAAGGCGGCGGTAAGGCGGTCGAGCGCCGGGTCGGCCTCTTGCCGCCGCGAGCCGCCGGCGCTCGCCGCGCCATCGTCGCCGTCGCTTCCTGGCGCTGCCTTCATGCGCTCTTCCACGCCCCGAAGCCGAACCACTGGACGCCGTCGGCCAAGCGCCCGGTCGTTTCCTGATCGACGTCGATGTCGCCACGCGCGGCCTCACGCACCGCCTCGTGTCCGTAGATGCCGATGCTGGGGACCACGAACTGGAGATAATCGCTTTCGGCAAACCCGGCCCCAACACACAGCGCCTTGGGATCTTCGTCGCGGTAACCCTTGTAGAACGGCTCGGTGTTGTACCAGCAGTCCCAGTCCAGATAGAACCCGTCGAAAGCGCTCATCTGGCTGTTGGGCGGCAGCTCCATGTTCAGCAGCAAGCCCCCGGGACGGAGCAGGCGATGCGCTTCGTCGAAGAACCGGGCGCGAGTCTTGGCGGACAATTCATGGAGGAACATCGAGGTGAAGACGAGATCGAAGCTTTCGTTCGGAAACTTCAAGTCCTCGGCGTTCATCTGGTGGAACCGGGCGTCCACCCCCTGAAGCTTCGCACGGGCGGCGCCGTAGACCAGCCCCGGCGCGGCAACATCGGCCGCGTGGAGCTCCGCGGCCGGATAGGCCTGCTTCCAGGGCAGCGAGTTGTGGCCGATGGTGCAACCGACGTCGAGCATCGCGGTCGGGGCGAAATCGGGGAAGCGCGCCTTGATGTACGCCGCCATCGACAGGCCGATATCGTCGAGGTTCGCGCCCATCAGCCCCATCGAAAAAATGGCCAGACCACGATCGTAAACCGCGCCGGGGCCAAGCAACGAGCCGCCCACCGCGCCGGAATAGGCCCCCGGCATCAGGTGGACATCGATTGCCGAGACATTGCGCGGCACCACCAGATCGGGATCGAGCGCGACGCTTTGCACGGCGCCGTCGTTGCGCGCCAAGTTTTCGAGCTGCTCCCGCTCGCGCTCCACGCCGGGGATCACGCTCTCCCAGACCATGTGCTGGGCCTCGATTCGCGAAGCGGTGTAAAGCGCGAATGTCGGATCTCCGCGCAGCGCGTCGTGCACCTCGTCGCTGTCCGCGGGAAGATGGCCCGTGCGGTCGCGAAACGCCGACGCGGCGCGCCGGTCGTAGGCGGTCCTGAGATCCGCCGCGAGGTCGTTGAGGATGAAGCTCCGCAGTCCGGAAACGAAGCGGGCTCGGGCAACCTCGTCCGCCGTCCGGGTGGGCGCCATCGCATGCTGGAGGGTCATCACCATCGCTCGTCTCCGTCGTGGCAAGCCCGCTTGACCTGGATCATCGCCTGCCACAAACAGTTCTACTCATCGATCTTTGTCCAAAGAAACAAATATCCTGGATACCTTTGAATGCTTCCCGACATCGATCTGGTCCAGTTGCGCCGCTTCCTCGCGATCGTCGAGGCGGGAAGCTTCATCGAAGCCGCGCAACGTCTGAACATCACCCAGCAGGCGCTCAGTTCGTCGATCGCGCGGATGGAAGCGAGCGCCGGCGTCCGCTTTCTCGACCGCAAGCGCGGCGGGCGCATCAGCCTGACGCTGTTCGGCCGGCTGCTGCTCGCGCGGGCGCGCACCCAGATCGCGATGTCGGAGCGGACGATGTCCGAAATCGGCCTGCTCCGCGACGCGCGCGGCGGCAGCGTGACCGTCGGCATCGGCGAGACCATGGCCGGCCGGCCGGTCGCCACTGCGATCCGGCGCTTCCACCGCGAGCAGCCCGACGTCCAGATTCGCCTGATCGAAGGCTACACCGAGATGATGATCGAGAAGCTCATCGCCGGAGAAGTCGATTTCGTCGCCGGCGGGCCGAGCCACGATCCCGCGCACACCGCCGACCTCGAATACCGTCATCTGTTTGAAATCCGGGATATTCTTGCGGTCAGACGGAAACATCCCCTGGCCGAGGGCGGCCCGGTGACACTGGAGGCGCTCGCGCGCTTCACCTGGATGGTCCCGGCGTTCCGGGGCGATGTCTACGATGCGATTCTGCTGGCGTACATGCGCGCCAAGTGTCCGCCACCCAGCCATTTCATCCGTACCGATGCGATGGCCGTGGGATCATGGCTGTGTCTCGACGACGATTATATCATCACCGTCTCCCCCGATCTGATCGGAACACTTCTGGAGTTCGGCGAGCTGGTGCCGCTCGATCTGGCCGAGACGACGCTGGTCCGGCACGCCTGCGTCATCACGCGTCGCGATGCCCGGCTGAGCCCGCCCGCCAACCGCCTGCTCGAGGAAATCGTGTTCGAGGCCGAGCGCAGCGCCACGGGCTTGTTGTCCCCCCGCGCCAGACAGGATCACTGATGAGCGAATTGCAATTGGGCGCCCTGAAGGGCTTCACGTTCGTTACCCCGGACATAGGCGCGTCATGCGACGCCTATGCCGCCTATCTCGACTATCGCGGGCCGAGGCCCGAGCCCGTCGGCCAGGCGCGCGCCGGTCTCTGGGGCGCCCCCGCAGCGGCCGGGGCGCTGATGACCGAGCTACGCCCCGCAAACGGCGGCGAGCGATTCTTGCGCCTGGTCGAGGGCGACGCGTCCGATTTCGTGCCCTTCCGCAGCTTTGGCTGGGCAGCGGCGGAGATCGTCGTCGCCGACCTGGATGCGTTGGCCCAGCGCCTCGACGGCGGCCCGTTCAGGACGATCGGTCCGCCGGAGGTCCTCGACTTCGAGTTCACCGATCAGATCCGGGCGATGCAAGTCGAAGGGCCGGGGCGCGAAGTCCTGTATCTGACCGAGATCGGGGCCGAGATCCCCGGCTTCGATCTGCCGCGTGCGACCGGCCCCGTGGGCGAGCCGTTCATCGCGGTGCTTGGCGGAGCATCGCTCGCCGTGCTCGGCGAGGGATACGGCGCCCTGGGTCGCCCGGCGGGCCCGGTCATCGAGGCCAGGATCGGCGTGCTCTCAAACGCGTACGATCTGCCGGAAGCGACCCGGCACCGGCTGGCGACGATCGCGCTGCCCGAGCGAAGCCTGATCGAGATCGACGCGTTTCCGGAGGCGGCGATACCGCGTCCGATGAGCTCGATCGGGCTGCCGGCGGGCATCGCCATGGCGAGCTTTGCCGCCACCGTGGCAGGCGCGCCGATCGCGGAACCCCGCCTGCTAAGAGGCGCGGCGGGCGAGCTGATCGAGCTGCTGCCGTGATCCGACCTTACAAACAGAAAGTGTAGGACGCGCCGATTGTCTTCTGACAGCTTGTTTCCCGGGATAAAACATGGGAGGCGTCGTGAAGATTACATCGATTGCGCTGGGCGCCGCCGTCGGAACGGTGCTTTGCACCACCACCCCCGTCTTCGCGCAAACCGCCGAGCCGCCCGCCGACGACAGCCCCCAGGGCACGCTGAACGACATCATCGTCACTGCGCAACGGCGCGAGCAGAGCCTTCAGGATGTGCCGGTCGCGGTTTCGGCGTTTACCGCGGCGGACTTGACCGCGAAACAGATCGACACGACCCTCGATCTCGCCCGGTTGGTGCCCAACATGGTCGGGACCAGCAACGTCGGGATCGGCTCGGCCAATACCTATTTCATTCGCGGGCTGGGCAACACCGAATCCATCGCGACCTTCGATCCGCCGGTCGGCACTTATGTCGACGACATCTACATCAGCCGCCAGAACGCCAACAATTTCTCGTTCTTCGACGTGGAGCGGATCGAAGTGCTGCGCGGACCCCAGGGCACCCTGTTCGGCCGCAACACGACCGGCGGCGCCATCAACGTCATCCTCAAGAAGCCATCGAGCGAACTCGGCGGTTACGCCGAGGCGAGCTATGGCCGGTTCGACAGCTGGCGCGGCCGCGCTTCGGTCGATCTGCCGCTGTCGGACAAAGTGCTGACCAAATTCTCGGGATTTGCCTTGCGCAGCGACGGATATGTCAAGAACCTGACGACGGGTGAGCGCAACAACGGCGAGAAGAGCTATGGCGCGCGCGCGGCCCTCCGGCTGCTGCCAAGCGAGACGATCACCTGGGATGTCGCCGCCGACTACATTCGGGGCAACCAGGTCAACCTCCCTTCCGTGCTCGTCGGTGACGATCTCGTCAGTCGCACAGGACTTAACCGGAACACCGCCGCGCTGGCGGGCCTGGTCATCGGCCGCAAGGCCGGGTTCAAGCTGCAGAACATCACCAAGAACGCCTCTGTCACCTCGAACCTGCAGATCGATACCGGCGGCCCCACGATCAACATCATCACCGGCTATCGCAATCTCAAGCAGGATTATCTCTCCGATCTGTTCGACGGCCCGCTGACGACCGGAGGCTTCGCAATCGTCAATGCCGGCCGGTTCGAGCAGTTTACCCAGGAAGTGAAGCTGACGGGGAAAGCGGGGACGATCGATTACGTCGCCGGCGCCTTCTACATCCACGAAAAGAACCGCACCGATTTCGCCGACGTCTTCACCATCAACCTGGGCGGCGGCGTCGGCATCCCGCTGGTCCTCTCCGATCGCGTGCTCGGCAACACCACCTCCGCGCCCGCGGTCTACGCGCAGATCGATTGGCACGCGACCGACGAGCTGACCCTGACCGCGGGCGGCCGCTACACGCACGAAGATAAGCATGTAAGAGTAATCCCAAACCCCAACCCTCTGCTCTTCGGCGTGCCCTATGGCACGGCCGACATCCGCGCGGCGGGCATCCCGCTCAAGCAATCCATCTCGTTGTTCACCCCACGCGTGGCGGTCGAATACCGCACCAGCTCCGAATTCATGATGTTCGCCTCGGCCACCCGCGGCTTTCGATCGGGCGGGTGGAATGCGCGCGCGCTGTCCGCCGAGAACTTCCTGGTGTTCGGGCCGGAAAAGGTCTGGTCCTACGAGACCGGTCTTCGCTCCGAATTGCTCGACCGCACGCTGCGCTTCAACCTGACCGGGTTCTATACCGACGTGAACGGCTTCCAGGTGCCGCTGGGCTTTGTCGATTCGACCGGGGCGATCAACTTTGTCACCCAGAACGGCTCCGATTTCCGCGATTATGGCGTCGAAGCCGAGGCCCAGTTCGTACCCACCGCCGGTCTCTCGCTGTTCGCCAACGTCGGTCTGCAACGCGCGAAGTATCGCAATCCGGATTCCACGATCGTGGCGCAGCAGGCATCGTGCCGGGCGGGCAACGCGGCAAGCTGCGGTCAGGGCATCGTCGCCCCCGACGGCTCGCTGGCGATCCCGGAACGCACCCCCAAATTTACCACGAGCTTTGGCGGCAGTTACGACATCCGGCTCGGCGGCGTCCGCCTGACCCCCGCCGCAAACGCGAGCTACACCTCGCGTCAGACGGTGGGTACCGCGGGCGTCCCGGGCGATTTCGTCGGCGGCGAATGGCTGGTCGGCGCATCGCTGACCCTTCGTCCGGACGAGGGCCCGTGGCGGATTGGAGTCGATTGCTCCAACTGCTTCGACAACCACTTCGTCGGCAGTAACTTCCCGCCGGGGTTCAAGTTCTACAATGAACCGATGATGTGGCGCATAACCGCTGGGCTGGAGTTCTAGCCGACCGAGCCGTCCCCATATCGACGCGAATTCGCGCGCACATCCGACGATTTTGCCGATGGCATTGGAGCCTTTCGGTGGCTACCGGATGTCGGGAAAGGGGAATTCAAGGCCATGAGCAGGATCGAGTCAATCGCGCTGCGCGAACGCCCGAACCCGAGCGTCGCGCCAGCCACAAGCGCGCCCCGCACCGACTGGACCCGGCCTGAGATCGCCGCCCTCTTCGACCTGCCGTTCACCCAACTGGTGTTCCGCGCCGCCGAGGTCCATCGCGCGCATCATGCGGCGGACGAGATCCAGCTCTGCACCTTGCTCAGCATCAAGACTGGCGGCTGCCCGGAGGATTGCGGCTATTGTGCGCAGTCGGTGAAAGCCGACGCGGGGGTCGAGGCGACCAAGCTGATGGATGTCCGCAGCGTGCTGCAAGCGGCGGCGCAGGCCAAGGATCACGGGAGCCAGCGGTTCTGCATGGGCGCGGCCTGGCGCAACCCCAAGGACCGCGACATGCCCGCGCTTCTCGAGATCGTGAAGGGCGTGCGCGCGATGGGGCTGGAGACCTGCATGACGCTGGGGATGCTCAGCCCCAGGCAGGCCGATCAGCTCGCCGAGGCCGGGCTCGACTACTACAACCACAACATCGACAGCAGCCCCGAGTACTACGAACGCGCGATCACCACGCGGACGATGCAGGACCGGCTCGATACGCTGGGCGAAGTCCGCCGCGCTGGCATCGCGGTGTGTTCGGGCGGGATCGTCGGGATGGGCGAGACCCGCGAGGACCGGGTCGGGTTCATCCACACCCTGGCGACGCTGCCGCGGCATCCCGAGAGCGTCCCGGTCAACGCGCTGGTGCCGATTCGGGGCACGGTGCTGGGAGACATGCTGGCGGACACCCCGCTGGCGAAGATCGACGACATCGAGTTCGTCCGCACTGTCGCGGTGGCGCGGATCACGATGCCGCTGAGCATGGTGCGCTTGAGCGCGGGCCGCGAAAGCATGAGCGAGGCGACGCAGGCGTTGTGCTTCCTCGCCGGGGCCAACTCGATCTTCACCGGCGACAAGTTGCTCACCGCGCCCAATGCGGGCGACGACGCCGACGGAGCGATGTTCGCGCGGCTGGGGCTGACCGCGATGCACGGCGAGGAGCCGATGCGGGCATGTGCGGCGGTGGAGAACGTCACATGAGCCAAGGCGTCGGACCCGAACTGACCGCAAGGATCGCGGCCAATGTCGAAGCATTCGTGCGCGAAGTGGTCGTCCCCTTCGAGACCGACCCGCGCCGCGACCACCACGGCGCGCCGACCGACGAACTGGCCGATGAACTCAAGGAAAAGGCCCGCGCCGCGGGCGTGCTGACCCCGCACATCCTTCCCGATGGCCGCCACCTCTCGCAGCGCGAGACTGCAGTGGTTCTCGAAAAATCGGGCCTCTCGCCGCTCGGCCCCGTCGCGCTCAACACCGCCGCGCCTGACGAAGGCAACATGTTCCTCCTTGGCAAGGTCGGCAGCGAGGAGCTCAAGCAGCGCTTCCTCAAACCCATGATCGAGGGGCGCGCGCGCTCGGCGTTCTTCATGACCGAGCCGGCCGAGGATGGCGGCGCGGGGTCCGATCCGTCGATGATGCAGACCACCTGCCGTCCCGACGGCAACCACTGGGTGGTTTCGGGCCGCAAGACCTTCATCACCGGCGCGCAAGGCGCCAAGGTCGGGATCGTCATGGCCCGCGCCGAGCAGGGCGCCTGCATGTTCGTGGTGGACTTGCCCGATCCCGCGATCCGCATCGAGCATGTCCCCAACACGATCGACAACTCGATGCCCGGCGGTCACGCCACGGTCCTGATCGACGATTTGCGCGTTCCCGCCGACCAGATGCTCGGCGAGGCGGGCGAGGGCTTCAAGTACGCCCAGGTCCGGCTTGCCCCGGCCCGCCTATCGCACTGCATGCGCTGGTTCGGCGCATGCGTGCGCGCCAACGAGATCGCCATCGACTACGCCAACCGCCGCCAGGCGTTCGGGCAGTTCCTGATCGAGCACGAGGGGGTCGGCTTCATGCTTGCCGACAATCTGATCGACCTCAAACAGGCCGAACTAACGATCGACTGGTGCGCAAGCATTCTCGACAGCGGCGCGCCGGGTACGAGCGAGAGTTCGATGGCCAAGGTCGCAGTGTCGGAGGCGCTGATGCGCATCGCCGACCGCTGTGTCCAGGTCATGGGCGGCACCGGGGTCAGCGACGCGACGATCGTCGAGCAGGTCTTCCGCGAGGTTCGCGCGTTTCGCATCTACGACGGCCCGACCGAAGTCCACAAATGGTCGCTGGCCAAGAAGATCCGGCGCGATTGGGTCAAGCGCCAAGTTTGACCTGCGAGCTTCCGGTTTGGGACCCCAATTGTCGACCCCACCCTCGGCCTTGGCCGCCAAGGCCCAGCCGCGCAGCGCGTTGAGGCTGCGGGGCGTCACATGGCAGCTTCGTTCTCAGCTTTGCATCTCGTCTAGGCGGACGGATCAAGCTCACTGAGACCGAGATTCTCGTACGACGGAAGAACTCTGGAAGCAGCGACGAGCATTGTTGCATTCGAATGCAAATCAGCGTAACTCAACCGTTCGCTGACGGCCATGGAATGATCTGCGAGGGGTACGGCACTATGGCCATGGCGGGCTTCGACGCGAAATGGAAAGATCTTCCAGACTACATCATCGATATAACCCGCACCATTTGGGAAGGCCGCAACGTTGCCGCTCTGCGTGAGTGGTATGCAAAGGACATCATCGTCAGGATGCCGGGTGGCTTATCGCGCGGCAACGAGCGTGTGATTGCAGCGACCCTCGCGACGTTGGCGGAGTTTCCCGATCGCACGTTGCTGGCGGACGATGTTGTCTGGTCGGGCTCGCCGGAAGCCGGGATGTTGAGCTCGCATCGGATCTCCTGCACCGCCACCCACCTCGGCTCGGGCGTCTTCGGACCGGCCACGGGTCGTCGAGTCGGTTTTAGGGCGATCGCCGAATGCCACGTTCGGGCCGGAGTAATCGACGACGAGTGGCTGGCGCGCGATCAGGGAGCGATCTGTCGGCAGATCGGGATCGAACCCGAAGAGTTTGCGCGGGCACAGATTATCCGGGAGGGCGGACCGGAGACCGCGCCGGCGCCTTTCACGCCCGATCATGACGCCATCGGGTCGTACACCGGTACCGGCAACGACGATCCATGGGGCCAGCGCTATGCCGAGATTCTCAGCGCACTGATGGACGCTGACATTGCTGCCGTCGCCAGGAATTACGACCGCGCGTGTCGCCTGGCTTATCCGGACGGCATCGAAGCGCGATCGCATGGCCCGGCGGAAGACTTCTGGACCGGGCTGCGTGCCGCTTTCCCGTCGGCAGAGTTCAAGATCGACCATCGGATCGGCAACGACGATCCCATGTTGGGCCCGCGCGGCGCGCTGCGCTGGAGCTTGCAGGGAAAGCATGACGGTTGGGGCTTGTTCGGGCAACCGACGGGCGCGCCAGTGTACGTCATGGGATTCAGCCATGCCGATTTCGGGCCGTGGGGCCTGCGTAGCGAGACCGTCGTTCTGGATACGGTGGCGATCTGGAAGCAGATCCTGCTGCACAAGGGATGACCGCTACGGCCGCCCAACTACAGTCCGCCAAGGCTGTCGTGCACGCCTGCCACGAGGCAATGACGAGAGCCAAGCCGGAGACCGCGGCGTCGGTCTTGGCTGCACATGTATCGCCGGATTACCGTTGGCGCGGCGTTCACCCGTTTAACGAGCTGAGCGGGACTGAAGCCGTGGCTCGGACCTTCTGGTCTCCGTTGTTGGAGGCCTTCGCTCCGGTTCAGCGTCGTACCGACGTTTTCCTCGCCGGACTTAACAGGGCCCGAGAAGACGACACGGTGTGGGTACTTTCGATGGGCCATTTGCTCGGGCTGTTCGATCGGCCCTGGCTCGGCATTCCTCCCACACGCAAGATAGCGATGTTGCGCTACGCTGAGTTCAATCGGGTTGCGAACGGCCAGATCGCGGAAACCGCGCTGTTTTGCGACATCGTCCATCTGATGCTCCAAACCGGTCTTGCACCGTTGCCCCCCCAGACCGGAGCCCACCTGGTTCAGCCCGGCCCGATGACGCAAGATGCGCTACTGTACGAACCTCGGCCTGAGCACGAAGGGCAAGCGACCTATGCGCTGATCAAGCGGATGATCACCGACATCGGCAACCCCGGCAAGTACCCCCGCCGGGAGGACGAGTTGCGCCAGCACTGGGCCGAGGACATGATCTGGTGGGGTCCAGCCGGAATCGGTGCGAGCTACACAATCGAACGCTATATCGAACAGCACGCCGGGCCCTTCCGCGCGCACCTTCATGACCGCGTCTTTCACGGTCACGTCGCCTTCGTAACCGAGGGCAATTATGGCGGTTTCTTTGGCTGGCCGAATCTGACCATGCGCAATATCGGCGGCTACCTTGGATTGCCCACCTCGGCCGAGCGGGGTGAGATGCGCGTCGTCGACGTCTATCGGCGCGACGGAGACAAGCTTGCAGAAAACTGGATATTCATCGACATCTTGCACTTCCTGAAGTGCCAAGGCCTGGATGTTCTGGAACGGATCGCCACTGTTCCGCGGACCTGACGCCGCTAGGCGTCACGAGATTTTCGCGCCGCTCTCTCCCGCAGCTTCTTGCAGCAGCCATCTTCGAAACTTGCGGAACGCCGCTTTCTCAAGTTTTTCGGTGGGATAGACGAGATAGTATGCCCCCTCGCTCTCCTTTAGCCGAACTCCAGGGATCTCGACCAAGCGACCGTCCGCCAACTCATCACCAATAAGGTATCGGGGGATGATCGCCGCTCCGGCACCGGCCGCGGTCGCTTGCGCCAGCATCGAAAAGTGCTCGAACGTCGCCGTAGGTTTTCGAGATAAAACTGCAGCGCCCGTGGCGAGGTCGCACTTGTCCCATGCGTCCAGCCGGTTGCTCATGGCCAGCAACGGAACTCGCGCCATCAGGTCCTCGGGGGTTCCTCACGGCCCGACAACCACGATCCCGCCATCACCGCGACAGCCACCTCGGCGAACAGCAGATCGCAACGCGCGCGCCCCCAATCGGGTCGCCCGAAGTGGATGGCCGCGTCGTACGGTTCCGCAGCGAAGTCGAACTCGTCGTTTCGTGCAAAGAGGTTCACGACGAGCTCCGGCGCTTCGCGAGTAAGGTGGGCGAGGCGCGGTGCCAGCCACCGCATGCCGAAACTCGGCAGTGTGGCCAACGAGATCACCCCTGAATCGAGTACCGATCGATAGCGCGCGGTGGCCTGCGCGATAGCGGCGAGCGGACCGGCGATCGCCGCCGCGTAAGCTGACCCGCGCGTCGTCAATTCGAGACGCGGCCCATGCCGGGCAAAGAGCTGGACGGCAAGTAGCGCTTCAAGTTTTGCGATCTGGCGGCTTACCGCGCTTTGGGTCAGGTTAAGTGCGGCAGCAGCTTGGGTAAAGCTGCCGGTTCGGGCGGCTTCATGAAAGCAGCGCAGTGCACCCATCCCGGGCAGCAAGCGGGAATCACTCATGGTTCATTCCCTTCCGGAATGATGACATGCGCACAAGTCGTTTTGTTGTTGGGACTGTTCCTGAGCAAGGGAAATGGCTTGCGCGGGAGGCCATCAATGACTCATGCTCTGATGAACGTCTACAACAGGGCGGCGCCGGTCTTCGTGCGCGGAGAGGGGCCTTGGCTCTTTAGCGAGAGCGGCGATGCCTATCTCGATTGCGTCTCAGGGATAGCCACAAACGCGCTCGGGCATGCTCATCCCCGCCTGCGCGCCGCGTTGGACAAGCAAGCCGGCAAATTGTGGCATATTTCCAACATGTTCCGCGTGCCCGGTCAGGAACGCCTCGCGGAGAAGCTCACCAGCAGCTGTTTCGCCGACCAAGTGTTTTTCACCAATTCCGGCGCCGAGGCCGTGGAATGCGCCCTCAAACTTGCTCGGCGCTATCATTACGTCCGCGGCCGTCCAGAACGGACTTGGGTCTATTCCCTCTCCGGCGCCTTTCACGGCCGCACTTACGCGACGATTAACGCGGCCGGTAACCCTTCGTATCTCGAAGGTTTTGGCGAGCGCCTTCCGGGATACTCCGCGCTGCCCATCGATGACCAAGCGGCGCTTGCAAAGGCGCTCGCCCGGCCGGAGACCGCTGCTATCATAGTCGAGCCGGTGCAGGGCGAGGGTGGAGCTCGCGAACTACCTCGCGCACTGCTCCGCTGGCTACGCCGGGAGTGTTCGCGCCGCGACGTATTGCTCATCTATGATGAGGTCCAGAGCGGTATGGGCAGAACCGGGCGCCTGTTCGCTCACCAATGGCATCACGGATGTGAACCGGATGTGATGGCGATCGCCAAGGCGCTTGGAGGCGGCTTTCCCGTCGGCGCATGCCTGGCTTCCGAAGCGGCCTCCGTGGGGATGGTTCCAGGCACCCATGGTTCAACCTTCGGCGGCAACCCCCTGGCGATGGCGGTCGCTGAGGCAGCATTCGATATCATCGCCGAGGCGGCCTTTCTCCAGACTTCCCGCACCATCGCCGAATTTCTTCGTGACGGGCTCTCCGTGCTGGCCCAGGCTCATCCGAATATCGTCAAGGAAATTCGCGGCAAGGGTATGCTCATCGGGGTTGCCCTACACCCGAACAATCGAGCTTTTATCGCGTCGGCTCGCCAGCAGCGGTTGTTGTTGGCTGGCGGTGGCGACAACATCGTTCGCTTGCTTCCGCCGCTCAACTTGACGACCGCCGAAGCACGGGAGGCGCTCGATCGCTTCGAGAGGACTTGTGCCGCGATGACGCTGGCGGAGGCCTCGTGATCCTCCGTTCGTTCGATCCGGCGCTCGGAGAGGAACTCTGGCAGGGCGACGTGGCGCCGGCAGAAGCCTGTGCAGCTGCTGTCGCCCGGGCTCGACAGGCGCTACCCCTGTGGAGTCGCAGGCCGTTGGCCGAACGCGTCGACATCCTCGAGGGTTACGCGGCGAAGCTGAAGGGGCAGGACGAGGCGATGGCGCTGCGCATCGCCCGCGAGGCAGGCAAGCCCCTATGGGAAGCTCGAACCGAAGTAGCGGCGATGATCGGCAAGGTGGCGCTATCGGTCGCAGCGCTGCACGAGCGGGCCGGAGAGCGCGAAGCCGCGACCGACTTCGGCGTTGCAACACTTCGCCACAGACCGCATGGAGTCATGGCGGTCCTCGGCCCGTTCAACTTTCCCGGTCACCTGCCCAACGGTCATATCGTTCCGGCGCTGCTTGCCGGCAACTGCGTCGTATTCAAGCCGTCTGAGCAGACCCCGTGGGTCGGGCAGGCGATGGTCGAAATGTTGTGGGAGGCGGGAGTTCCTGGGGATGTCGTGCAGATCGTGCATGGCGGAAGGGAGACTGGCGGCGCCTTGGTCGCGTGCGACGTCGATGGCGTTCTCTTTACAGGTTCGGCCCGGGCGGGGCGCTTTCTGCGCCGCACCTTGATAGACCGCCCGGAAGTCATCCTCGCGCTCGAGCTTGGCGGCAACAATCCGCTGGTTGCCTGGGACGGCGATCCTGCACTGGCAGCCGAGGTCGTCGTTCAATCCGCCTTCATCACCGCGGGACAGCGCTGCACCTGCGCCCGGCGACTGATTGTGCCCCAAGGCGGCTACGGAGACCAAATGGTTGCGGCGCTCAGCGAGCGCATTGCGGCCTTGCGGATCGGGGCCTGGAACGATTTCGATCAGCCCTTCATGGGGCCGGTGATTTCAAGCCAGGCGGCACGGGCAGCTCACGACGCTCAGACCGCGCTGGTCGCAGCGGGATCGCGCTCGCTGGTGCCGCTTGAGGCCGTCCCAAACCGATCCGAGGCTTTCGTGAGCCCAGGTTTGATCGACAGCACCGGGGTAGACGCTGCCGACGAGGAAATCTTCGCACCCCTTCTTCAGGTGATCCGCGCGCCGGACTTTCCCCAGGCGATCGAACTCGCGAACCGAACTCGCTTCGGTCTCGCCGCTGGGCTGATCAGTGACGATCCCGGTTTGTGGGATCAATTTCGCCGGTCGATACGAGCGGGCGTTGTCAATCGCAATCGGCCGACCACAGGCGCCTCTGGCGCGATGCCCTTTGGCGGGCTCGGCGAGTCCGGCAACCACCGCCCGAGCGGGTTCTACGCTGCCGATTATTGCGCGCATCCGGTAGCTGGCCTGGAGGCGGCCAAAGTACATTCCATCCCAACCTTGCCGGGTTCCGGCTCTGCGCCGGTTAGACCCGGGCAGAGCGCCCCTCAATGAGAGTTCCGGTGAAGCTACGGATTTCGGGCGGAAGCTCTGGGTTTTCCACTCGTTCGAGCAGCATGGTCACCGCGGCTTCCGTCATCCTGCGAACCGGTTGCCGGATGGTAGTCAAACGGTAACTGGGCCAGTCAGCCGGGCCCACGCCATCAAAGCCAACGATCGAAATGTCCTCGGGAACCCTGAGTCCGAATTCGTCCCGCGCCGCATCCATTGCGCCTATCGCCATGAGATCGTTGGCGCACACGATCGCATCGGGCCGGCCCGGCGCTTTGAGCGCCTGACGCAGCCCCGCCGCGCCGCTTTCGTGATCGAAATTGCCCTGGAGAATGAGTGGCTCAAGTCCATGGTGCGCCAGGCGGGTTACCGCGCCTTCGACGCGCTGATTACCCACATAGCTGTCCGGAGGGCCGCCGATTATGACGAACCGCCGGTGCCCCGCTTCTACCAAACGGTCGATCAGAAGCCGCTCGCCGCCGATCGAGTCGCAGAATACGCTCGGCACGGTCCCCCCCTTCCGCAAAGCGGTTGTAGAGCACGACCGGTACGCGATGGCGCTCGAACTGCGCCAGATGAGCCGGAGACAAATGCGCTGCGGCGATCGCCCCGTCGACACGATAGCGCCATAGCTGCGTCAGGACCGCTCCGACGTCACTCTCGTGCTGGAGTGCAAAGAGGAGGACCCGAATTCCTTCGACGTCGAGGCGGTGAGAAAGCTCAGCAAGTACTTGGGGGTAATAGAGGTTCGTCAAATTGGAGATCAGGAGCGCCACGAGGTTCGAGCGGCGCGTGATCAAGCTCGAGGCGAAGGCGTTCGGTTCGTAGCCCAGCTTGGCCGCAGCCTTGAGGATGGCTTTGCGCTTTTCGTCCGAAATGCTGTTACCGGGGCGAAAGCAGCGCGATACCGCCGACTGCGACACCCCTGCGAGGCGGGCGACATCGTATGAGGTTGGGCGCCTGGTGCGATCCGGCACAGTGGAACTGTCAGAGCTCATGCGATCAGCTTAGGACAGCGATTTCATGTGAAGGCAAGTGACCACGCGCACGTAAGGGTGGCTAGGTGTCATCCGTCAATCAGGAAAAAGCGGGGACTCACTCAGCGGTCCATCCGCCATCGACGATGAGGCTGGTTCCGGTGACCATGGCGCTGGCATTGGCGGCGAGATACACCACGGCGCCCATGAGGTCTTCGACCTTGCCGATCCGGCCCAGCTTGATCTTGTCCAGCACCGAAGAGCGGAATGCCGCGTCTTCGAAGAAGGGCTTGGTCATCGGGGTTTCGATGAACGTCGGGGCGATCGTGTTGGAGCGGATGCCATGCGCCGCCAGATCGAGCGCGAGAGCCTTGCTCATGCCCTCGAGCGCCCACTTCGAGGCGCAGTAGAGCGAACGATTTGGGCCGCCGACATGCCCCATCTGGCTGCCGATGTGGATCAGCGAACCGCCGCTGCGCTCGGCCAGCATCCGCCGCGCGCAAGCCTGGGTGACGAAGAACGTGCTCTTGAGGTTGAGATCGAGCACCGCGTCGTAGTCGGCCTCGCTGACGTCGGTCATCGGCTTGGGCCGATTGGTCCCGGCGTTGTTGACGAGCACGTGGAAGGCGGGCCGCTCAGCGAAGAAATCGGCGACCGCGGCGAGGTTAGAGACATCCAGCGCCGCCGCCCGGGCGTTTCCGCCGGCCTTGCGGATCGCCGCCGCCCCGGCTTCGATCTCGTCGCCCGAGCGCGCCACGAGTGTCACTTCGGCCCCCGCCTCGGCCAGCGCCGCGGCCAGCGCCAGGCCGATCCCCCGCCCCGCCCCGGTGACGAGCGCCCGGCGCCCGTCGAGCCGGAACGATGGCGTGACTGGCAGCGCAGTCATCAGTCCGCCGTCGCCAGCAGCGGCTCGGCTTTGCCTGCATAAGCCACCTCGCGATGGCCATAGCGCCGCACGCGGATGTTGGCCTGCTCGCCGTGGCCGGCGAATCCTTCGAGCGCGCACAGGCGGCTGCAGTATTCCCCGATCATCGCCGACGCCTCGTCGGTCAGGACGCGCTGGTAGGTGCAGGTCTTGATGAACTTGCCGACCCACAAGCCCCCGGTATAGCGCGCCGCCTTCTTCGTCGGCAGCGTGTGGTTGGTGCCGATCACCTTGTCGCCGAAGCTGACGTTGGTTCGCGGCCCCAGGAACAGCGCGCCGTAGTTGGTCATGTGGTTCAGGAACCAGTCGGGATCGCGGGTCATCACCTGGACGTGCTCGGAGGCGAGCGCGTCGGCGATGCGGACCATCTCGGCGTCGTCTTCGGCGACGATGACCTCGCCGAAGCTTTCCCAGGCGCGACGCGCGATGTCGGCGGTGGGCAGGATCGTCAGCAGTCGCTCGACTTCGCGCATCGTCTCCTCCGCCAGCTTGCGGCTGGTGGTGAGCAGGACCGCCGGGCTGTCGGGACCGTGTTCGGCCTGGCCAAGCAGGTCGGTCGCGGCCAGCTCGCCGTCGCAGCCGATCTCGTCGGCGATGACCAGCGTCTCGGTCGGACCGGCGAACAGGTCGATGCCCACCCGGCCGAACAGCTGGCGCTTGGCCTCGGCGACGAAGGCGTTGCCCGGACCGACCAGCATGTCGACCGGAGCGATGCTCTCGGTCCCCAGCGCCATCGCCCCGATCGCCTGGATACCGCCGAGCGCATAGATCTCGTCGGCCCCGGCCATGACCTGCGCCGCGACGATCGCGGGTGCGGGCTTGCCGCCGAACGGCGGCGCGCAGGTGATCACCCGCGGCACGCCGGCGACCTTGGCGGTGATCACGCTCATGTGCGCCGAAGCGAGCAAGGGATACTTGCCGCCGGGCACGTAGCAGCCCGCCGCGCTCACCGGGATGTGCTTGTGGCCCAGCACCACGCCCGGCAGCGTCTCGACTTCGACGTCGGTCATGCTCGCGCGCTGGATCTTCGCGAAATTACGCACCTGCGCCTGCGCGAACTCGATATCCTTCAAGTCCTGACCCGAAAGCTGGTCGAGGCAGTCCTGCTTCTCTCGGCTCGTCAGCGCGTAGCTCTCGCGGTCCCAGCCGTCGAACTTCACCGACAGTTCGCGCACCGACGCATCGCCACGCCGCTCGATGTCCGCCAGCGTCGCCTCGACAATATCGCGAACCTTGCGGTCCGCGTCCGCCTTCGCCTCCGCCGTCGCACCGCGCTTGAGATAGTCAGCCATAGTACGAAACCTCCACCAGTTTGGCGAACCCCATTGACTGCGAATGCACAAAATTGCAAGGTCATTGCGATAGGTGGCGGACGGGACAAATCACAGTGGCTTCAAATTCGGGACCGAATGGTCGAATCCCTGCGGCTCTGGAGGCGCGTGTCGTCCGCTACCGCGACCTCATTCCTTGCCGAAACGCATTCATCGATACCCGCACGCCAGGCTCCGACGCCAAGGAGAATTTCACGATTATCGGGCCTGGCGTTTCGGAAAATCCCGAGCAGCACGTCCACATCACCGAACCTCACGGCTTCAACATTGGCGGCGCACGCCAGCCGCCCCGGTGTGTGAACTCGCAGCACAGTCACGACACCGCCGAGGTATTCGTAGTCCACTCTGGACGTTGGCGCTTTACCTTCGGCGAGCACGGCGAGGACGCCCAAGTCGACGCGGAGCCTGGTGATATCGTTTCATTTCCAATTCACACCTTTCGCGGATTCGAAAACATCGGCGAGGAGACAGGTTTTCTTTGGTCCGTGCTCGGAGGCGACGACCCAGGGCGGGTGCTGTGGGCTCCAGAGGTGTTCAGGATGGCCGAACGCTACGGGCTAATACTTCTGGAAAACGGGGCACTAGTCGACACGACCCTGGGGCAAACCCCCCGCCCGGCGTAAAGCCAATGCCAGTCACCAGCCCTGCGGCTATTGCCGGTCTGCGGCGGATGCGGCCCTCCGACGAAAATGAAATCATTTCTCGCGCCTCGACTGCCCCACGTCTGGGCGAACAATGCGCGATCGGCCCGGGAGGCACGCTTCCAGCCGCCCGGGGGTTCACCGTCAGCCGCATCGGGCTGCGGCTCGCGGAGAGCACGCCTGCGCTAGAGCAGCAGAGCCCCGAGGTCGTGTTCGTGCAGAGCGGGTATGCCGAAGTTCGCACACCAGAGGGGAACGTCAGCCTTGCTGCTGGGGACACAATGACCGTGCCAATCGGCCTACTGCGCGCCTACGCCGCGAGCGCGAGCGACGCGCAGCTTATCGTCGTCCGTGGCGAGCCATCCTAGAGCCCGGCAGCCGCGCGCGCAGCCCTCGCCCCCGCGCGCATGAAGGCGTGGTCGGAGCCCTGGAGGAACAGACGCGCGCCCTTCTCGCTCCATACGGCCACATCGGGGTCTCGCGGAACGAACATGCCCACGGGCAGGCTGGCCGCGAGGCCGGCGGCGAGTATGCGTTCGACCGCCTCGATCACCCGCGGGGCATTCGGGTCGGTCTCGCCAAGCGCGATGGTCAAGTCGATCCGTCCAATGAAAAGCGCGTCTAGGCCTGCCACCGCTGCAATCTCTTCGACAGCCTCGACCGCTTCGACGTCTTCGATCTGTGCTAACACGACCGTGCGCTCTTTACTTGCCGCAAGGTGGGCGGGAATGGTGACCGAACCATAGCCAGCTGCACGCGACGAGCCCGCATAGCCACGTCCCCCCCGCCCGTATTGCGCAGCGCAGACCAGGGCGCGGGCCTCATCCGCCGTGCGGACATGGGGAACGAGAACCCCATCAGCACCGCAATCGAGGGCATTGAGAATATGCTCGGATGCCGCTGTTGGGGTGCGGACGATCACTGGCATTCCTGCGGCGCGGGCTGCGAAAATACAGGTATCGATTGCCGCCCGGTCGAAGGGGGCGTGCTCGGCATCGAGGCACAGCACATCCAGTCCGGCGCTAGCAAGGACCTCGACGAGGATCGGCGAAGGGGTCTTGAGGAACGAGCCCCACAGCGTATCGCCGCTCGCCAGGCGCTGTTTCAAGCCCACGACGCCACCCGCTTGCTGGCGATCGCAGCGCCTTCGGCCAGGCTCGCTAGCTTCGCCCAGACGATTTCGGGATCGACCGCGCCGAAACCCGCGAAGGTTGAAAAGCCGCAATCGGTTCCGGCGATCACCCGTTCGGCTCCGACCAGATTGACGAAGCGCTCGACCCGCTCGGCCACGACTTTGGGATGTTCGATGAAGTTGGTGGTGGAATCGATCACGCCGGGAATGAGCACCTTGTCGCCGGGCAACCGCGCGAGGTTCTCGGCGAACGCTGCCCAGTCGTGCTGGTGCCTTGGATTGGCGGTCTCGAACAGCAACCCGGCCGGCTTCGCCCGCAGCAACGTGGGAAGAATGACCTCCATTTCGACGTCGCAGTGGTGGGGGCCTTCGTAGTTGCCCCAGCAGACATGCATACGGCAGCATTCGGCCGGGATGTTGCGCAGGGCATGGTTGAGCACTTCGACATGCCGGCCGATGGCGACGAGATAATCCGCGTCTGAGCGGTCCTTGAACATCATGTGGCGGCCAAGGCCGAGATCGGGACTGTCAAGCTGGAGGATAAGCCCGGCGGCTACGATGGCCTCGTATTCGGGCCGCATCGCCTCGGCTAGCGCCTCGAGATAGGCATCATCGTTCGGGTAGAAGTCGTTGGGTTGGAACAGTGCGATGACGCCAGGCGAGGCGGCGTTCATGAACCCGACCGGATCACCGTGAGCCTCCCGGGCCGCAGCGAAGCGGCGCATGTCATCGTGCAGCGGTTCGAGTGTAACCGGGCGCACCTCGCCGACACACCGCGGCCGGCGATAACTCGGTGTGCCGCCACCTTTGGCCTGACGCTCGAGAAAGGTCGGAAATGCCTCGAGATCGGCAGGCGCGCGCCTCGGGCTGTCACCCGCAAAACCGCTGATCCGATCCTTGATATATGTCGCGTAGCTGATCTTGCTCATCTCGCCATCGGAGACGATGGCGATGCCAGCCGCGACCTGGCGCTGCACCGCTTCCTCCACTGCGGCAGCAGCCACCTTATCGAACCGCTCTTGGTCGACAACGTCGCCGCGCTCGGCGGCGAATAGCAGCTCGGTGAGCTCCCTTCCCCGCGGCAGCGAGCCGACGTGCGTGGTCAGGATGCGGTCGGGCATAGGGTCTCCTCGGCAAGCCAACCGAGCAGAGCGTCGGCGAGCGGTTGCGGGCGTTCGAGCGGCACCAGATGCCCGGCTCCTGCGATCTCCAGGCAACGGGCTCGCGGGCCGATCGCTGCGGCCCAGGCGCGGTGCCAGTCAGGCGGACACAGACGATCTTCGCTGCCGCAGGCGAGCAAGACCGGCATCTGCAGTTGGGAGAGCGACGAGCGTAGGTCGTCGCGCTGGCGCAGGGCTTCGCTCTGCGAGACAAATGCTTCCGCGCCGAGCTCTTCCGCCATCTCCATGACCAGGTCGAGCAAGGCACCATCGCGCTGGTTGGCGGCGGCGAGGTAGTTCGGCTTGAGCTCTTCGGCGACGATGCGCGCAAGCTCGCCCGCCTTGACCGCGGCCTGCTGGCGCGGCCGCACCGCGGCACGCACGGGCAAGTCGGCGGCGGCGTTGAAGGCGATCAAGCCGAGCGCTGCAATGCGCCTAGGGGCGCGACGCGCCATCTCTGCGGCGACGATTGCGCCCATTGAAAAACCAACCGCAATTAGAGGGCCCTGGGCTGCGGCTAGCGGCCCCTGGGCTGCGGCTAGAACCGCATCCGCCATCTCGCCGATGCTCGGTTGGTCCAGACGAGGGGCCATTTGCACCCGATGCCCGTCCTCCTCCAATAGACGGGCAACGGGCTGCCAGAGGCGAGCATCGCACATGTTTCCCGGAATGAGCAGCAGGGGCGGCGAGACGGTCATAGGCGGGGTGTCCACGCACCCGATGGCGGCAAGTCGATGACGATCGCAGGCTCCTGGCCAGGCGCCACGCCGATTGCCGCATAACCGCGCAGCAAGCGCCGCGGCGCATCGTCGCTCAGGACGTAGACTGCCACGAGGGCGGCGGCCGCGGTGCCGTTGCCGAACGCGCGAGTCACAAAGCCGCGCACCCGCAGCGCACCGTCTCGCGCCAAGGTCTGAAGCGCAGCGGATGCGGCGCTGCGCAGCGCGGCGGCGCTCTCCGTCACTAGCTCGGGGTGGTCCTCCGCCCGGAACGCAACCTCCCCGCGATCCTGACGCAGATCGGGATCGAACGCCACCGATACGGCGCGTTCGAGTTTGCCGGGATGTCCGGCGCCGAGCCGCCATAGCCGCCCGATACGGCCGTCGTAAAGGTCGGCGAAGAGCGCAGCATCGGTGCCGATCCACGCCGCACCGCTGGCTGTTTCTACATGGAACGCGATGCCTTGGCAGTCGAAACGCTGGCGGGCGAATTGGGCGAGGATGGCCTCCTCGCCAAGAAATTCGACCCCCTGCCATTCGCAGCGTGCGTTGCCGAGCAATCCGTCCTGCTCGGGCCTGCGCCCGTCGGCCAGCGCAGCAAAATGCTCAGAGACCGTCATGCGC
This sequence comes from Novosphingobium sp. Gsoil 351, assembly GCF_009707465.1. Lineage (NCBI taxonomy): Bacteria > Pseudomonadati > Pseudomonadota > Alphaproteobacteria > Sphingomonadales > Sphingomonadaceae > Novosphingobium > Novosphingobium sp. Gsoil 351. Next base: position 1,646,395 of record NZ_CP046120.1, read on the forward strand.
CCAAGCCGCCGGCGATTTGGCGCAGCACTGCCACCTCGTCGAAAACGGTGACGTCCTCGACTATGCAGCCATCGCGGAGGCGGTAATGCGAGGCGGCGAGCAGGTAGAGCTCGCGCCCGCTCGGCTCGCCCCACACCCCGGTGCCGCGGTGCCACCCGGTCAGCGACCACCGCAGCGCCACCGCGATATCGCCGCGCGGCAGGGGCCGAGCCGCGACATGCTCACACCGCCAGGCGCGATCGTGGAGCACCGCTGCGATCTGCGTCAGACAGCCGATCCAGTAGCCGCGGCCGAATCCGTGCCGATTGGACGGCCAGCGCACCTCGGCCGCCGGCGACAGCTGCTGCGCGGCTTCTCCGTAAAGGTCCTCGACGAAGGCACGGCAGAGCATTCGCGCGCAAGCAAATGCGGGGTGGCCGGGGTCGATGTCAACATTGCCCATCGAGCGTGTTTCCGCGATTGCCGCCTTGCGCCAGTCATGGCGGGTCTGATCGCCTTCGCGATCAAGCGCAGCGACGGCGGCGGCAACTTCGCTCGGTTCTGCTCCCACCTGCCAAAGCGCGCGCGAGTTGTCCCTGACCAGCCATTCCTCGACAATGCGGTTGGCCACGACTTTGCAGTCGGCGATCGTAGTCGCGCCGGTCCCGCGCATGGTGGCCGCACCGACCAGCGGCTCATCTCCGAAGTGGGTCGATCGACTGGAAATGCGATGCGAGCTGTAGAAAACCCCGGGCGCGTCTTCGGACCAGATCACGTCCTCGGCCAGGACCACTCGATCAGCGTAGCTTGTGACAGCCGCGACCGTGTTCTGGGTAACGGTCTCGATCCCCGTCGTCGGACCCGCCAGCGTGTGCATCACGCACTCTGCGCCATAATGGGTGCGGCACAAGCCGGCGTTCTTCTCTTCCCAAATCCGATGGGTGCAGCGGACGATGTAATCGACGATATCGCGATACACTGGGTCGAACCCATCCAGTGCCTGCCGCCGCGGCCCTTCGGCCATCTGCTCAGACATCGGTCGGCCGACCGGTGACAGCACTTCCAGATCTTGGTCCCAAGCCATCAACGATAAGCCTGCGCCAGCACGCCAATCTCGTCGAATAGCATCCATTCCTCCACGATCCTGCCCTCAGCAAGCCGCAGATGGGACATGCCCATCATGAATACGGGCTGCCCGGCCGGACACTCCCCGAGGACGCCCCCGGGAGCGCTACGCCCTTCGAGAACCCAACGAACAGCGACGATGACCCCATCGGCTTCCTCGCTCCAACTCACGTGCTCGACGCGCATCATGCCATCGGGGATCGCGGCAAGGACGTGCAGGATTAGCGCCTGGTAGTTGCGCAGGCCTTGCGCGGTGCGGCCGCCGCCCGCGTGGGCCACCACATCCTCGGCATAGGCGCGTGGAAGCCAATCAAGCCGGCGCAAGTTCCACACATCGTGGAACAGCGCCCGCGCCCACCCGTCGACCGTGCACTCGTCGAGGTCGAGGCGTCCGCGCGGCGCCTGGCCGTCAAGCCGCGTCGGCGGTGAGACGACGAAAGTCTCCGCCGTTCCATTCTCCGCTACGGTGCGGGCGATGGCATGCGGATCGTAGCCGAGCTGGCGCACTGCGGCGCCGTTGTCGCGGACCAGCCATTCGGTGTGGATACGGTTCTCGCGGCTTATGCAGTCGGCGGCAAAGCGGATCGAAGTGCGGCGCCCGGTTCCCGGACCCCACGGCGTGCGACCTACATTGGTCGATCGGCTGTGACCGAGGTGGGAGGTATAGAATCCCTCTTTCTCGTCTCCACTCCAAGCGACGGCGAGATGGTGGATTTCGCCATCGGGATAGGCGTTGAGGGTGGCGACGGTCGAGGCGACGACCTCCTCGACCGAACGAACGATCCCGTACGAAGAATAGATCGTGCAACTCGCGTCGTACGTATCGTAAATATAGCCGACGGCGCGCTCCATCCAGATTTCGTCTGTAATCCGGACGATATAATCGACAATGTCGCTGAACCGGTCTTCGTATCCACATAGCGGCTGTGAGCGTTCGCGCTGCACCTCGCGCAGGACGCGCGCGTCTTGCTGGCGCAATAGGGTCACCGGGGCACGCTCGGGCAGGAGAAAGGGCAGCGCATCGCTCATTGCCGCTGACTCCATAGGGGGCGAGCGAGATCGAGTCGCCGGTCTGGATATGGAGCGCATCGGCCACCGCAGCGTCAAGCCGGGCGTCACCGTCTGCGAGCGCCTGCGCGCGTCCGCGAGCTAGGCGGAAGGCCGGTCCGCTACCGCAGGCAATCAGCGCGGCTTCGTCGCCGCCATTCTCGGCATAGCGCAAACTGCGGCAAGCGGCGACGGTGCGGACCGAGTCGATCGGCGAGACCAGTGTCGGTCCACCGTCGAAGATGTCGACATAGCCTTCGTCGCGAAAGCCTTCTGCGAGGAGCATCGCGAGCGCCGGACGGCCGTCGTCATGAGGACGGCCGAGGGCCTCTTGTGCGGCCGTCGGAAGCATCGAGACGTAGATCGGGTAGCGCGGACCGAGATCCGCGATAAATTGATTGCCGAATATGGCACCGGTGCGGTCCGCCTCGTCGAACTCCATATCGTAGAAATGCCGTCCGATCGCGTCCCATACCGGCGATCGTCCGGCCTGGTTCTGATAGCCGCGCAATTCAGCGATCACTCGTTCGCCGAACCAATCGCGGTGGGTGGCGATGAACATGTAGCGCGCGCGCGCCATCAGCTGACCCAGCGCAAGACCGCGACGTTCAGGGTCGACGAACAGGCCGCCGACCTCCGTTTCCCCGTCGAAATCGTTGGTGAGGTTGAGCAGCCGCTGCGGCCGTGAGCGGGCGAGCGTGCGCGAAACCGCCGCCTGCCGCGTAATCCGGTAACTATAGAACGGCCATTCCGCGCCGACGCGCGCGAAGATCATACCGATGGCGACGATGTCGCCCTCAAGTTCGGCAACCAGCATAACCGGGGCGCCCGCGAGTCGTGCGGCCTCGTCGAGAAGGGCGGACTCGGCGGCGGCGATACGCCGCTCGAGGGTTGCCGGATCGGGCGGGAGGTTGGTCAGTCCATTGCCGCCGCGGCGCGCGAGCTGGAGCACCGCGCCAAGATCGGCAGCCCTTACCGGCCTTACGATCGCTTGTTCCTCGCCCATCGCGCCTTTGTAGCTTTATTGAATACGCAGTCAACATCTAGACTGTCGTTTGAGAAGAGAGTAGCGCTCCCAACGAACTTATACCTTGTAGCAGGTCTGGCATTCGGCCAGCATCCGCAGTCAAAGGGGGGCGCTGGCTCTTGGCAAGCGATCTAAGCCGCATTGGAACCGGCGTGACTGCAATGCTGGATGGCGCCAGCCAGCCGCCTTTGACCGTCCGCGACAAGGTCTCGTATGGGCTGGGCAGCACAGCCGAGGCGCTGGTCTTCACGACCACGTCCAGCTTCACGCTGCTGTTCTATAATCAAGTGCGCGGCCTCGACGCGGGGCTAGTGGGAACGGCTCTGGCGGTCGGTTTGTTCGTGAACGCCTTTGTCGATCCGATGGTCGGTTCTTGGTCCGACCGCACGCGTAGCCGCTGGGGGCGCAGGCATCCATTCATGTTCGGCGCAATCCTTCCGGCCGCCCTGCTGTTCTTTGCGCTGTACAATCCGCCGAACATCGGCACGTCCGGGCAACTGGTCTGGCTGTCGGTCATGAATACCCTGCTGTTGCAGGTGATGACGGTTTACCACACCCCGCACCTTGCGCTCGGCGGCGAGATGTCGAGCGATTACCTGGGCCGCACCAGCGTGATGGCCTACAACACGTTTTGCCTCTGGATGGGCGACACCTTGGGGTGGCTGCTTTCGTTCCGCGTATTCTTCGCCGCCTCCGGCAAGTTTCCCAACGGAGCTCTCGACCCGTCGCGCTATCCCGTGTTTTCCCTGACGGTCGCGCTGCTGGTCGTGGTGATCCTCGGCTATTCGAGCTGGTCGACGCGCAACCGAATTCCGTTCCTACCGCAGCCCAAGCCTGGCCAGAAGGCGTTCGGCCCGCGCGAACTGCTGCGAGACGTGTCCGGAGCGCTTGCCAACCGCAACTATGTGATGCTGCTGCTCGGATTGTTCTTCCTGTCGATGATGACTGGCGTGCGGATCGGGCTGTGGCTCTATACCGCTACCTTCTTCTGGCAGCTCGACAACAACCAGATCAGTCTCTTTGTAATCGGCAGTTTCGCCGGTTACGTCTTCGCCGCTTTTGCGGTTAAGCGCCTTCACGCCCGTTTCGACAAGCGTTGGACTGGCGCGATCGCACTCGTCCTCTACAGCCTCGGCCCGGCAATTCCTCTTGCTTTGGGCTATGCGGGCGTGCTGAGCGCGCGAACGCCGCACATCCTGTGGATCCTGATCGCCTTCTCAGTGCTGCAACACGCTCCTTACAGCCTGATGATCACCACCGTGACTTCGGCGCTCGCCGACATCGCCGACGAGAACGAACTCAAGTACGGCGTCCGCCAAGAGGGCGTACTCTACGCGACCCGAACCTTCTTCCAGCGGGTCGACCAAGCGCTCGGTACCGCGCTGGCTGGCTGGGTCCTCAGCGCCATCGATTTTCCCAAGGGAGCGAAGCCAGGTGAGGTTTCCAACGAGGTTTTGATGGGCCTCGCCGCCGCCTTCGCGCTGTCGGCGATCCCTGGTCTCGTTGCCGGCGTGTTTTACGGCATGCTGCGGGTCACCCGCGGTACTTACGAAGCCACCCGCGCCGCGCTCGCCGAACGGCAGTCGGCAGAGCTTTCGCCACTCTGATCTTGCTGCCCAACGAGGATACTATGCCTGCGCCAGACACCCCTTTTCCCTTGCCGGAGCGCCCTCCCGTCACCCGCATCCGACATGCGCGCACCTCGGACTTGTTGCGTCCTGCCGGACCTCGGACCCAGCCGATGGCGGGCTTCGAAGACGACTTCGTCGACATCGTCGACTACATCGTCCGCATCACCCACCAGATTTGGGTCGATCGGGCGATCGGGCGCATCTACGACACGTACGACGCCAACTGCGTCGTTTATTCCGCACTTGGCACGGTACGCTCGGTCGAGGATGTCGTCGCCAACACGCTGCAGGCCGTCAGCGCCTCGGGCGATGGAGAATCCCATCACCTCAACGTTGCCTGGAGCGGCGATGAAGACGAAGGCTTCTACACCTCGCACTTGGGCTTCGCCTACGCCACGAACACCGGCGCGACGATGTTCGGTCCGGCGACCGGCCGCAGAACCGGTCGGTTCTTCGTTGCCGACTGCATCAGCAAGGACAACCGCATCCATACCGAGTGGCTGATGCGCGACAACGGCGCCGCCGTACGCCAAATGGGTTTCGACCCCCACGAGGTCGCGCGCCGGCTCGCTCAAGCGCCGGCGCCCGAGCAACCGACGATCGCGGTTCCCACCCGGCTTGACGGACAAGCAGTGCGGGCCGCCTACGACGGCCCGACCGACACTCCGCGCGGATGGATCGAGCACCATTTCGATGCCTGGAATACACGACGTTTCGATCACCTGGCCTTGCACTATGCGCCGGGGATAATCGCGCATTGGTGCGGCGGACGCACCGCGCAAGGGTTGCGCAACGTAACCGCGTTGATCCTCCAACTGCTAGCCAGCCTGCCAACGGGAACTATCCGCGTCGAACACGTCAGTTGGGCGGAGGAAACCGACGGCACGATCGTTGCGGCAAGGTGGACGCTCGAGGGCTGGACCCGTGGAGGTGGTCTCCTTGGCGAGGTACCGGCAGGCAAACCGGCAGCGATCATGGGGGCCACCCACTTCCGCTTCCGCGGCGGGGTGATCGTCGAGGAATGGACGGTTTTCGACGAAATCGGCACGCTTGTGCAAATCTACCGCGCCTGATCGTGGCGTCGACAATGTCGGCGAAGAGGGCCCGGGTGGCGGTGGTCTTATATTTGCTGCTGCTCCAGTTCCTTTACAGCTGGTCGTGGAGCAGCAGCGATGTGCTGCGGCCTTTGTTCCGTCGACTTTATGGACTGTCCCTCGCGCAGGCAGGATTGGCCTATTCGGCGCAAGTGGGTGCAGCTCTCATCGGGGCGCTTTTGGTGGGCCGGGTCCAGCATCGCGCCGGGCGGAAGCATACGCTGAGCCTAGTTGCCGCAGGCTGCGGCCTCAGCCTTGCAGCAGGCGCGCTCGTCGACGGTCTGGCAGCACTCTTCGTGCAACGGCTCGCCCTCGGGCTCTTCATGGGCGCTGTCTTTCCTGTGACCGTCGGGCTGGTTGTCGATATGTTTCCGCCGGGCCAGCGCGGCCGGCTCGCCAGCCTCGTCGACGCGACCTATTTCTCGGCGGTGATCGCACTTGGCTGGGCGGCGGCGGCTTTGATCCCGCTCGACTGGCGCCTGCTGTTCTGGCCTGTGGGCGGCTCGCTCGTGTTGCTCAGCTTCGGGGCCCACTTGCTCGCGCTGGCGGCACATCCCGAAGACCATCCGAGGGACGCCCCACGCGCGCGCGATTTGTTCGCCCCGCCCTTGCGTGCGCAGACTCTGGCGCTCACAGCGATGATCTCGGTCAACGCTTGCGGCCATCAGGCGTTCGTCGGTTGGCTGACCGTGTACCTCAGCGAGGTCGACCGGGTTTCTGCTGCTGGAGTGGCCGCCACGCTGACCGCGTCGTACCTTGGCAGTATCAGCGGCTGTTTCGTCTGGGGCTTCGTCGTAGACCGCTTCGGTCGCCGCGCCGGCGGCCGGGGGCTCATAGCCGCAGGTGTATTCAGCGCCGCCTTCGTCCTTCTCCCGGCGCCTTTGTGGGCAAGGCAAGTCGCCGTGTTCGGATTCGGATTTGCTTTTGCCGCCATTGCGACGATTGGCCCGTGGCTCGCCGAGCTTTATCCAGCACGATTGCGCGCGCCGGCCACGTCGATCTTTCAGTGGGGCCGCTGCCTCAGCCTTGTCGCTCCGCCCCTGACCGGGTTCCTAGCCGAGAGGTTCGGATTGCCGGCCGTGATGACCCTGGCAGCGGTCGCTTTCGCCATGTCGGGGCTGATCTGGCGCCGCTTGCCCGAAACACATCACCAGGCCTGGCGCAGCACCGTACTCCAGCCAAATCTGTCTGGCCGATAAGGACGGTGCTCGATGTGCGTCGCTTGACCGCAAATTAGTTCGGAGACTAGGCGGCCACTAGCCGGGCCGCCGATCATCCCGTCATGGCCGTGGCCGGCCACGATCGCAACTCTCGGCGCCCTGAGCAGACGACCGATCGCAGGCACGCTATCTGGAAGTGCCGGGCGGCTGCCCATCCAAGGCCGTTTGTCCGCTGCGGTCAGGCCCGGGAACAGCCGCTGCGCGCGACCCCACAACGCTTCGGCTCGGGCATAGTTCGGCGGGGCGTCGGCATCCGCAATTTCCACCGTTCCGCCGAGACGCATTCCGCCGCGCATGGGCGTGAGGGCAAATCCGCCTTCGCGGTAGATCATCGGCGCGCTCAACTCCAGCGACGGATCAACAAGCTGGAGGTGGTAGCCGCGCTCTGCGACGAGTGGGATCTTTAGGCCGAGCGGCTTGACCAGCGTTGGCGTGCGCGCGCCCGCTGCCACGACGACTTGGTCGGCGAGATGCGCTTCACCGCCTGCCCAAAGGGTGCAGAAGTCGTCACCGGCAACAATGCGGTCGACCTTGATGGACCGGAACGCGCCGCCTTGCTCGCGGAACCGATCGCCTAGGGCTACGCAAAGCGCGGCCGGGTCGGGTGTGTGGGCGTTCCCGGGAAAGTAGAGGGCACGTCGTGCATGAGAGGCGATTCCAGGCACGCGCGCCTCGATCTCGCGTCGGTCCAGTTCCTCGCAAACTATGCCGAGCTCACGCCGGAGTTCGGCGGCGAGCCGTTCGGCAGGGCTCGGCTGCTCGCCTATCAACAGTGTTATGCCTCCGCGTTCGTGCACGTGGTCGGGGTAGGCATCGCCGAGCAGCATGCGGTATTCGCGCAGCGTGTTGCGGTGCAGCGCGCGCAGCGCGTCGACGCCCTCGCGCACCGCCGCGGGGCGGCTGGCGAGGAGCCATCGGGCGAGGAAGGGCAGCGAAGCGAGCGCATCGGCTGGGCGAACTGCCAATGGGGCCAGCGGGTCGAGGAGCCATCTCGGCACGTTGCGGATCATTCCGGGCATTGCGACGGGCAGATGAGCGTCGGGGTTGATAAGCCCGCCGCTGCCCCACGAGCAGCCCAAGCCTACGCCTAGCGGATCGTACAACTTCACAGATCGGCCGCGCTCCTGGAGATTGAGAGCCGTCGCCAGCCCAGCGATGCCGGCGCCAATCACCGCCACGTCGTCCACTTTTACCTGGGCCACCGCACCCTCCCACCGCTCCACGAGCAGGCTCTAGTGCATTCGGATGCAAAACGCTATGTGTCCCTGAACGGAGGGCCGAAAATGCCAATGCTATCACAACGGGCCGCGTCGGCACCGGCCAGCGGCATCCGCGCGATCACCAATCGCGCTTTGGCGATGGGCGACGTTTTGCGCCTAGAAATTGGGGGAGCCCAACTTCCCGACTCCGCCACACATTGTGGAGGCAGCGCATCGCGCCGCGCGCGACGGCTTTACCCGCTACACGGAAACGCAGGGCCTGCCCTCGCTTCGCGCGGCATGGTGCGACCGGCTGAAACGAGTTAACGGCTACGATACGACGCCCGAGCGCCTGCTGGTCACCGCTGGCGCGGTCTCGGGCCTCTTTGCCACTTTTGCCGCGATACTCGAGCAGGGCGACGAAATCCTGCTACCCGACCCGGGATGGCCCAACTGGTCGATGATGGCGAAGCTCATTGGCGCTCGGCCGATCGGCTACCGCTGTTCGCCGCACACGGGCTGGCAGCCCGACCTCGACCACCTCCGCGCCCAAGTCACTCCGCGAACCAAGGCGGTGCTGGTCAATTCTCCGGGCAACCCGTCGGGAGCGGTGCTTGATGCAGCTACGCTTCGCGCGATTTCCGAGATGGCCGAGCGCCACGATCTTTGGTTGATCTCCGACGAATGTTACGATGGGATCGTCTTCGAAGGCGAACACCTCGGCGCGGCCGCGGTCGCCGATCGGGCACGTACGGTGACGATCGTAAGCTGCTCCAAGACATACGCGATGACCGGCTGGCGGGTGGGCTGCGTCGCTGCGCCCGATGCGCTGGTCGGACCACTGGCCAAAGTCCAGCAGGCAACGCTTGCTAGCGTCTGCGCGGTCGCGCAGAAGGCGGCGGAATCGGCGCTCACCGGCAGTCAGGATGCGGCCGAAGCTATGCGTCTGGCTTATCGGCAGCGTCGCGACGAGGCGGCCGGGCTGCTGGCGCACCTTGGCCGGCCGATCGCTCCGCCGGGAGGCGCGTTCTACGCAATGCTCGACTTGTCTGATTGCATTGCCGACAGCACGGCCTTCGCACAACGGCTGCTGGACCAGGAGCGGGTGGCGGTGGCGCCGGGCCCGGCGTTCGGTAGCCAAGCCCCGGCTAGTGTGCGGGTCGCGCTTTGCGTCGATCCGGCGATTCTCGAAGCCGGGCTGCGCAAACTGGTTGCTGCAGCGGAGCGCAGCCGTCAGGGGGCGCTCACGCTCCCTCGCCGGGGAGCAGAGGCCGATGAGCGGCTAACCCGAACCGCGCGGCGTGTTCGCCCCGCGAGCCGTCCAAGACCATCTGCGCTACGTAATCGCCCAAAAGTGGCCCGAACTTGAACGCGTGGCCTGAGCCGCCTCCTGCTATCACGACATGAGCCGCCTCCGGATGGCGGTCGATTATGAAGTCTTCGGAGGCGGTATTTTCGAGCTGACTCACATAGGCCGATATAATGGGCCGCTTGGCAAGCGCGGGCAATCGGGCGGTAAGGAACTGCTTCGCGCCGTCGATCGCGAGAGGCGTAGGCAGGCGCTCCGCCGAATCCGGGTCCATGTCTATCCCGCGCATGGGCGGCGCGATCTTGACCCCGTTGCCGAGGTCCGCTGAGGTCCAGCCGAGCGGGTCAACGAGATTGGGACAGCGCTCCCAGCCAAAGCGCGGATCGCCAAGTTCCGGCGCGACGAACAGCAGCTCGCGGCGCGGGGTGCGGATGAACCCTCCGAGCAGGTCTGGCAACAATCGCGGCAGCCACGGCCCACACGCGAGCACGATGGTACCGCAGGGAAACTGCTCTCCATCGACCTCAAGGCGCGTGGAAGCGCCTTGTCCGAGGAGCGTGCCGCGACCGCGAATGACTTGGCCGTTGGCTCGGCGGAGTGCGCGTTCGACCTCGCGCAGCGAAAGCTCTGCGGCGAGCACGCCGGATTCGGGCTCATAGAATGTTGCAGGCGCCGACCACCGCACTTGCGGCCACCGACTTTCGACCTCGTCGGGGGACAGCACTTCGAAGGCCGCTCCAAGGGCAGCGAACAAATCGGCCTGAGCTGCGATCTCGGCGTCGGATCCGGCACGCAGGCTGCCGCACGGATAGACAAGAGTCGTCTCGAATTGCCTTTGCCGTTCACCCCAAATCGCCCAGGCGCGACGAGCCCAGCGCGTGTAGAAAGCATCAGCGCCGTACGCGGCACGGATATTGCGCGACTCTCCTCCGCTCGAAGAGCGGGGGTTGGGGGTGGGGTACATGTCTATCATCGTGACGCGGACACCCGCTTCGGCGAGGCTCAGCGCCGTCCACGCACCGAACGCGCCTGCTCCCACCACCGCGACGTCGCAGGCGCGGTACGTCACGGCCGCGACCTGCGCGGGGAGCGCCCCGGCATCCGGGCCTCCTCGGCGAAAAGTGGATCGAGATCGGCGAGGGAGCGCAAAATCGGCATTGCGAGTTGACTGCGTATGCATTCGTGGGGAATATGGCAATCGATTCCGTCTGGCGCAGCGCCGTCGCGGGATCGGGAGAGTCGCAAGTGCCGCAATCGCGCGAAGTCCCTCACGCCAGCGAAGTGGCGCTGTCGATCCGCATCGCCGCGTATGTCGCGGTGCTGCTCGGCTATGTCTTCTACTGCTACAATTACATCGTCGTGGGTTTCGTCAGACCGTACCTGGTCAGCCAGGTCGGGTTCTCGATCTCCGACACGGCGCTCATCACGATGGCCGGCAACGTCGGGGTGACGATCGGCGCGATCGTGTGGTCGCACTTCGTCGCCCGGGCAGGCCGTCGCAAGGCGGTCATCCTCATCGCGACGGGGATCGGCACCCTTGCGGTGCTCCAGGCGGCGACCCGCATCCTTGGCGTGTGGATCGGACTGCGTTTCTTCATGGATGGGCTTCTCGGCGGCTACTACGTCGTCGCCACCAGCCTGGTGGTCGCGCTATTTCCCGCAAAGAGCCGGGCCAAGCTGATCGCGCTGAATTCGGCGATGTACCCGGGCGCCAACATTCTTATCGGCGTGCTGGGCGGCTGGCTGGGCGACGCGCACTGGACCGTACTGCTGTGGCTGGCCGCGATGCCGCTGCCGATCGCGGTCGTGCTGTTCTTCGCGGTGCCGAAGGACAGCAACTATGCCGCCTATGACGACGAGGCGGGGAGCGGCACGGACGGCGGCGGGCGATGGAGCGAGATGTTCGCACCGCGGCTGCGCTGGATCATGGCCGGTTGCATCCTCTTGTCCGGGCTCGACTTCAACGCCTGGCAGTTGTTCCAGGGCTTCGTTACGCTCTACGTCAAGAACACCCTGGGAATGACCGCGGCCGCGATGGGCGCGATCGTCGCCTTCACCAGCGCCGGTTCCTTCATCGGCAACTTCTTCTGGGCGATCATAGCCGACCGCTTCGGACGCAAGGTCCCGCTGATCGGTTATATACTGGCGGCAGTGATGGTCCTGGTCTTCGTTCAGCCCGGGCTGGACCAGACTTGGCTGTCGCTGTTCGGCTTCGTCTTCGGCTTCGGCATGTCGTGCACGACCGCCTGGGGCGCCTGGTTTGCCGAACTCTTTCCGGTCCGGCTGCGCCCGTTCGGGGCCGCGCTGTTCCATATCGGCCACGTGATGGCCTTGGGGGCGCCGCTGCTCGCCGCCTATACCACGCAGCACCTCGGCATCACGACGTCGATGAGCCTGGCCTCGGTGGTTTATGTCGCGGGAGCGGCGCTGTGGTTCGCATTGCCTGAGACCCGCAAGGGCGGGTTCAAAGCCTCGGTCGCCCGCGACGCCGCGGCGCTGGCTCCGGCTGCAAAGGAGGGATGACGATGGCCCATCCGCAATTCGATCTGCCGTTCAACCTGCCCGAAAGGCCGCGCGTTCGGCGCATCAGGAAGGCCTCGCCCGCCGAGCTCACGGGTCGAACCCAATCCTTGGCGGGCTTCGAAGACCGCTTCACCGACATCGTCGATTACATTGTGCGGATTACCGACGAAATCTGGCAGGACCGCGCGGTCGGATACATCCGCGACACGTACGACGCCAACTGCGTGGTCTATTCGAGCTATGGCGTGACCCGCGGCGCCGAGGCGGTCGTCCGCAACACGATCGCGGGCCTGGCTGGCGCGCCGGACGGCGACACGAACCATCTCAACGTCGCCTGGAGCGGCGACGAAGCGCTGGGCTTCTACACCGCGCACCTGGGCTACGGGTTCGCCACGAATCTTGCGCCCAGCGACTATGGTCCCGCCACCGGGCGGCGCTATTCGCTGCGCTTCGCCGCGGACTGCATCAGCGCCGCAAACAAGATCCACACCGAATGGCTGGTGCGGGACAATGGCGCGATGGTGCGGCAGGTCGGTCTGGATCTCGACGAGGCGGCGCAACGGGTGGCGCTCAAGCCTGCCGCCGAGCCGTATCTGATCAGCGCCCCGGTTCCGGGCGCTTCGCCGCCGCCTCTTGCCGATGCGGGCGAGATCGAGAGCTGGGCGCGGTCATTGTTCGAGCGCGTCTGGAACGCTCGCCGCCTTGACCGCCTGGCCGAGTTCTACGCTCCGCACGCGATCGTCCATTCGGCGAGCGGGCGTAGCGCGCATGGGCTCGCAGCGATTTCCGACCTCACCCTGAGCGTGCTTGCCGCCATCCCCGACGGCGAGATGAGCGTCAATCACGTCTGCTGGGCTGACGAGACCGACGGCGTCATTGTCGCAGTGCGATGGGTCCTGACGGGAACGTCCGCGCGGGGAGGCGTGCTTGGCAACCAGCTGCCGGTAGGGCGGCCGGTGTTCATGATGGGCAGTTCGCATCTCCGGCTCGATGGGCCGCGCATCGTCGAGGAATGGACGGTGTTCGACGAGGTTGCGGTGATGGCGATGGCCTATCGCGGATGACGCTGGCCGCGCGCCTTGCCGCGGCTCAGCGCGATCCCGAGCTCGTCGCTGCCGCGGCGGCGATGGCGAGCGATCGGCTCGACGTGGCCGAGCGCGGCCTCAAAGGCGTGCTTCGTGCCCGGCCGACCGAGGTTGCGGCAATCCGCATGCTGGCCGAGGTCGCCGCGCGGCTCGGCCGTTACCGCGACGCCGAAGCGCTTCTCGCGCGAGCGCTCGAGCTTGCCCCCGACTTTCATACAGCGCGGGCGAACTACGTCACCGTCCTCCACCGGCAGAGCAAATTCGCCGACGCGCTCGCCCACGCCGAGCGCCTCATAGCGGCTGAGCCCGCCGATCTGGGCCACCTCGCACTCAAGGCCGCGGTGCTGGTCAGGACCGGCGAGTACGATGCGGCGCTGGACGCGTACGACCGTATCCTGGCAGCGTTCCCCGACAATGCACCGATCTGGGTAAGCCGTGGACACGTTCTCAAAACCGTCGGCCGCCAGAACGAGAGTGTCGCCGCCTACCGGCGCGCGATTGCGATCCAGCCCTCGTTCGGCGACGCCTGGTGGAGTCTGGCCAACCTCAAGGTTTCCGGGTTCGACGATCACGACATGACCCGGATGCACGCCGCCCTCGCCGCCGCGGCGAACAGTGCGGATCGCTATCATCTCCATTTCGCGCTGGGCAAAGCGCTAGAGGATCGCGGCGATTATGCCGCGTCGTTCGAGAACTACGCGGCGGGCAACCGAATGCGCCGCGCGGAGCTGCCCTATCGCGCCGAACGCACGAGTGCGCATGTCGCCGCGTCGCGCGATCGGTTCACGGCGGAAGCGTTCGCCCGCGCTGGCGCTGGAGGACATCCGGCGGACGATCCGATCTTCATCGTCGGGCTGCCCCGCGCCGGTTCGACGCTCCTTGAGCAGATCCTCGCGTCGCACAGCCAGGTCGAAGGAACGATGGAGTTGCCGGACATCGGGACGATCGCCGCCGACCTGGGCGGACGGGACGCCGACGGCACGCTGGACGACGCGGACGCGGGCTACATTCCGCACCTGCTTGGATTGACCCCGGCCCAGCGGCGCGAGCTTGGCGCGCGCTATCTTGCGGGGACCGGCATTCAACGGAAGACCGGGCGGCCGCGCTTTATCGACAAGATGCCGAACAATTTCGCCCACATCGGTCTGATCCATCAAATCCTGCCGAATGCGACGATCATCGACGCGCGCCGGCACCCGATGGCCAACGGTTTCTCTGCGTTCAAGCAGCACTTTTCGCGCGGACAGGGCTTCACTTACGACCTGCGCGACATCGGGCTTTATTGGCGAGACTACGCCGCCGTGATGGCCCACTACGAAGCCGTCCTGCCGGGCAGGGTGCTGCTGGTGCGGCACGAGCGGCTGATCGCCGATCCGGAAAGGGAGATCAGGCGCCTTCTCGACCATTGCAGGTTGCCGTTCGAGCCCGGCTGTTTGACGCCGCACCGCAATTCCCGACCGGTCCGAACCGCGAGTTCGGAGCAGGTCCGCCGCCCCATCGCCAAAGCACCCGACGAGGCATGGCGGCACTACGCGCAGTGGCTTGGTCCGCTGCGGGAAGCACTGGCCGGAGCGGATGTCGAGTATGAGAGGGCATTGACGCAGATTGCGTGAAATCGCCCTCAACAGTCTTGCATTCGAATGCGCGAAATGACATGCAGCAGCCCACCCACCGATCGCCGCAAAAGGGCGACGACCTATTCCAGGGAAGGAGATAAGCATGTCAGAAGCTGGAATCCTTGGCACGAGGGCCCTGTTGTGCTGCACGGCGACACTTATGACTTCGACTGCAATTCCTGCATTCGCCCAGACCGCGGGCGCCGAGGTTGAGAGCGACGCGGGGGCGCCGATTATCGTCACCGCCCAGCGCCGCGAGGAAAACCTTCAAGACGTTCCGGCGAGCGTGGTCGCGCTCACCACCGACAAGCTCGAGGCGCTGCAGGTGCGCAACTTCGTCGACTATATGGCTTACCTGCCAAGCGCGAGTTTCACCACTGGCAGCACCGGCGTTCCCGGCAACAGCTCGATCTCCTTCCGCGGCATTTCGACCGGCGGCGGTCTGGTAACGTCCGGTACGTTGCCGACCGTCGGCTCGTACCTCGACGATCAACCGATCACCTCGATCCTCGGGGCGGTGGATATCCACGTCTATGACATCGCCCGAGTCGAAGCTCTCGCGGGTCCGCAAGGCACGCTGTACGGCGCTTCGAGTGAAGCTGGCACCGTCCGGATCATCACCAACAAGCCGAATTCGAGCAAAGTCGAGGGACGCGCGGACATCGAGGTCAACAAGATCGCCCACGGCGATTGGGGTGGCCAGATCGAAGGCTTCTTCAACGTGCCAGTCGTGCAGGATCGCGCCGCGCTGCGAGTGGTGGGCTGGTATGAACACACCGGCGGCTACATCGACAACGTCTTGGGTTCGCGCACCTTTCCCAGCTCGAAAATCACGCAGAGCAACGCGGCGCTTGTCGAAGATGATCACAACCCGGTCGACATCTATGGGCTTCGCGCGCAGCTTGGCATCGACCTTGACGACAACTGGACCGTGACTCCGTCGGTCATCGCGCAAAAGACCAACTGGGACGGCAGCTTCCAATCGGACGACGACAAGGTCGGCGAGCTCAAGGTCGCGCACTACTATCCTGAATTCGGCGAGGACAAGTGGTACCAGGCCGGTCTCACGATCACCGGCCGCATCTCGAATTTCGAGGTGACCTACGCCGGGTACTATATGGATCGAAGAATCGACACGCAGAACGACTATTCGGACTATGGCTATTTTTACGACCTGGTGGCCGGGTCTGGCACCGGCGTCGTCAACAACGCCGGTCAGTTGATCGATCCCTCGCAGATCAACGTCAACCGCTTCCGCCTGCACAAACTCAGCCAGGAATTGCGCATCGCCACCCCGCAGCAGGCGCGCTTCCGGGCAATCGCCGGGCTGTTCTACCAGCGCCAGTTCCAGCGTGACGAGAACGACTACCTGACGCCCGGCTTCGCGGACCGCCTGTCGGTGCCGGGGCGGCCGGGCCAGGTCTGGTTGACGCTCGAGGACCGTGTCGACCGCGATTACGCGGCTTTCGCTCAAGCCGATTTCGACGTCACCGACAAACTGCTCCTGACCGGGGGCGTCCGCGCCTACAAGTTCGACAATACGCTGGAAGGGTTCTTCGGGGTCAACACCACGTATTTTGGCACCGGCGTGCGCCAATGCCTGGGACGGGCGCAGGGCGGGGGGCCGTTTGGACTGGGCCCCGCCGTGGTGCCGGGAAGCCCGTGCACGAACCTGGGCATTCTCAATGCGGATGGGTCGGTTTCGCCCAAGCGATCGAAGGGGGACGGCTTTACGTACCGCGCGAACGCGACGTATCGCTTCACGCCCGACAACCTCGTTTACGCAACCTACTCAACCGGCTTCCGTCCGGGCGGGATCAATCGCGCGGGCGCAGCGGTTCCGTTCGGCGCCGACAAGCTCTACAATTATGAGATCGGAACGAAGAACAGCTTTGACGGCGGGCGGCTAACCGTCAACGCGGCGGCGTTCATCGACGACTGGAAGAACGTGCAAGTCAGCTTTCAGCCGCCCGGTGGCAGCGGAGTGGTCTTGATCGGCAACGTCGGAAAGGCGCGCTCCAAGGGCATCGAGGGAGACATCGCCTGGCGCCCGGCGCCAGGGTTCTCGCTGACTGCGGCCGCCGCCTATGTAGACGCCAAGCTGAGAACCCCGTTCATTATCTCCGGCAAGGTGACCGCGCCTGCCGGTCAGCGCCTTCCGCTTACTCCCAAGTTCAAGGGCAACATTACCGGGCGCTACGAGTGGGACACGGGCCCAGGCCGGGCTCACGTCCAGGCCGCGGTGGCCTATATCGGGCAACGCAATCCGGTGATCACCACCAGCGATCTGATCAAGACCGGGGTACTGCCCGACTATACCACGCTCGATGCCTCGATCGGGTATGCGTGGGGCGACTGGGACGCCGAGCTTTACGGACGCAACCTCACCGATGCTCGCGGGCAGCAGAGCCGGGCGGCTCGGTGCAACATCAATTATTGCGGGCCCAGCACCCAGGACCCGGTCGGCGAGATCTACCGGATCTATATTCAGCCGCTGACCATAGGCTTGCGCCTGGGCCGCAAGTTCTAGGGGCGGATGTGGCCGCGGGGCCTCAGCCGCCCCCCGACTGCACCGCATCCATGCGCTTGAGCACATCGAGGCCCTGCATCGCCAGGTAATGCAGGATGTCGATGAATATCCAGTTCTCGGCCAGTTTTCCGTCCTGGGCGCGGTACATGTCGATCACGCGCATGTCGGCCGCCGCAGGGCCGGCTGTCATGCCCATGTAGCCGCCCGCGTTGCGCAAGGTCAGGTTGGCCCAGCCGAAGAACCCGCCGAAGTCACCCTCGGCGATCTTGGCGATATGGCCGTTGAAACGGTATCCGGCGGATAAGGCGTTGTCGAACGGGATACTGTGCTGGCGAACGTATCGCTCGATGGTGAACGTCGCCCCGATCCCCGCCGGGCCCCACCAGATCATGTCGTCATGCCAGACCCGGGCAAGGCGGGTGGCCTCGTCCTTGTTGTGGAATTTGGCGCCGGGGTTTTTGAGCATCGCATCGATCGCGGCCAGCGTCGCCTCGCCCCGTGCGGGGTCCTGTCGCTCGTAGCAGAGCCCGGTATGCGTGCGCGGGCCAGGCTGGACGAGCATCGCTCCGGTCTGCGGCGGGAACGGATTCTGCCCTGCCTGCATCATCAGGTGCGGAATGTCGCAGAACATGGCGGTCTCGACGATCTTGCCGTCGACCACGCGGTTGAATTCGCAATAGCGCAGCATGACGATGCGCAAAGTATGCCGGATGCCGAGCCACGGGCGCTCGAACAGCCCCATCAGGTGGCCCATCTCGGTCACCCACACGCTGTCCCCGCCATCGATCGCATTGCGGCCGGCAATGAAGATGTCGGGTCGCCGCTGCAGCGGCCTGAGCGCGTTCCTGAGCGGCGTCCAGAAAACACGCGCGACTGCTTCGGGTCCGTATTGCTCATGGAACGGGTGCATGCCGCGCCAGTGCCAGTCGGGCGACACAAACTGGGCGAGGGCCTGCTCGATATTGGCGGGGGTCGAGTTGTCGAGCGCATCGTGGAAGGCGCGGACGACGGCCTTTTCGGCCTGGTATTCCGCAACCGCTTTCCTATCCGGCATCGCTTGACCTCCCCCTCGCGGATTCGTCAGTGCGTACGAAGTCAATGATTATGCCTCGGGGTAGCCTCGATTTGGAAGGAAGTCCACCAATCGCTGCCGCCAACTCGACTCTTCTTCCCCAAAATTGCCGGTTTTGGCAAACTTTGGGTAACAAGCAGCCGACAACGGACTTGACTGCGGCTGCAACAATGTCACACTGACGGGACTCATAAAACCTGGGAGGGTTCGACATGGCGGTCCAGCGTTCGAAGGCATTCTGGCGCAATGCGCCGATCATCACTGAGGTTCTGCTCGGCGCGCTGTCGCTTGGGTGGGCCGCGCCGGGTCTCGCGCAGCCGGCCGCGACGGGCGCGGACGCCAACGAGGAAGCCAACGCAAGCGGCGAGATCATCGTCACCGCCCAGCGGCGCGAAGAATCGCTGCTGGAAGTCCCGATTTCCATCGTCGCAATCGGCAACAAGGAACTCGGCAATCGCGACATTACCGAGGCGTCCCGTCTCGAGTCCATCGCCCCGGGGCTGCAGATCGGCCGCTCGGGCGCCGACCCGAGGCCCGCCATTCGCGGCATCTACACCGAATCGATCCAGGGCAACTCGGACCCTCGTGTCGGCGTTTACATCGACGAAATCTATCAGTCGCGCACCTCGCAGCTAAGCGTTCCGTTCGTCGACCTTGCGCGGGTCGAAGTGCAGAAAGGCCCCCAGGGCACGCTGTACGGCCGCAACAGCTTCGGCGGCAACATCGCTCTGGTTACCAACAAGCCGAACTTCGATCGGGTCGAAGGCGGCGTCGATTTGCTTGCCGGCAACTACCGGCGGCTGATGGCGGACGGTTACGTCAACCTGCCGATCGCACCAGGTCTGGCCGCACGATTTGCCGGAGCGGTCGAGAAGCGCGACGGTTACATCAAGAGCCTGACCACGCCTCTCGCCGACTACGACGACAAGGGTCAGCATTACCTTCGTGGCGCGTTGCGCTGGTCGCCGCCGAGCATGGACGATCGCCTTGAGATCATCCTGAGGGGTTCGTACTGGAACGAGGACGACGCCGGGGGGAACACCTTCAACGCGAAGGCGATCGGACAGTTCATCGACCCGAAGCTGGTCGTCGCCCCCGGCGGCACGCTGACGGTGGGCAACGCGACCTTTACCTTCCCGCAAGGCTTCAACGGACGTTCGTTTACCGGTCAGTTCGTGCCCTATTCGACGTTTCGCGACGGGATTCCCGACATCAACGGAGCGGACATCGGAATCCTGATTCCCGGGCCTTACAAGGCGTTCAATGACGCGATCGGGTTCAACAAGATCAAGTCCTACCAGGGCTCGTTGAACATGGGGCTCGAGCTTGGCCCTGTTAAGCTGCGCTCGATCACGGGGTACACCGATTTCCGCGCCAATCGCGGTGGTGACAACGATGGCACCTCGGCCCCATTCGGGATCGGGTACTTCATCACCGAGAACAAGTCGTTCACGCAGGAACTCCAGCTGCTGTCCAACACCAAGGACAGCCCGCTGCAGTACGTGATCGGCGCCTACTATCTCGATGACAAAGTCCCGGACATGTTCCTTGGCGTGCGGAACCGCACGTATTCGACCGCCAGCGCCCTGGCGAACGGCCAGGTGCCGCTTTACTTCGGCAGCAACTTCACGACGCTCCCGAGCGTGCCGCCGTTCTCCAACGCCCTTATCACCGCGCCGGCGAGCGACGCCTACAACCCGCTCTCGTTCCAGCACACCAAGGCCTACGCCGGTTACGGACAGCTCTCCTACACCGTGGCCGACAGGCTGACGCTTACCGGCGGCTTGCGCTATACGGTGGACAAGAAGGACTTCGCATCGGCGCTTGGCAACCGCTTCGCTCCGGCGGGAACTTATCTGGTCTTTGCGCCGACGACCAACTTCAACCACACATGCAACGGCTTCACGGCGGCGGACCCATCGTCAACCGCGCCGGCGCAGACCGTTGCCGAAGCGCTCATCACCCGCTGCGGCAAGAAGACTTTCAAGTATTTCACCTATCGCGGAGCGGTCGATTACAAGCTCAACGACGACACCCTGCTCTACGCCAGCTATTCGACCGGCAAGCACTCGGGTGGGTTCAGCTACAGCGTCATCCCGGGAACGCCCGACAACTCGCTCCCGCCCTACGGCACCGAAAGCGTTACCGCGTACGAGGCGGGGCTCAAGGCGTCGTTGTTTGACCGCCGGGTCCAGCTGACGCTCGCCGGATTCTACAACGTCTACAAAGATCTCCAGGTGCAAACGAGCTTCGCCAACCCGAACGTTCCCAACAGCGTCATTACCGTCGCCGGCAACGGAGCGCGGACCAAGGCACCCGGCATTGATTTCGAAGTGGTCGCCCGGCCGGCCGACCGACTGCGGATCAACTTCTCCGCCAACTATCTGCACGCGCGCGACGATCCGTTCCCCGTGGCGGTGACCAACAACGGCGTGTGCGACATCGTTGCGCCGGGCGGGACCTGCACCACGCGTCCGGAAGTGCGGCTTGGCTTTTCCGGGGGCATCCTCCCCAATCCGGTCAGCAATCCGGAGTTCTTCGTTCCGGTGCTCGGACCGAACGGTCAGCAGCTCGTCGTGGGAGGCGTGCCGCAGTTTCTCGCGCTGGGTTACAACAAGAAGACGAGGGTACAAAACCAGGCCGATATCCAGCTTCGCGGAGGAGTCGCCTACGATATCGATCTGGGTAGCGCCGGCACCCTCACCCCCGAGGTGCAGACTTACTTCAACGGCGGCTATATCCTCTCTCGGACCCTGGTGAATTTCAAGCAGAAGTCCTACACCAAGACCGAGCTTCGCCTGACCTGGACCAACGCGGAGGATAACCTCTCACTCCAGGCCTTCGTCGAAAACCTCGAGAACGAAGCCGTCATCGGCCGCGCGACGATTGCCAGCGGTGGTGCGTTCAGTGGCACCTTCGCGCCGCCGCGGACCTACGGAATGAAGCTCAGCTTCCGGTACTGAGCGGATGCGCTGACCGGCGGCGGCGATCGAACCGCGCCGCCGCCGGCAGCGAAAGCTGATTGTCCTTTGCCGGTCGACGCGAGCACTGTCTGCCGCATGCGCAAGTTCTATCACGACGGACAGGCCGGGCACGATCCGGTCAGCGAGATGCACAACGGCAGCATGGTCCCGTACCGCGAGCACAGCGGCCGCATCGCCAGCGTGCTCGAGGCAATCGGCGAGACCGACCAACCCGCGGATTTGGGACTCGCGCCGATCGCCGCAGTCCACACGGACGAGTATCTCGACTTTCTTCGGTCGGCGCATGACCTCTGGCTTGCTGCCGGGCGTCGCGGCGACGCCTTGGCGTACGCCTGGCCGGTGGTCCGGCGGCGGCCGCTTTCCCTCCAACGGATCGACGCCTTGCTGGGCCGCTTCAGCTTCGACGCGACGACCCCGATTTCCGCTACGACCTGGCCCGCCGCCTATGCCAGCGCGCAAACCGCGCTGGCGACGGGCGGAGCGGTTCTTGCAGGCGCGCGCGCGGCTTTCGGCTTGTGTCGCCCGCCCGGCCATCATGCCGGGGCCGATTACCTGGGCGGGTATTGCTACCTGAACGTGGCCGCGGTCACTGCGCAGCTTCTTCTCACGAGTGGCTGCGGACGCATCGCCATCCTGGACATCGACTATCATCACGGCAACGGGACGCAGGACATCTTCTGGGAGCGTGGCGACGTTTTCTACGCCTCGCTTCATGCCGATCCCGCAACCGACTACCCCTTCTTCTGGGGCCACGCCGACGAGATCGGCCAGGGGGCGGGTCGCGGCGCCACACTGAATCTCCCGCTGCCGCGAGGGACCGCCCTGACCGAGTACCGGCCGGCGCTTGCCGCTGCGCTTGGAGCCATCGCACGCTTCTCGCCGGATTGCCTCGTGGTCAGCTTCGGCGCCGACACCTTCACCGGTGATCCCATCTGCGGGTTCGAACTCGCAACGGGGGACTACGCCAGGATCGGCGCGGACATAGGCCGCTGCGGCATCCCAACCGCCATCCTCCTCGAAGGTGGCTATGCCGTCGCCGAGCTCGGCGACAACGTCACCGCTTTCCCTTCCGGCTTTGCCTGACCCCACATTGGAGAACACCCATGGATGAATGGATCACGATGGCGACCGGGCTCGGCTTTCCCGAGGGTCCGATCGCCTGCGCCGACGGCAGCGTGCTGCTGGTTGAGATCGAGGCCGGGTGGATCACGCGGGTCCACGAGAACGGCACGGTCGAGCGCCTGGTGGAGACCGGGGGAGGACCTAACGGCATGGCCTTCGGGCCCGACGGCCTGCTTTATGTGTGCAACAACGGGGGGTGCCTGTGGCGCGAATGGGGGGGATGCGCCTGCCCCACGGCACGCCCGAAGGCTACCGCAGCGGTTCGATCCAACGCGTGGATATCGCTGCCGGCACCGTCGAGCAACTCTATGCGTCGGCCGGCGAGGTTCCGCTCAAGGGGCCCAACGACATCGTTTTCGACAGCCACGGCGGCTTCTGGTTTACCGACAACGGTAAAGGCACCACGCGGCAGCGCAGCGTGACCGGTGTGTTCTATGCGAAAATGGACGGCAGCTCATGCCGCGAAGTGATCTTTCCGCTCGACAACCCGAACGGGGTCGGACTTTCGCCGGACGGCCGCACGCTCTACGTCAGCGAGACGCCTCCGGCGCGTCTTTGGGCATTCGATATCGTGGCACCGGGGGAAGTCGCCCTGACACCCGGCCTGCGAGGAATGAGTGGGCGCTTCGTTCATGCCACTGCCGGGGTCGCTGCTTACGATAGCCTTGCGGTGGAGGCGGGCGGAAACATCTGCGTCGCCACGATCGGCCATGCCGGAATCACGGTGGTGACGCCGGATGGCGAACTGGTCGAGCACGTCCCGACCGACGACCCGTTCACCACCAACATCGCCTTCGGTGGCCCTGAGCTTCGGATGGCTTACGTCACGCTGGGTGGCACGGGGCGCCTGGTCAGGCGACCGTGGCCGCGCCCTGGCCTGGCGCTGGTTGCGTAGACCGTTCGGCGGCCAACGCCTGGCGGGTCGCGTGGTAGGATTCGCGGGTCACGCGCATCATCGCGTAGAACCCCGTGGCGACCAGTCCGGGGAGAGACGCCGCAACATAGGCGAGAGCCAGCCCGCCGAGCACTGCATTGTCGACGTGGCCCGGTTGCGCTTTCGCCGGGAAGGCCACGAGCGCCAGGACCATGCCGGCAAACGCCGTGCCGACGGCCGAGTCGATTCGCTGGAAGAACGTTCGCACCGAGTAGAGCACGCCCTCCTGGCGCAGGCCGAAGCGCAGCTCGTTCTCGTCGGCGATGTCGGCGAGCGCCGATCGGATCGTCGTGGTCAGAATGCTGTACGAGGCATGCTGGAACACCCCGAAGGCGATCAGGATCGCCAGCAGGCCGGGCATACCCGGGCGCAGAATTCCGAGGTAGCCGAGCAACAGCGGGATGCCGGGCACGATCGCATAAGTGAGCGACGACAACGCACCGCTCCAGCGTTTGTCGAGACGCTCGTGCAGCGGTTTGACAATCGCCGCGGCAAGCAGGTAGCCGCCGATGTTGCCGAGCACGAACCAGCTCAACTGGTTGTTGTCGAACCGCCAGAAGTAGCTGCCGACGTATAGCGACAGGCCGTTGCGCACGCCCGTCATCAGCGAGAAGAACAGCAGCGCAAACAGCAAGACGACGTAGTTGCGATTGACCAGGGCGCGGCGCACGTCGCCTCCGAAACTGCGGAGCGACAAGCGCTCCGTCCCCGGTGCGGGTTGCGAGACGAAGGGAATCCGCGACCGAGTCCACCATGTCGAGGCGAAAAGGATCGTCCCGACCAGCGCGGGAATCGCCAGCGCGAACACCGGGTAGCGCGAGGCATCGAGAGCGCCGTTCGGCAACCCCGGCTCCGGTGCAAAGAACAAGCGGAGCGTGAGAAGCGTCGCCACGGTGTCGCCGACGAACATCATGAAGGTGTTGTGCGCCATCACGCTCGAGCGCTCGAGATAGCCTTCGGACATCTCTCCGCCAAAAGCGAGGTGAGGGGTGTGATAGATCGTCATCATCTGCAGGAGCAGCGTGTTGGTCACGGCCAGCCACACCAGCAGGCCGGTGGGGCCGAGCCCTTCGGGCGGACGGAAGGCCAAAAAAAGCTGAGCGCGATCGGGACGATCGCCAGGAACATGAACGGATGGCGTCGTCCCAGGCGCGAGCGCGTCCGGTCGGACCATGATCCGATCAGCGGATCGAACACCGCGTTCACGAACAGGCCCACCGACAGCGCCGCCCCGACTTCTCCGGGGGGAAGGCCCAGCACTTGATTGTAATATATCATCAGGAACGTAGCGGCGATGAAGGTGATCGACTCCGCCGCGGTGCCAAGCGCGAAAGCGACCTTGAGTTTGAGCGTAAGCGAGGGCGCCCGGTCCGCCGCGAGGGCCATCCTTCGATCTCCAAAACGCAAGACATCGTGATCATGTCCGGGTTCGGATGCAAACTGAATCTTCAGGCGCTGTAATTCTCGATTGACGGCGATACGGCAGAGGAAGCGATAAGGTCTTGCATTCGCAGTCAGCGAAGCTAGCATCGCCTTGTGTTGCGAGCGAGAGAGTGGTCACGACGCGAATTCGCCGGGCTGGCAACAGCCGGGTGGGCTACGCTGGCGGCGCGTCGAGCCAAAGCACGCGCGGGTTCAGGGGAGAGAGCGAACATGCTGCAACATGCCCACAACAAGCGTCTGATCGCCGAATTCCTGACCGCGATGGCGGCTGGCGACGAGCGCCGGACGCTCGAGCGATTCTGCCATGCCGATTGCCGTTTCGAAGTCTTTCACCCGTTCAACACGATCGACGGCCTGGACGCCGTCCACGAACGGTTTTTCGTCCCGCTTCGGACAGCGTTCCCCAATTACGAGCAGCGCATCGCCTTTGCGCTTGGCGGCGGATACGAAGGCCGCGACATGGCAAGCACTTGGGGCTATGTCCTGGGCACTTTCGACGCGCCCTGGCTGGGTATCCCCCCGACGTTCGGCCTGGCCTACCTGAACTTCGGCTTCAATGCGATCGTCCGCGACGGCAAGATCGCCAAGGCCTACATCTTGCTCGATATCGTCGACCTGATGCGCCAAGCGGGCCACTACCCGCTGCGCCAGGCGCCGGGCACGTCCGAGCTGTGGCCCTTCCCGCCTTGCGACACCGGCGCGAGTGCGCTCGATTACGATCCTGTTCGCGGCGCCCGGTCCCTCCAAATCATCCGCGAAATGCAAATGAACCTGCTCACGCCCGAGCAGATCAAGGCTGGCGCGCCCGGCTCGCACAGTCCTCACTGGCACGAGCACATGGGGTGGTATGGGCCAGCGGGCATCGGTTCCATGCGCGGACGGCGCGGTTTCCGCGACTTTCATGGTGCGCTTTTCCTCCAGGCGTTTCCGAACCGCACTGGCTGGCCAAGGCAGGAGGGAGGACCGCAAGACGCCCCGGGGCACTACATCCGGCTGGGTGACGGGCTCTACGCGGTGACCAGCGGTTGGCCCTCCCTCCACGGCACGCACACCGGATCGGAATGGCTGGGTTTGCCGCCCACCGGGCGCAAAGTGGAAATGCGGGTCGCCGATTGGTATCGGCTCGACGAGCAGGGCAAAATCCACGACAATTGGGTGTCGATCGACATCCCCCACATCCTTCACCAGATGGGACTCGACATCTTCCACGACCTCCAGTTTTTCGTCGACCGATCCAAGCCCCGCGAGCGTCTGCCGCAGTGACCGCACCGGTCGCCGGAGGCGCTGGCCCCGCCGAGCGAATCCGCGCGGAGGACATTCCCGCGTCACTGCGTTGCGGGGCCTTTGGCTTCCTGATGATCGCCGAGTTCTTTTATGGCTGGGCGTGGAACACGGTCGACTTCCTGCGTCCGCAGATCCGGGAGTCGCTGGGCCTGACCCTGACGGAGGCGGGATCGGCCTACACCGCGCAAAGCAGCGGCGCGCTGGTCGGCGCACTGGTGCTCGCGCAGCTGGCCGACCATTTCGGGCGCCGCAGAACACTGTTCTGGGTCATCGCGGGCTACGCGATCACCGGCGCCGCGGGCGCGCTGGTGACGAGCTTCGGTCTCTTGCTGCTTCAACGCTTCGTGCTCGGATTCTTTCTCGGCGCGATCTTCCCGGTGCTTATCGGCACCTACATGGGCCTGTTCCCGAGCACGTTGCGAGGCAAGCTCGCCGCGCTCGGCAACGGCACTTACAACCTGTCGGTGGTCGCGCTGGGCTACGCCTTGGCGTGGACCACCTCGATCGACTGGCGTGTGCTGCTGTGGGCCGGTGCGCTTGTGCCCTTCGCGATCGCCCCGCTGGTTTTCGTTGCGGTGCCCGATGATCGCAAGATGATCCCGTGGGGAACTGAGGGCGATCTGGCCCGGCCTCACAAGCTGCCGATGACCGAGCTCTTTTCCGTCGCGCTTCGAGGCAACACGTTGCTGCTGTTCACGTTGGTCGCCCTGAACTTCTTCTCGTATCAGGCCTTCGCGGGCTGGGTCACGACATACCTCAAGGATGTACGCGGGTTCGCCGCCGAAGTTTACGGCCCGATCGCCGCCTGGCAATTCTGGGGCGCGCTGATCGGCGGCTTCTTCTGGGGCGCCTTCAGCGATCGTTATGGCCGCCGGACCGGCGCGGCCGGATTCTTCGGCGCCGGCGTCGCCATTCTTTTCTACCTGTATGTCCTGCACTCTCCGGAGCAGTTGCGTTGGGCAGGGTTTGCGTGGGGCTTCATGTTATCCGCGCAAGTAGCGTGGGCTCCCTGGATGTCGGAGCTGTTTCCCGCCCATCTACGGTCGACGGCAATGTCTATCTTCAACTGGGGGAGAATCGTTTCGATGACCGCCCCGCTTGTAACGGGCGCCATTGCAGAAACGTTCGGCCTCACTTGGGCCATGACTCTCGGTGCCGCAGGGTTCGCAGCGGGCGGCCTGGTGTGGCTGCGCTTGCCGGAGACGGTAAAACGCTAACTGCAAGGCCCGGTCCTGGCCGCGCGCCAAAATGGACGCGCAAGTGCGTGAATTAGGAGCTGCGACCGACAACACCTTCCTGCCGCGAAGGGGGAACTGGCGGAGAGGGAGGGATTCGAACCCTCGATACGGTTACCCGTATGCCGCATTTCGAGTGCGGTGCATTCGACCACTCTGCCACCTCTCCGCGAGATAAACCGCACGGTTTCCCGGGCGGCGGGCTGGCCGGAAGCGGGCGGTTAGCCCAAGCTCCGGCGCTTGCCAACCCTTTCGCGCCCGCATCCCCGGCCAACCGGCGCAAGCGCCTTGTTTCGCACCCGCGACAATCTATATTCGGGGCATGGACCGCGCGCAGTTCTTTTCCCCGCAGGCCGGCAAGATGGTCGATTCTCCGCCGGTGTCGCATGCCAGCTTCGGCATCGGCGACATCGTGCGCCACCGCATGTTCGATTTCCGCGGGGTGATCTTCGACGTCGATCCGGTCTTCGCCAACAGCGAGGAATGGTACAACTCGATCCCCGCCGAGGTTCGCCCCCACCGCGACCAGCCGTTCTACCACCTCCTCGCCGAAAACGGCGATTCGAGCTACGTCGCCTACGTCAGCCAGCAGAACCTGCTGGACGACGGCGACCTCGGACCGATCGAGCACCCCTCGGTGGCCGAGATGTTCGAGGATTTCGCCGAGGGTAAGTACCGCTTGCGCCGCGATTTGCGGCACTAGCCCAGGATCGCGGCGGGCCTAGGCCCGCGCCTCTTCAACCCCCGCGCTGTTGTGGCGCAGCGCCTTGAGCACAGTATCGACGATCTGCGGGGCGTTGAGCCCGGCGGCGTCGTACTGTTTGTCGGGGGCGTCGTGATCCTGGAACAGGTCGGGCAGGCGCATCGTGCGGATCTTCAGACCGGCATCGACCAGGCCTTCGTCGCTGGCGAGCGTGAGGACGTGCGCGCCGAGGCCGCCGATGCTGCCCTCCTCGACCGTAACGATCACCTCGTGTGTCGTCATCAGGCGGCGGATGAGCTCGGTGTCGAGCGGCTTGGCGAAGCGCAAGTCCGCAACGGTGGTGGATAGCCCGCGCGCTTCGAGTTGATCGGCGGCCTTGAGCGCCTCGCCCAGCCGCGTGCCGAGCGACAGCAGCGCGATCTTCGTCCCCTCGCGCACCACCCGCCCCTTGCCGATCTCGAGCCGCTGCGGAACATCGGGCAGCGCCACGCCGGTGCCGTTGCCGCGCGGATAACGGAAGGCGATCGGACCGCTGTCATGCAGCACGGCGGTGTGGGTCATGTGGACCAGCTCGGCCTCGTCCGCCGCGGCCATCACCACGAAGTTGGGCAGCGTCGCCAGATAGGTCACGTCGAACGAACCGGCATGAGTCGCGCCGTCCGCGCCGACGAGGCCCGCGCGGTCGATCGCGAAGCGCACAGGCAGGTTCTGGATCGCCACGTCGTGGACCACCTGGTCATACGCGCGCTGCAAAAAGGTCGAGTAGATCGCACAAAAAGGCCGCATGCCCTGTGCCGCCAGCCCTGCCGCGAAGGTCACACCGTGCTGTTCGGCGATGCCGACGTCGAAGAATCTCTCGGGATGCGCGGCGGCGAACTTGTCGAGCCCGGTGCCCGAAGGCATCGCCGCTGTGATCGCGCAGATCAACGGATCGGTCTCGGCTTCCTTGGTCAACTGCGCGCCGAAGACGTTCTGGTAGGCCGGCGGGCCCGCCGCACCCTTGACCTGCTGGCCGGTGATCACGTCGAACTTCTGGACGCCATGATACTTGTCGGCGCTGTTTTCCGCAGGGGCATAGCCCTTGCCCTTTTGGGTGACGACGTGGACCAGGCACGGTCCGACCCCGGCGTCGCGCACGTTTTCGAGCACCGGCACGAGCTGGTCGATGTTGTGGCCGTCGATCGGGCCGATGTAATAGAAGCCCAGTTCCTCGAACAGCGTGCCCCCCATCGCCATCCCGCGGGCGAATTCCTCGGCCTTTTCGGCAGCATCGTGGGCGCGGCGCGAGATCTTGCCGAGCGCCTTCTTGGCGAAGTGACGCAGGCCCAGGTATTCGCGCGAAGAGGCCAGCCGGGCAAGATAGCCCGAAAGGCCGCCCACCGGCGGCGCGATCGACATGTCGTTGTCGTTGAGGATCACGACCAGCCGGTTGCCCGCCTGTTCGGCGTTGTTCATCGCCTCATAGGCCATGCCAGCGCTCATCGCGCCGTCGCCGATAACCGCGATCGCGCGACCGGGTCGGTCGCTCAGCTTGTTGGCCACGGCAAAGCCCAGCGCGGCGGAGATCGAGGTCGAGGAATGCGCCGCGCCGAACGGATCGTATTCGCTCTCGCTGCGCTTGGTGAAGCCGGACAGGCCACCACCCTGGCGCAAAGTGCGGATGCGGTTACGGCGGCCGGTGAGAATCTTGTGCGGGTAGGCCTGGTGGCCGACATCCCAGATCAGGCGGTCGCCCGGCGTATCGAACACATAGTGGATCGCCACGGTCAGTTCGACGACCCCGAGGCCGGAGCCGAGATGACCACCGGTGGTCCCCACCGCCGAGATCATTTCCTGGCGCAACTCGTCGGCCAGTGCACGCAACTGGCCGGGCGGGAGCTTGCGCAGATCGGTGGGGGTGTCGATCGTGTCTAGAAGCGGGGTAGCGGGGTTGGCGCTCATCGGCAGGGTCTTACACGCGGGCGATGCGAGTGTCGATTCAACGCCGCGACTTTGCCCCGAACCCCGCCAGTTCGACCAACGCCTGCAATGCGTTAACCCGGTTGCGGTCTGCCCTCGGAGGAGCACCGGCGGGACACTCGAGGCAGTAGGCCTGAATTCCGCCCTGCCCGCTTAACAACGCCACATCGTGTACCAGCCGCTCGGCCAGCGCCGCCTGCTGCGCGGCGACGATCCCGCCGATTCCGCCCGAGCTGGCGCGAGAATCGTCGTCGTCGCGTTCGAGCAGCCGGACCAATAGCGTGCGGAAGGTATCGTCTTCCTCTCCCAGGTATTTCGGATGCCACTCGCCATCGCCGAGCTTGGCAGCCTTGGCGGCGTAGGCGAGCGCGTCTTCCATCCCGCCGAGTTGATCGACCAGGCCGAGCTGGCGCGCCGTGCCGCCGTCCCAAATGCGCCCTTGACCGATCGCATCGACCTGTTCGGGGGTCTTGCCGCGCGATTGGCCGACCAGGCCGATGAACCGCCGATAGCCGTTCTCGATCGTCGCCTGGACCAGTCCTTCGACTTGCGGGTTGAGGCCGCCGAAGACATCCGGCTGACCCGAGAGCGGACTGGTCTTGACCCCGTCGCTGGTCACCCCCCAGTTCGCCAGTGCGTTCTCGAAGGTCGGGATGATCCCGAAGATGCCGATCGACCCCGTGATCGTGCTGGGTTCGGCGAAGATGTGCGTGCCCGGCGTGGAGACCCAATACCCGCCCGAAGCGGCCAGGTTGCCCATCGAGACGACCACCGGGATGCCCTTGGCCTTTTGGCGCAGGATCGCAGTGCGGATGCGTTCGGAGGCGAGCACCGAACCGCCGGGCGAATCGACCCGCACCACCAGCGCGGCCAGATCGTCGTCGAGCGCCTCGTCGAGCGCCTTGGCGATCCGGTCTCCGCCCGCCTGGCCCGGCCCGGCGTCTCCATCGACGATCTCGCCGGCGATGGTGATCACCCCGATCGGCTTGCCCGCGGTGTTCTCGTCGAGATCGGCGAGCCAGGGATCGAGATCGGTCTTGCGAAACTCGCCGACCCGTCCGCCGATCTCTGGGCCGACCAGTTTGGCGACGCGCTGGCCGAACGCGGTGCGGTCGCCCAGATGATCGACCAACCCGGCCTGGACCGCGGCCGCGCCGGTGTCTCCGCCCGCGGCCTGGAGCCAGGCGGCAGGGTCCTTGGTCGGCAGGTCGAGGTTGGCCTTGGGCCGCGCGCGCGCGATGTTGGCGCGGTAGTCGTCCCACAGCCGGGCATAGACCGCGCCAAGCGCTTCGGCTGCCTCGGGCGACTGGTCGGCGCGGATATAAGGTTCGACCGCGCTCTTGTAGGTGCCGACCTTGAATACGTGGACGTTGATCTTCAGCCGGTCGAGCAGGTTCTTGTAGTACAGCCGGTTGCCGCCCGGCCCTGCTACCACCGCGCCGCCCAGCGGATCGGCCCAGACCTCGCTGGCGTGCGCGGCGAGCAGCATCGAACCGTCCGTGTAGGCGATCGCATGCGCCAGCACGGGCTTTTTCGCGGCGCGTACCGTGTCGAGCGCAGCGCCGATCCGTTCGAGATGAACCTGGCCCGCACCGGTGAACTCGTCGAGATCGAGCACGACCGCCTTGATCCGCTCGTCCTTGGCCGCGGCCTCGATCGCGCGGACCACGTCGCGTTCGCGGAATTGTTTGGCCGGCGTGCCCTGGCCGAGCAACATCTTGAACGGATCGACCTTGGCCGGTTCCTCGACGATCGACCCGTCGAGCTTGAGCAACAGCGCGCCGTCGCGCACCAGGCCGGGATTGGGACGGAGCGTGAGCACCGCATAGAGCGCCCAGAAGAACAGCAGCAGGAACAGGAGCGCGAACGCATCCTTGATCCCGACCAGGATCGCCCAGACCTTGCGTGCGAAAATCATCTTCTGCCAAATCCTAACACTTCTGGGGCGATGTAGGTGGAGCGAGGCTGGCGCGCCACCCGAATCCGCTTGAGCGACCCATGCGGCTCGACTAGGGGCATCGCTTTAATGCCATCGCCGGAAACACCCGTCGTCGGACGCTACCCAAGCGGGCGCGCCGCGTTCCCGCACCGTGACCTGCTGGGCATCGGCAGCCTGGCCCGGCATGAGATTCTCTACCTGCTCGACGAGGCGGAAGAGTGGGTCGCGCTCAACAAGCAGGCCTCCAAGCACGCCGACCGGCTGGCCGGGCTGACGATCATCAATGCGTTCTTCGAGAATTCCACCCGGACGCTGCTGAGTTTCGAGATCGCGGGCAAGCGGCTGGGCGCCGACGTGGTCAACATGCACGCCGCGCAATCGAGCGTGAAGAAGGGCGAGAC
The DNA here is from genome assembly GCF_009707465.1 of Novosphingobium sp. Gsoil 351. Lineage (NCBI taxonomy): Bacteria > Pseudomonadati > Pseudomonadota > Alphaproteobacteria > Sphingomonadales > Sphingomonadaceae > Novosphingobium > Novosphingobium sp. Gsoil 351. The sequence goes on from NZ_CP046120.1 coordinate 1,678,856, forward strand.
GCTGATCGACACCGCGCTGACCCTGGGGGCGATGCGTGCCGACGCGATCGTTATCCGCCACGCCAGCAGCGGCGCGGTGCGGCTGATCGCGGACAAGGTCGATTGCCCGGTGCTCAACGCGGGCGACGGCCAGCACGAACACCCGACGCAAGGCTTGCTTGATGCGCTGACCATCCGTCATGCGCTGAACCGGCCCGCGGGAAGCGATCTCAACGGGCTGCAGGTCACGATCTGCGGCGATATTCTCCACAGCCGGGTGGCGCGATCGAATATCCTGTGCCTGACCGCGCTTGGCGCCGATGTGCGCGTCTGCGCGCCGCCCGCGCTGATGCCCGACGGGGTCGATGCGATGGGAGTCGCGCCGTTCCACGACTTTGATGCCGCCTTGAAGGGCGCCGAAGTGGTGATGATGCTGCGGCTCCAGCAAGAGCGGATGAGCGGCCAGTTCATCCCTAGCCCGCGCGAATACCGCCATCTCTACGGGCTGACGCTCGATCGCCTAGGCCGCGCCGCGCCGGGGGCGTTGGTGATGCACCCGGGGCCTATGAACCGCGGGGTGGAGATCGATTCCAACGTCGCGGATCTGACTGGCAAGGAGGGGGGCGGACGCTCGCTGATCACCCGCCAGGTCGAAAACGGCGTGGCGATCCGCATGGCCTGTCTCGACGTGCTGACCCGCAGACGCCGCGGCGTAGAGGGCTGGGCATGAGCATCGCCGCGCCGCTCACGATCGTCAACGGTCGGCTGGTGTTGCCGACGGGCGAGCCTCGTCCGGGCGCGATCCGCTGCGAGAACGGCGTCGTCGTCGCGCTCGACGGTTCGGTCGTCGCGCGCGATGGCGATACCGTCGTCGATGCCAAGGGCGCGCTGGTCGCGCCCGCGTTGATCGACCTGGGGGTGTTCGCGATCGACCGCCCGGCGTTCCACTTCGGCGGTATCGTCCGCGCCGCGCTGATGCCCGACGAGACCCCGCCCCTCGACCATCCGGCGCGGGTGCGGTTCGCGGCGCAATCGGGCAAGCCCGACTTGTGGGTGCATCCGCTCGCCGCCGCCACCAGGGGCCTCGAGGGTCGCGAACTCGCCGAGCTGGCGCTGATGCGCGAGGCGGGGGCAAGGGCTGTCGCCACCGGGCGCAAGTGGGTGGCGGACAGCGGGGTGATGCTGCGGCTGCTGCGTTATGCGGCGATGCTCGATCTGGTGGTAGTGACCCATGCGGAAGATGCCGGACTGACCGGCGAGGCGGTGGCGACCGCGGGCGAGATGGCGACGCGGCTGGGCCTGCCCTCCGCCCCCGCCGAAGCCGAAGCGCTGGCGGTGGCGCGTGACATCGCGCTGGCCGAGTTGGCCGGCGCCAAGCTGCATATCCGCCAGGTGACGACCGCGGCCGGTCTCGCGCTGGTTCGGGCGGCCAAACTGCGCGGCGTGGCGGTCACTGCGGGAGTGACTCCGGCGCACTTCATGCTCAGCGACCTGGAACTTGCCGATTTTCGCACTTTCGCGCGTTTGTCGCCGCCACTGAGATGCGACTGGGAGCGTCGCGCGGTGATCGCGGCCATCGCCGACGGGACGATCGACGTCATCGCCAGCGGCCACGATCCGCGCGGACCCGAGGACAAGCGCCTGCCCTTCGCCGATGCCGCGCCGGGGATGGCGGGGGCCGAGACGCTGCTGTCGCTGACCCTGACGCTGGTCCGCGACGGGGTGATCGACCTCGCCCGCGCCTTCGCGCTGCTTGCGGCCAATCCGGCGCGTTTGCTGGGGGTCGACGCGGGCGAACTGCGCGGCGGCGCCGAAGCCGATCTCGCGATCGTCGATCCGGCCAAGCCGTGGATCGTGGATTCGGACAAGATGGCCGCCGCGGCGGGCAACACCCCGTTCGACAAGCGCCCTGTGGAAGGCCGCGTCGTCGCCCTGTTCAAGGGCGGCGCGGCGGTCGGCTAGGTCAGCGCCGCAGCCCGCGCATCACCGCGCCCGCGCCCTGGATTTCGGCGCGCTTGACCAGGCAGGCGCCGCCCCGCGACTTGACCCTGGCGCACATCGCCGCTGCATCGGCATAGCTACCGAAGCCGGTGGCGGCGACGCGCCACACGGGCACGTCGTTGACCATGGCGGTGGTCGTAACCGACTTATAGCCCTTGAGCGCAGGAGTACGGCGGGTGAACTTGCCCCAGCCCTCCTTGGCGATCGCCGGATTGGTGTACGACCCAAGCTGGACCCAGTGCGATCCGCCCGAGACGGCGTTGGCGATCGCGGTCATCCCGGCCAGGCCCTTGCCCCTGCCGGGCTGCGCAACCTTGCGCGGATCGCTGACGAATTTGGTGCGCATGGCCTTGCCCGCGAAGGGGGAAGAGGCCGCCGACCGCGCCGGGGCGGAAATCGTGGCGAACGCGGGGGCATCGCTGGCGACGAGCGAGGGCGCGCGATCGAGTGCGGCAAGCGTGACCGGCTGAGCGACCGGAGCCGCGGCAGGAGCCGCAACCGCAGGAAGCTCGGCCTGGGCCATCGCAGGCGGGGCCGGTTGCGGCGCCACCTGAGCGGCGGGCTCGGCCGCGGCCACCACCTGGGCTTGCGCCTCGGCGGCCAGTTCGCTCGAACCCGGGAAGTTGGCCAGCGCCAGCGCCTGCGGCTGACCCGCATCGCTGCTCGGGGTCACGCCGAGCAGGTGCGCCACGCGCTTCACGGCGTCTTCGGGGCGGCCCATCTCGGCCCATTCGCCGATCCGGTCGGAGACCTTGTCCGCGGGCAGGTCCTGCGCGACCATCAGCCGCGCCTCGCGCCAGCGGCCGTCAAGGGCGAAGGCAAAGGCCAGGTTCTGGCGGATCTTGGCGTCGTTTTCGCCGTTGCGCAGCGCGTCGGACAGCACTTGCACGCCCCGCGCCGGTTCGCCGGCCAGCGCGTAGGCAAGCCCGAGGTCGCCAGCGGGGATGGTGTTGCGCCAGTCGTGGAGCAGTTCCACCGCGGCGGCGTTGTTGCCGTTGGCGGTTTCCGCCAAGGCCAGCCCGAGCACGGTTGCGGCGCTCTCGTCGCCCAGGTTCAAGGCATCGTCGTACGATTGCGCAGCCGAGGCGAAGCGTCCGGCGGCGAGGTAGGCGGCCGCCAGCGAGGCGCGCGCGGCGGCGTCGCGCGGCGACGCCAGCACGGCCTTTTCGGCCTTGACGACAGCCTTGCTGCCCTCGCCCGATAGCGGCTTGGCGGCATAGCTCGAAGGCCGGGCCCCGCCATCCGAGGCGCATCCGCTGAGCAATCCGACGGCGATGGCAGCGGTCGATGCGAGCTTGAGGATCGTGGTGCGAGTCCCGGTCATTGTAGTTTCCCCCGGAGTTCCGTGTGTCGAAAAAATGTCAGCGGCGCCGGACGCGCTTGGCCAGGTCGTCGAGTTCGGGCAGTTCCTCGAGCAGGCGGTCGAGCGCCTGGGTCACGAGCTGCTGGGCGCTGCGGCCCTGCATGGTGCAGGCCAGCCGCAGCTTGAGATGGCGAACCTCGTCGACCCGCAAGGTGAACGCGGCGCGGCGGCCGTCGGCAAGCGCCGAGCGGCGCTCGGCTGCGGCGCTGGCGGATTCGGCCTTGCCTGCGGCATCGCGCGCATAGCGGTGCGCGGCGAGCGGGATCAGTGACGAAGGCTCGGACCTGCCCTCGTCTCCGACATGACCAGCCAAAGCGTCCTGCTGGCGCAGCACCTCGGGCATTCCGGCGGTAAGCGGTGATTGCTGCAACTGTTCGTCGGGCGCACCGAACGGAACGACGGTCGAATCGACCGCTTCCTCGCCCATGTCGTCCCAGCCGAGATCTTCGAGATGGTCGGGGTGCGGCGGCAGCGGAACCTCGGTCGAATAATCGACCAGCGGCTGCCACTGGGGCCGCATCGCCGGCTTGGCGCCGCCCTTGCGAGCCAGCAGCGTCGGCGACAGCGACGCAAAGGATTTGGGCTCGCGCATCGACCCGAACCCGTCAGGAACCGGCGACGCGGCGGCCGAAGCCGCCCTGCGGCCGGCTCACCCCGGGCAGCATCGTCACCGATGCCGGCGCCGCGAACACGGTGCGGCGGAAGTTCTTTTCCAGGCGATCGGAGATATAGCCCCACAGTGCCTCGACTTCCTGCGCCGATCGGCCCTTGGGATCGACCTCCATCACGGTGCGGCCATCGATCATCGAGGCTGCGAAATCGGTGCGGTGATGCAGTGTGACGGGAGCGACGGTGCCGTGCTGGCTCAGCGCGACCGCGGCCTCGCTGGTGATCTTGGCCTTGGGGGTGGCGGCGTTGACCACGAAGATCAGAGGCTTGCCGGCGCGCTCGCACAAATCGACCGTGGCGCCGACGGCGCGCAAATCGTGCGGGCTGGGGCGGGTCGGGACGACGATCAGTTCGGCCACCGCGATCACGCTCTGGATCGCCATGGTGATCGCTGGAGGGGTGTCGATCACCGCCAGACGGAAGCCCTGCTGGCGCAGAACCGCGAGGTCTCCGGCCAGGCGTGCCACGGTGGTCTGGGCGAAGGCGGGAAACTCCGCCTCGCGCTCGTTCCACCAATCGGCCAGGCTTCCCTGCGGATCGATGTCGATGAGGACGACGGGACCGGCGCCTGCGCGCTGGGCCTCTACGGCGAGGTGCCCGGACAAGGTCGTCTTGCCCGATCCCCCCTTCTGTGATGCCAATGCCAGAACGCGCAACGTATTGCCCCCTAAATGCCAAGCGGTCCTTTGGAGGCCGGTATCCGTCATCACCCCTAATTTTGGGTTAACGGGCTTCCACGGCATGCGCTTCCACCGCTCGGTGATCTTGAGTGGGCTTCGCTAAGCGCCCGTTTACCATGCCGCCGCTATGGAAGCGTCGTGAACGGCGAGACGACCATGGCGCGGTGGCGGTTGGCGGCAGCGGGAGCGGCACTTGCGGCCCTAGCGGCTTCGCCTGCCGAGGCCGGTGTCAAGGACGGCGTCGAGGCATGGTCTCGCGGCGACTATGCGCGCGCCGCCGCCGAATGGCGCAAGCCCGCCGCCGCGGGCGATGCCGATGCGCAGTTCAACCTGGCCCAGGCCTACAAGCTGGGCAAGGGCGTCCCCCCCGATCTCAAGCGCGCCGAAGACCTCTATTTCAAGGCGGCGCAGCAGGGCCATCTCCAGGCGGCGGACACCTATGGCCTGCTGCTGTTCCAGTCCGGGCGGCGCGAGGCGGCGATGCCGTGGCTGGCGGCTTCGGCCGAGCGCGGCGAGCCCCGCGCCCAATACGTGCTGGGGGTGGCGCGCTACAACGGCGACCTCGTCCCCAGGGACCCGGTCCTCGCCTATGCGCTGATGACTCGCGCCGTCGCCGCCGGACTGGAACCCGCCAAGGCGACGTTGACGACGATGGACCAGACGCTGTCGCTCGAACAGCGTCAACAAGGCGTCGCGCTTGCGGCGGAACTGGAGCGCGAGGCCAGCGCCCAGCGCGCCGCGCAGATGGCTTCGCTGGGGCTCGGAGAGAAGACCGCGCCACTTGCGCCGCCGCCGTGGCCGGAACCGGTGACGGCCGGGGCCGACTACGCCAATCCGGTCGTGGTTTCGCGCCCGGTCCGGGGGGTTGCGCGGGCCTCGATCGTGGCCGTTCCTAACGTCAAAGCCGCTCCTGCTCCCGCGAAGGTCGCGGTCGTCGCGCCTGCCGTTCAACCGGCTGCCGCGCGAGGCAGCGGCACGTGGCGCATCCAGCTCGGCGCGTTCGGCGTTTCGGGGAACGCCCAGGCGCTGTGGGGCAAGCTCAAGGGCAACGCCGCGCTCGGCGGGCGGCAGGCGTTCTTCGTTCCGGCGGGCAGGCTGACCAAGCTCCAGGCCGGGCCATTCGCCAGCCGGGCGGAGGCGCAGACGGCGTGTGGACAGGTCGGCGTGGCGGGGTGCATGCCGGTGGGCTGAACCTTTCCAATCGATCCTTGCCCCTCCCCGTCGTCCCGGCGAAGGGCGGGGCCTAGACAAGCTCTGCAATCGCGATGATCGTGCGGTGACGCAGGGTTGGCTGGGTCCCGGCCTTCGTCGGGGCGACGGGGGATTTTGTGCAAAGTGCAGAACAGTCCCCCTCCCGCCTGATCGCGCTCGATTTCGTGCGGGGCGTCGCGATCCTGGGGATCCTGCTGCTCAACATCGTCGGGTTCGCCTGGCCCGAGATCGTCTATGTCAGCCCTCGCGCGCCGACCGCGCCGGTCAGCATTGCCGACGACTGGACCTGGCTGGCGGTGTTCGTGCTAGCGGACGGCAAGTTTCGCGGCCTGTTCTCGCTGCTGTTCGGGGCGAGCATGCTGCTGTTCGTCGAGCGCGCCGAGGCATCGGGGCGCGACGGCGCGGCCCTCCAGCAGCGGCGGCTGGGGTGGCTGGCGCTGTTCGGCCTCGCCCACTTCTTCCTGCTGTGGTGGGGGGACATCCTGTTCCTCTATGCGGTGTGCGGGTTCTTCGCGCTCGCGTTGCGTCACCTGACCCCGCAGCGCCTCGCGATCGCCGCGCTGACGATCTACGCGATTGGCGCCGTCACCCTCGGCGCGCTGACCGCGGGCGGCGCGGCGCCGTGGCTGGGTTGGGACGATGTCGGCGGCGGGACCGCGGCGAGCATCATCGCCGACTATGGTAACGACGCCCGGGCCGAAATTCCCGCAACGCTGGCGCCGTGGTCAGATCACGTCGCGCACATGCTGCGCGACAACTGGACCGATCCGCTGACCACGGTGGCGATGACCTGGTTCGAGACCATCCCGCTGATGCTGATCGGGATGGCGCTGTTCAAGACGGGGTTATTCGCCGGGATCTGGAAGGCGGCGCGGCTGAAGCGCTGGGCGTGGCGTGGCATCGGCGGCGGGCTGGTGCTGACGCTGCCACTGGCGTGGTGGTTGTGGCGCGAGGACTTCGCCCTGCCGCTGACCCTGTTCGTCTGGCTCGGCCCCGCCGCCGCGGGCCGCCTGGCGAGCACGCTGGGCTATGCCGCATTCGCGGTCGTGCTCGCTCGGCGCTGGGCCGGCAGCGCACTGGGAGGCCGCCTCGTGGCCTGCGGGCGGATGGCGTTCTCCAACTACATCGCGACCTCGCTGGCGATGACCTTCATCTTCCACGGCTGGGGGCTGGGCCTGTTCGCGCGCATCGGCCGGTTCGAGCTGCTCGCGTTCGTCCTGCTCGGCTGGGGGCTGATGCTGGCATGGAGCCGGCCGTGGCTAGCGCGGTTTCGCTTGGGCCCGCTCGAATGGCTGTGGCGCTCGCTCACCTATGGCCGGATCGCGCCGATGCGGAAGCCACTTGCTATTGAAAGTGATTCGCAGTAGTAACCTCTCCATCGAGAGGGCCCGAGCGCATGTACGTCTGCATCTGCAATGCCATCCGCGAAAAGGACCTGCGCGCCGCCGCGCGTTGCTGCCGCGATGGCGCGGAGGACCTCTACGCCCGCCTCGGCCGCACCCCGCAATGCCGCCAGTGCCTCGACGAGGCCGATGATATCGTCGCCGAGGAACGCAGCATGGCGCTTTTGCCCGCCTGATTCCTTGCTCCGCTAGCCGCGCCGGGCCATAACCCCCTCCACCCGGCGCGGCGACCAGGAGCGAGCGATGCAAGGCGACACCAAAGTCATCGAGTACCTCAATCGCGCGCTGACCAACGAGCTGACCGCGATCAACCAGTATTGGCTGCACTATCGCGTGCTCCACCACTGGGGCGTGACCAAACTCGCCGAATACGAGCGTCACGAATCGATCGACGAGATGAAGCACGCCGACACGTTGGCCGAGCGCATCCTGTTCCTCGACGGACTCCCCAACTTCCAGGCGCTGCACAAGCTCAAAGTCGGCGAGACGGTCGAGGAAATCCTCCGCGCCGACCTCGCATTGGAAATGGAGGCGATTCCGTTGCTCAAGGACGCGATCGCCCATGCCGAAAGCGTCCGCGACTACGTGAGCCGCGAGATCTTCGAACGCATCCTCGAAAGCGAGGAGGAACACGTCGATTTCCTCGAGACCCAGTTCGACATGATCGAACGGATGGGGCTGGCCAACTACGTGCAGTTGCAAAGCAAGCCCGCCGAAGCAGGTTAAGGCGCCGCGCTATTTGTCGTCGAACGGGTTCTTCGCGCTGCGCAGCGTCAGCCGCACCGGAACCGCCTCGAACCCCAGCTCGCGGCGGATGCCGTTCACCAAGTAGCGCTGGTAGCTCATCGGCAGTTGGTCGAGCCGGGTGCCGAACAGGATGAACCCCGGCGGACGGGTCTTGGCCTGGGTGATGTAGCGCAGCTTGATCCGGCGCCCCCCCGGCGCTGGCGGGGGATTGGCCTCCAGCGCGCGATCGAACCAGCGATTGAGCTGGCCGGTCGTGACCCGCTTCGACCACGCATCGCGCAGTGTGAAGGCGGCGCGGATCAGATCGTCGAGACCCTTGCCGGTCACCGCCGAAACGCTGAGCACGGGCAGCCCCTTGACCTGCGCCAAACCCTCGTCGAGCGCGAAGCGGATCCCGTTGAACAGCCCGCTGGGGTCCTCGGCGATGTCCCACTTGTTGATCGCGACGATCAGCGCGCGGCCCTCTTCGAGCACCAGGCTGGCGATCTTAAGGTCCTGGTGCTCCAGCCCGCGGGTGGCATCGAGCAGCAGCACCACCACTTCGGCGAAATCGACCGCGTGGCGCGCGTCGGCGACCGCCATCTTCTCCAGCTTGTCGGTGACTTGCGCCTTCTTGCGCATCCCCGCGGTATCGATCAGGCGGATGGGCCGCGCCTCACCACTCTTGGGATCGTTCCAGGTCCAGTCGACCGCGATCGAATCGCGGGTGATACCCGCCTCGGGCCCGACGAGCAGACGGTTTTCGCCCAGAATTCGGTTGATCAGCGTCGATTTACCCGCATTGGGTCGCCCGACGATCGCCAGCTTGAGCACCGACTGCGGATCGTATTCGCCGTCGTTGTCCTCCTCGGCCTCCTCCTTCTCGGCATTGCCGATCAGCGGCAGCAGCGCCTCGAACAGGTCGCCCAGCCCTTCGCCATGCTCGGCCGAGAATGGCACCGGATCGCCGAAACCCAGCGAAAAGGCCTCGTATAGCCCGTGATCGCCCGAGCGGCCCTCGGCCTTGTTGGCGACCAGCACCACCGGCACCGAGGACTGGCGCAAATAGCGGGCGATCTCCTCGTCGAGCGGGGTGAGCCCGGCGCGCGAATCGATCACGAACAGCGCGACGTCGGCGCCCACCAACGAGACCTCGGTCTGCGCGCGCATTCGCCCGGGCAGCGTCTCGGCGGCTTCGTCCTCCCAGCCCGCGGTATCGACGATGGTGAAGTCGATGCCGAGCAGGTGCGCCTCGCCATAGCGACGGTCGCGGGTCACTCCTGGCTGATCGTCGACCAGCGCTAGCTTTTTGCCGACCAGCCGGTTCCAGATCGTGGACTTGCCGACGTTGGGCCGGCCGATGATGATGACTTGCGGGCGCATGGTGCGGGGCCGTGGCCGCTGGCGGCGGGCATGGCAAGGCCTGTCACCGACCCCGGCGCTTTGGCGGCGCCGCGGATTAGGGCGATATTAACCCTCTCTGGCGATCTTGCCGGGCATGAGGGGTTGGACCGGACTTGCCGCCGCGATGCTCGCGTTGGGATGCGCGCCCGTCGCGCTGGCCTCGTCATCGGACGATTTTTCGATCCAGGGCGATGCCGCCAGCGATCTGCCTTACCTCCAGTGCGTCCCCTACGCGCGCCAGGTTTCGGGCATCAGGATATTCGGCGACGCGCACACCTGGTGGGATCAGGCGGCGGGCAAATACGCGCGAGGCAGCCGCCCCAAAGTCGGCGCGGTGATGAGCTTTCGCCCTTATGGCGCCATGCGCCTGGGCCATGTCGCCGCGGTCAGCCGGGTCATCGATTCGCGCACCGTGCTGCTGCGCCACGCCAACTGGAGCCTGATCGGCGGCCGCCGCGGCCAAATCGAGGACGATGTCCGCGCGGTGGACGTCTCGGACGCCAACGACTGGAGCGAGGTGCGCGTGTGGTTCGCGCCGATTCAGGCGCTCGGCACCACGCATTGGCCGCTCAACGGGTTCATCTATCCCGACAAGCCACAGGACCTGATGGAAGTCCCCCGCATGGTGCTGGCCTCGGCGGACGCCCGCCCGGCCCGCAAATCGCGTATCGGCAGCGATTTCCTTAGGGGCATCGCGCTGGACGACAAACCGCGCAAGGCGGCGGCGACCTCGCGCCCCGGCAAGCGTTCCGCAGATCCCATTGGCGAGATCATCGCGCGGGTGAGCTAGTCTCGCTTCGCCACCGGCGCGTCCTCGCCGAGATCCTTGTACCAAGCCTCGACCGGACCGCTCAGCTTCAGCGTCAAAGGCCGCCCCTTGCGGTCGAGCGTGCGCCCCGCCTGGACGCGGACCCAGCTTTCGGAGATCGAGTATTCCTCGATATTCGTGCGCTCGGTGCCCTTGAAGCGGATGCCGATTCCGCGCTCCAGCTTCTCTTGGTCGAAGTGCGGGCTCGCCGGGTCGATCGCCAGCCGGTCGGGCGGGACATCCGCGGCGGCGGGTGTGGTGGATTCGGGCGAGTTCTGGTCGGTCATGGGGCCGCGCCTTCGGGGGATGCGAGCCGCTTGTCAATTCGCAGGCGGTGCTTTAAGCGCCCGCCTTCGCGAACCGGGCCAGGCCCGGACGGCGGGCGCGTAGCTCAGCGGTAGAGCACACCCTTCACACGGGTGGGGTCACAGGTTCAATCCCTGTCGCGCCCACCAGCGGCGAACGCCTTCGCAAACTCTCCGCTGCGGATAGGCCCGGCCCGGACTGGCGGTCAGGCGATCGCCGCGTGGTCGAGATGAATGTCGTAGACGTCCGAATCGCCAAGATTCTTGAGATGCGCGACGCGCGGGGGATCGTAGGGATAGCTGTCCTTGGTCAGCTCCCAGATGTCCTTGCTGACCGTGATCCCGTCGGGAGCGGCGAGGCCCTGGAGGCGGGCGGCGACGTTGATCGTGTCGCCCCAGTAATCGTAGCTCAGCCGCATGTTGCCGATCACCCCGCCGATCATCTCGCCGGTGTTGATCCCGATGCGGACCTTGAGGTCGATCCCAAGCTGCTCGCCGACGCGGTGCGCCTCGCGGACCAGGAACACCGAGAAATCGACCGCCGCCTTTTCGGGTCGCGGCGGCTTGGTCAGCGCCCCCGAGACCGCCATGTAGCAATCGCCGATGGTCTTGACCTTCTCCATCCCGAACAGCGCGCAGCCATGGTCGGCGCGGGCGAAGAAGGCGTTGAGCATGTCGACCGTGCCCTTGCTGCCCAAGGCCTTCGAGATGCGGGTGAAGCCGACGATATCGGCGAAGACGATCGCCACGTGTTCGTGCGCATCGGAGACTTCCTCGTTGCGGCGCAGGCGTTCGGCGATTGGTGCGGGCAGCGCGCTTTCGAGCAGCGCGTCGGACTTGGCCTTTTCGGCGTCGAGATCGCGGGTCAGCTTGAACAGACGCCGCGCCTTATCGTCGATCGCCCAGTTCACGTAGAACAGCAGGGCTACGAAGGTGCCGTAGGAATTGAGCGTGTAGCCGATCTCGCTGGTGACCACGCCTTCGTAGCTCAGCAATCCCCAGATGTAGAAGAACGAAGCGACCACCAAGACGAGGTACGAGGCGACCGCGGCAGAGAACGCCAGGCAGCCCGCAGCCATCGCCAGCAGCAGCGAATAGCAGAACTGTCCGCTGAGCGGCCAGCCGTTCTGCCCGCTCTCGACCATCTGCATGTTGGTGACGAACATGCCCGGCTGGATCAGGATGAAGAAGATCACGTCGTTCCAGCCGCGGGTGACGTAGCCCGGGCGCCCGACCGCCCATGCATAGCCAAACAGCAGCGGAATGAAATACAGCTGCGCGTAGCCGACCTTTTCGAACGCGTCGCGGCCCAGGAACACGAAGCTCGACAGCACGAAGACGACGATCGCCACGCCGACGATCAGGCACATCGCGCGGGTGAACTTGGCCTGGCGGCTGCGCTGCTCGGTCAGATAGGCGAGCTCGTAAGCGGGATCGGGAAACCGCTGGATAAAGCGCCTGAAGAACCGGCCGACGATGTTGGTCACGAACGCCCCCAGCCAAGATCGAACCTGCGCGCCAGACAGACGATGGCTGGCGGTGAGTCAAGCACGCCGTGCGGGCGGCTCGCTTGCGCGAGCGCGGCCTCGGGGGCATAGGCCCGCGCCATGCACGACATCCGCCTGATCCGAGACGACCCCAAGGCTTTCGATGCCGCGCTGGCGCGGCGGGGTTTGGGAGCGCAGGCGGCGGCGGTGCTGGCGCTCGATACCGCCAAGCGCGCGGTGGCGACGCGATTGCAGGAAGGCCTCGCCCGCCGCAACGAAGCCTCCAAGGCCATCGGCGCGGCGATGGGCCAGGGCCGCAAGGAGGAAGCCGACGCGCTCAAGGAGGAAGTCGGCATCCTTAAGGTGTCGCTGCCCGCGCTTGAACAGGAAGAGCGTGAGCAGACGGCCGCGCTGCACGATGCATTGGCCGCGCTGCCCAACCGCCCTGCCGACGACGTGCCCGAGGGCGACGACGAAGCGGGCAATGTCGAGCAGAAGGCCTGGGGCGCCAGGCGCCAGTTCAACTACGCCCCGGCCAACCACGCCGATCTCGGCGCCGCGCTCGGGCTCGATTTCGAGACCGGCGCGCAGATCTCCGGCGCGCGGTTCACCTTCCTGCGCGGGCAGATGGCGCGGCTGCAGCGCGCGTTGGGGCAGTTCATGCTCGATCGCCAGACCGCCGCGGGCTTCACCGAATGCGCGCCGCCGCTGCTGGTGCGGAGCGACGCGATGTTCGGTACCGGGCAACTCCCCAAGTTCGCAGAGGATTCGTTCCGCACCGGCGACGACCACTGGCTGATCCCGACCAGCGAAGTCAGCCTGACCAACAGCGTGCGCGAACAAATCCTCGCCGACGGCGTGCTCCCGATCAAACTGACCGCGCTTACTCCGTGCTTTCGTTCCGAGGCCGGGTCTGCGGGCAAGGACACACGCGGCTACATCCGCCAGCACCAGTTCGAAAAGGTCGAACTGGTCACGATCTGCCGCCCCGAGGATTCTGCTGCCCAGCACGAGCGGATGACGCTCGCTGCCGAAGCAATCCTCGAGGCACTGGAACTGCCCTATCGGCGGATGCTGCTGTGCGCGGGCGACATGGGCTTTTCCGCGCGCAAGACATACGATCTGGAGGTCTGGCTGCCCGGGCAGGATGCCTATCGCGAGATTTCGAGCATCTCCAACTGCGGCGACTTTCAGGCACGGCGGATGAACACGCGGTATCGGCCCGAGGGCGGCCCAGATGGCAAGAAAGGGGGCACGGAGTTCGTCCACACCCTCAATGGCTCGGGCCTCGCGGTCGGGCGAACGCTGGTTGCCGTGCTGGAGAATTACCAGCAGGAGGATGGTTCGGTTCATCTGCCCGTAGTCTTGCATCCGTACATGGGTGGGGTGACCAAGCTAACGCCGGCTCTATGACCCGCCCTCTCCTTCCCCGTCGCCCTGAACTCGTTTCAGCGTCCATCTCGCGACTCAAACCGAAGAACGTTGGTGAACGAGGGATGCTGAAGCGAGTTCAGTATGACGACGGTTGGAGACGCTAGGGACCCATTGATGCGCATCCTCCTCACCAACGACGACGGCATCAACGCCGAAGGCCTCAAGGTCCTCGAACGGATCGCGCGCACGCTTTCGGACGATGTCTGGGTGGTCGCCCCGGCGGAGGAGAATTCGGGCGCGGGGCATTCGCTCACGCTGACCCGCCCGGTGCGGCTGTTCAAGCACGACGAGCGCCACTGGTCGGTCAGCGGCACGCCGACCGATGCGGTGACGATGGCGCTGCGCAAGGTGCTGCCCGCCCCGCCCGACCTGATCCTTTCAGGCGTCAACCGCGGGGCCAATCTCGGCGACGACGTCACGTACTCCGGCACGGTATCGGCCGCGTTCGAGGGCGCGTTGGCGGGCATTCGTTCGATCGCGCTGAGTCAGGTCTATGCCCGCGAGGGGATGGGAGACACCGTGCCGTTCGCGGTCGCCGAGGCCTGGGGCGAGCGGGTGCTGCGCCCGCTGCTGGGGGTGCCGTTCGCCGAGCGAACGCTTGTCAATGTCAACTTCCCCGCGATCGAGCCCGATGCGGTCCAGGGCATCCGCGTCGTCAAGCAGGGGTTCCACGATTACGCGCGCGGCAGCGTCGTCGAGGGGACCGATCCGCGCGGCTATCGCTATTACTGGTTCGGCCTCCACGGCATCGAGCACACACCCGGCCACGCCACCGACCTGGAGGCGATCGCCGACGGGTTCGTGGCGGTCACCCCGCTCCAGCTCGACCTGACCCACACCGGCTCGCTGCTCGCGCTGGGCGAACGGTACGCGCGGTGAGACTTGCCGCCGCCTTGTTGCTCGCTGCTGGACTGGCGGGCTGCGTGGGCAGCGAGCGCCCTGCGCAAATGAGCGAGCCGCGCGGCGGATATGTCGTGCGGCCGGGCGACACGCTGTCGTCGATCGCCGCGCGCAATGGCTTGATGATGAGCGTGTTGGCCCGCGCCAACCGCATCCCCCCGCCCTACCTGATCCGCGTGGGCCAGCGTCTGGCGATCCCTCGGGGCGGAAGCGAACCGGTGCGGCGGACGGAAAGCCGCCCGGTGGTCCAGCCGCTCCCGGCGCCGACGCCCGCCCCGGTGCCGACTTACGCGTATCGCCCACCTGCGCGCAGCCCCGCACCGATCGGCGCGCCGCGGCTGGTCTGGCCGACCGACGGCCCGGTCGCCGAAACCTTCGCCAGCGGCGCCGACCCGCGCGGCGTCGCCTTCGCCACGCTCAGCGGCGCGGCGGTGCGCGCGGCGGCGGGGGGATGGTGGTCTTCGCGGGCCCCGAGCCGCAGAAGTACGGCCAACTCGTGCTCGTCGACCACGGTGGCGGCTGGGTCACCGCCTATGGCCACCTCGCCAAGCTGGTGGTGCGCCAGGGCGAACGCGTCGCCAGCGGCGCGCGGCTGGGCTTCACCGGCGGGAGCGGCACCGACGCGCGACTGCACTTCGAATTGCGCCGCGACAACGAACCGCGCGATCCGCTACCGCTGCTGCCGCCACGGTTTTGAGGCGGCACCCTTTTGCCAAAACCCGTTCGTGCTGAGCTTGTCGAAGCACCGCTCTTTCTTCTAGCATCCCCGCGCAACCGCACGAAGAAAGAACGGCCCTTCGACAAGCTCAGGGCGAACGGTGTTGGGGGGGAGCGATAGCCTGAATGACCGACCTGATCCTCGTCCTCGATGCCGGGACCACCTCGACCCGGGCGATGGCGTTCGCCCGCGATGGCTCCATCCGCGCTGTCTCGCAGTGCGAGATCACCCAGCACTATCCCCAGCCCGGCTGGGTCGAGCATGACGCGCAGGAAATCTGGGAGGCGACGCTGCGCTGCGCGCGCGCGTGCATCACAGCGGCGGGCGGCGCGGCGCAATTCGCGGCCATCGGCATCACCAACCAGCGCGAGACCGTGGTGGCGTGGGACCGGACCAGCGGCGAGCCGCTCGCCCGCGCGATCGTCTGGCAGGATCGCCGCACCGCCGAGTTCTGCGATTCCCTGCGCACGGCCGGCCACGAGCCCGCGGTCCAGCACGCCACCGGGCTGCTGCTCGACCCCTATTTCTCCGCAACCAAGATGCGCTGGCTGCTCGACAACTCGGGCGAAGTCGCCGCGGCGGCGCGGACCGGGGTGCTCGCTTTCGGGACTGTCGAAAGCTGGCTGGTGTGGAAGCTGACCGGCGCAACGCACGTCTCCGATGCCTCCAACGCGAGCCGCACGTTGCTGCTGGCGTTGGATGGCCCGCAGTTCGATCCCGGCCTGTGCGACCTGTTCGGCGTGCCGCTCGCCGCGCTTCCCCAGGTGGTGGATTGCGCGGGCGAGTTCGGGACTACCCTGCCGGGGCTGTTCGACGCCCCCCTCGCCATCCGCGGACTCGCGGGCGACCAGCAGGCCGCGACCGTCGGCCAGGGCTGCAACGAACCGGGCGAGGTCAAGGCGACCTACGGCACGGGCGCGTTCGTCCTCGCCAACATGGGAGCCGTGCTCCCGCGATCGCGCCACCGCCTGCTCGGCACCGTTCTGACCCAGCTCGGCGGCCGGCGGACCTATGCGCTCGAGGGCTCGGTGTTCGTCGCCGGGAGCCTGGTCAAATGGCTGCGCGACAGTCTTGGCATTATCGCCAGCGCCTCGGAGACCGCAGCGCTCGCCGCCAGCGTCCCCGATACCGGCGGTGTGGTCCTGGTTCCGGCGCTGTCGGGCCTGGGCGCGCCGCATTGGCGGCCCGATGCGCGCGCGGCGCTGACCGGGATGAGCTTTGCGACCACCCGCGCCCACCTCGCCCGCGCCGCACTGGAAGCTACCGCCAACCAAACCCGCGATCTGATGGACGCCTTCGCCGCCGATGGCGCGCCTTGGGCCGCGTTGCGGATCGACGGCGGGATGAGCGCCAACGACTGGCTGGCGCAGGACCTGGCCAATATCCTCGGCATCGCGGTCGAGCGGCCCGAGATGGTCGAGACCACCGCGCTGGGCGCGGCGATGCTGGCGGCAGTGGCCAGCGGCTGGTTCGCCGATCTGGACGAGGCGGCCAAGAGCATGCGCGGGCCGGTGGTGAGTTTCACGCAGGCGATGGACGGGGCGGTCAAAAATGCACGGTTGGCCGCGTGGCGCGAGGCGGTGGCCAAGGTGTGATCGCACCGTTGCGTACGGTGTCTCGACGGGCGCTACCCGACCCGCGCCAGCCTCTCGCGCAAGCGTTCGATCGCGGTCGGTGCGCCCACAACCGCAGCGCCCCGCCGCCACGCGGCTTCCAGCCGCTCGATCCGCGCGAACAGGCGCTCGCTCATCTCCACCAGCCGGGCGGCATCCTCGGGCAGCAGCGCAAGATCGCCTGACGCCGATCGCGCGGGCAGGCGGCCGTGGCGGCGGAGCTGGAACTCGCTGATCTCGCCCGCGAAGAACGCGCGGTGGTTGAGCAGCCAGGCGAGGCAGTGCATCGTCCGGGTAGTGGCGCGCAGCCCCTCGCACGACAGCGCGACTCGCGCCGAGCAATCCTCGCCGATCGCGAAGTCGCCGCCGAAGCGGGTGCGCAGTTCGTCCGCCAGAACCAGCGCGTCGCCATAGAGCGCGTTCACGATCCGCTGGTTGATGTCTGCCGGAAGGGCCATTGCCGACACGTCTACGCCTCTTGCCGGTCCGCCGTCACGCGTCGCGCGGCTTGTTTCACCGGCGATGTGGCCCCTGTCCCAGCGCGGCACGAAACCGTAAGGGCGACCGGCGGAGAACCTATGCGATGATGTCGGGGATCAGATAATCCTCGAGCATCGATATCTGGTCCTTGAGCCTGAGCTTGCGCTTCTTCAGCCGCGCGATCTGGAGCTGGTCGCGCGCGCCGGCGGCGGTCAGCGCATCGATCGCCGCGTCCAGATCACCATGTTCGATACGCAGCATTTCCAGCCGCTTGCGCATCTCCTCTTCGCTCACCCGGACCGCCCTTCGTTGACACGCTCGGCGCCGTTCGTCCCGCGAAGGAATCCCCCGCCGCGTCCGCGCCTTTTTAACCCTTGCAAGCTACGACCAATGTGCTTGCATGACAATCGACGCGGGGGGCTTTGAGTCGGTCGCCGTCATTTGTGCGACCGCACATCGCCCACCGCGCCAGGACGGGTCCACCCGCCCCGGGCGTCGCATAACGCGGCTCCGCGGGGCTACGACGGAGGCGAACACCTATGGAAGCATCGCACATGAGCGCGCTGGTCGAAAAGCACGCCGGACTGGAACGCAAGATCCAGGAAGAAATGAACCGCCCCGCGCCCGACGATGCCCTCCTCCACGAATTGAAGAAGCGCAAGTTGCGCCTCAAGGACGCCATCACCCAACATTGATTCAGCCGGCCGGCCGGCCGGCTGCCGCTTCCCACCTTTCGGGCCTGGGCGCGGCTACGACCGGCTGGCCGCGTCACTGCGGCACGGTGCGGCGGGCACCGCGACGCGCGCGATCCCCCGTATGGAAACCGCGCCCCACTTCCGCTACGCCACCCCCATGCTTTCCGCCGCGGCCGCCGCCCGCTCGATCCTGACGCGCCTGCACGAGGTCATGGCCTCGCGGGCGCACGCCCAGGGCAAGCTCAACCGCGTGGTCGACGTGATCGCCGAGGCGATGAACAGCGAGGTCTGTTCGATCTACCTTCTGCGCGAAGGGATGCTCGAGCTGTTCGCCACCCACGGACTGTCGCAAAAGGCGGTCCACGTCACCCGGATGGCGATCGGCGAGGGGCTGGTCGGGACGATCGCCCAGAACACCGAGACGCTCAATCTCGCCGAAGCCACCGCGCACCCGGACTTCTCGTACCGTCCCGAAACCGGCGAGGAAAAGTTCCACAGCTTCGCGGGGGTGCCGATCGTGCGCCGCCAGCGTGCGGTGGGCGTGCTCGCGGTCCAGCACGCCGATCCGCGGCGCTACGAGGAAGTCGAGATCGAGGCGCTGCAGACCGTGGCGATGGTTCTGTCCGAGCTGATCGCCAACGCCGAACTGATCGACGAGGACGAGGCGCTGTCCGCGGCGATGGCGGCGACCGGCGAGGACCGGCTGACCGGGCTTGCGCTGGTCAAGGGGCTCGCCGCGGGCGGCGCGGTGTTTCACCAGCCGCGGATCACGATCGAGCATGTCGTCGCCGAGGATACCGAGGCCGAACGCCAGCGGGTCTATCTCGCTTTCGACAAGATGCGCGAGCAGATCGACCGGATGGCCAGCCAGGCCGAGTTTGGCGTCGGCGGCGAGCACGACGAGGTGCTCGAGACCTATCGCATGTTCGCCTACGACGAAGGCTGGAGCCGCCGGATCAACGAGGCGATCGACAGCGGGCTGACCGCCGAGGCCGCGATCGAACGGGTCCAGCAGCGCACCCGGATGCGGATGCGCCAGATTGACGATCCGTTGCTCGCCGACCGGATGCACGATCTGGAGGACCTGGCGAACCGCCTGCTGCGGACCGTGTCGGGCCAGGTCGGCACCGCGGCCAGCCAAGGCCTGCGCGGCGACGCGATCCTGATCGCGCGCAACCTGGGACCGGCCGAACTGCTCGAATACGATCGCCGCCGCCTGAAGGGCGTGATCCTCGAGGAGGGCTCGCTCACCGCGCACGTGGTGATCGTGGCGCGGGCGATGGGTATCCCGGTGTTGGGGCGCGTGCGCGGCATCCGCGGCAAAGTCCGCGAGGGCGACCAGATGCTGCTCGACGGCGATCAGGGCACAGTCATCCTGCGCCCGATCCCCGCGATGGTCGAGGCGTTCGAGGCGCGCTTCGCCAAGAGCCGCGAGCGCCAGGCCGGCTATGCCGCGATGCGCGAGCTCGAACCTGTGACCAAGGACGGCGAACGCGTCACGCTGATGATCAACGCCGGCCTGCGCGACGACATGGGGCTGCTCGCCGCGACCGGGGCCGACGGGGTCGGGCTGTTCCGCACCGAGTTCCAGTTCCTGGTTTCGGCCACGCTGCCTGCGCGCGAGCGCCAGACCCGCCTGTATCGCGACGTGCTCGACGCGGCGGGGGACAAGCCGGTGGTGTTCCGCACGGTCGACATCGGCGGCGACAAGGTGCTGCCCTATCTGCGGCACGACGATGGCGACGGCGAGGAGAACCCGGCGATGGGCTGGCGCGCGTTGCGCGTCGCGCTCGAACGAGAGGGCCTGATGAAGGCGCAGGCGCGTTCGCTGCTCGAGGCCGCCGGGGGCCGCACGCTCAACGTCATGTTCCCGATGGTGTCCGAACCGTGGGAGTTCGACGCGGCGCAGGCAGTGTTCAAGAGCCAGGTCGCCTGGCTCAAGCAGCAGCGCAAGCCGCTGCCCGAGGCGATCCGCTATGGCGCGATGCTCGAGGTGCCGGCGCTCGCCGAAGTGCTCGACGTGCTTGCGCCCAAGCTCTCGTTCCTGTCGATCGGGACCAACGATCTTACCCAGTTCCTGTTCGCCGCCGACCGCTCCAACCCCAAGCTGGCAGAACGCTATGACTGGCTGAGCCCGGCGATCCTGCGCTTCCTGGCGCGGGTGGTCCGCGACACCGGCCCCGGCGTGGGCGGACATCCGGTCGATCTAACCGTCTGCGGCGAGATGGGCGGGCGGCGGCTGGAGGCGCTGGCGCTGATCGGGCTGGGGATCAAGCGGCTGTCGATCACCCCCGCCGCGGTCGGCCCGATCAAGGCGCTGGTCCGATCGATCGACGCCGCTGAAATCCGCGCCGCGATGCTCGGATGGCTGGCCGAACCGCGCGCCGACATGCGCGTCGCGCTGCTCGAATGGGCCGCGGCGCGCAAGATCGAGGTCGATTGATCTCGTTTCGTCGGCTGGAAACGCCCTTCCTGCCGCAAAGCCGTTGACTCGGAACGACGAAATGCGCGTTTGGGTGCCAAGGGGTCGTCGAAAATTCAAGCGGGGCGTGGGGATCGGGTCGTGGCCGAAGCGGACGTAATGCCAATCGAGGCGACGGGAGAGGACCATCTTTCGTCGCGAGCCGGGGATAGATTGCGCGCAGCGCGCGAGCGGTTGGGGATCGACCGCGGCGAGCTATCGCTGAGAACCAAGATCAACGAACGTCATCTGGCCGCGGTCGAGGACAGCGACTTTTCGGCGCTGCCCGCGCGGATCTACGCCGTGGGCTTTGCCCGCAGCTATGCCGGGGCGGTCGGGCTGGACGGCGGGGTCATCGCCGCGCAGGTTCGCCGCGAGCTCAACGAGCAGGAAACCCCCGCTAACCAGCGCCCGGCCTACGACCTCGATCTCAAAGATCCCGCGAAAGTCCCCTCGTCACGGCTGGCGTGGCTCGCAGCCGGGCTCGGGCTGGTGCTGATCGTGGCCGGAGCGGTGTTCTGGCGCAGCTATTTCGTGCCCGCCGTCGATCTGCCCCCGGTGCGCGAGGACGTTGCCGCAAACGCTGTCGCCTCGCCCCAACTGACCCCGGCGGCGATGCTCAGCCCGACGGCGGAGAGCGCGGCCGGGCAGGTCACCCCGCTCGATCCGGCACCCGGCACCGGCGCCGACGCGGCGCCGGCCGGCCCGGCGGTCCAGTCGCGCCCCGCGGCGCGCAGCACGACGCCCGCCGCGGCGCGGGCGGCGCCGTCGCCCGGGCCCGAGCCGGTGCAACCGCCGGTAGCCGCGCAGACCCAGCCCGAACCGGTCCCGTCGAGCACGCCCTCTCCCTGAGCGGCGGCTTGGCCGACTGCGCCGGGTGACAGGCGCTCAAGGCATGGTTAAAGCAAATTCGGCACGGTTTGGAACGGCCATGAAAACGGGCCGGGCGGGAGAATAATGATCATGGCGACAGCGCGGCGGCGACTGTATTCGCGCATCTGCATTGCGCTGGCTTTGGCGGGGTGCGCTCTTTCCGCACCCGCCTCTGCGCAAAGCGACGCCGAGGTCCGCATCAAGAAGCTGGAGGCAGAAGTCCGCGCGCTCCAGCGCAAGGTCTTTCCTGGGTCCGACGGCAAGTATTTCGAGGCCGAGATCGCCCGCCCGGCGACGCCGGTCGCGGCTCCGGCCACGGTCACGACGGGTCCGGTCAACGACCTGATGGGGCGAATCGACGCGGTCGAAGGGGCGCTGGCGCGGATCACCGCGCAGAGCGAGGACAACGCCAACCGGATGGGCAAGCTCGAGGCGCGCCTGGCCGCGATCGAGGGCGGCAATGCGGCCCCCGTCGTCGCGCCCGCCGCGGCCACCACCTCGGCAGACCCGAAGCCGGCTTCGATCACCGGCTCGGTGGCCTCCAATGTGGCAGCGATGGCAGCGACCCCCGCCGCGAAGCCCAGCGCCGACCGCATCGCGGCGGTCGCCGCGATCGAACGGCCGGCCAGCGGCGACAAGGCAGAGGACGACTATCTCTACGGCTATCGCCTGTGGGAGGCGAAGTTCTATCCCGAAGCGGCGCAACAGTTGAAGGCGACGGTCGACAAATACCCCAAGGGCAAGCGTATCAGCTATGCCCGCAACCTGTTGGGCCGCGCCTATCTCGACGACGGCAAGCCCGGCACCGCGGCGCAGGTGTTCCTCCAGAACTACCAGGCCGACAAAGCGGGCGACCGCGCCGCCGACAGCCTGCTCTATCTGGGCGTGGCGATGACCCGGCTGAAGGAAACCAAACGCGCCTGCGTCGCACTGGCCGAGTTCGCCGACACTTATCCCGGCGAGGCGGCGGGGCGGTTGGCGAGCCAGTATGGCAGCGCCAAATCAGCGGTGAAGTGCAATTGATAGGGCGGACGATCTAGTCCCCCCGCGCCGCTCATCCCGAGCGAAGTCGAGGGATGTGGCGCAACGATGCAGGTTGCGCGCGATGTCTGGGCTACGCTCGACATCAGCGGGGTTGGGTTGAACGAGGAAAGCTACAGCGGCTTCGCCGCAAGCCTTGACGCGCTGATTGATTCCAAATCCCGCGTCGGCCTGGCCGTCTCCGGCGGCCCCGACAGTCTTGCGCTGCTGCTACTGGCCTGCGCGGGAGCCCCCGACCGCTTCGAGGTCGCCACCGTCGATCACGGCCTGCGCGCCGAGAGCGTTGCAGAAGCCGAAGCAGTCGGTGTGCTGTGCGAACGGTTCGCCGTTCCTCACGCCACCTTGCGCCCCGTCGTCGCAGCAACCGGCAACCTCCAGGCCAACGCCCGCGCCGCGCGTTATGACGCGCTGGGCGAGTGGGCGAAGGCGCGCGGGCTAGGGGCGATCGTCACCGCGCACCATGCCGACGATCAGGCCGAGACGCTGCTGATGCGGCTCAACCGCAGCGCCGGCGTGCGCGGACTGGCGGGGATGCGTGCGTGCGCGGAGGTGCCCGGCCACCCCGGCCTGCCGCTGCTTCGCCCTCTGCTCACCTGGCGCAAGGCCGCGCTCGAGGCAGTGGTCGCCGCGGCCGGGCTCGACCCGGCGCGCGATCCGTCGAATGCGGATCCGCGCTTCGAGCGCGCGCGCGTGCGATCCGAACTGGGCAATTCCGACTGGCTCGATTCCGCCGCTCTCGCCGCCAGCGCCGCTCACCTCGGCGAGGCCGACGATGCGCTTGCCTGGGCCGCGACGCGCGAATGGGATGAGCGTGTCGAGCGCCCCGGCGCGATCCTCGTCTATCGCCCCGCGGCCCCCCGCGCGGTGCGCTTGCGGGTGGTCGAGCGCATCGTGGCCGAGCTCGCCCACGAAGGCGCGCCGCGCGGAAGCGAGATCGCGCGCCTGGTGGACCGCCTCGACGCCGGCGAGACCGCGACCCTGGGCGGCGTGCGGGCTTCGTCCGCACGCGGAATCTGGCGCTTTTCCGGCGCCCCCGCACGTCGCCAATGACCAGACCATGCGCGGGGGCATCGCCGCGCCAAGCCGCTTCGGCCATTAAAGCGCTGTCCTACGTCCGGCCCGGCGTAGTATCGCTTCGCCGTGCGGCGCGATGCGACCTTTGCCCCCGGAATCGACGGACGCCAACGCGTCCCGCGCCCCGGATGACTTCGAAGGTCACAGGCGTGCGCCACACAATCGTTTTTAATCAATTCGTTAGACGAGAAAGTCTCAGAGTTTCGCCGACGCTTTCACGGTCCACGGGTCCGTTATATTGCCATTCACCGTCCCGCGCCTACATTGGCAGGCAAGCCCCCCCTCACGAAGAGCGCAATCGGACCATGAACGACGACCAGCCTCCCGGCGGCAACCCCTGGATCAAGAGCCTGATGGTGTGGGGCGGAATTTTCCTCGCCCTGCTGCTTGTGGTCTCGATGTTCGGCCCCAAGACCGATGCCGCGGCCAGCCAGATGCGCTATTCCGACTTCCGCGCCAAAGTCGCCGAGGGCTCGGTCAGCGAGGTTCAGATCGCGCCCGACCGGATCACCGGCACGCTGAAGAACAACACCCCGTTCTCGACCATCCCGATCGCGGGCGACAGCGGGCTGACCAAGCTGCTGGATGAAAACGGCGTGAAATACGCGGGCCGGGCCGAGGAGCAGCCCAACCTGCTGCTCTACATCCTGGTCCAGGCCCTGCCGTTCCTGTTGATTCTGGGCGTGGCGTTCTTCGCGATGCGCCAGGTCCAGAAGGGCGGCGGCGCGGGCGGGGCGATGGGCTTTGGCAAGTCCAAGGCCAAGCTGCTTACCGAAAAGCAGGGGCGGGTGACCTTCCAGGACGTCGCCGGGATCGACGAGGCGCGCGAGGAGCTGGAGGAAATCGTCGAGTTCCTGCGCGATCCCAACCGTTTCGCGAAATTGGGCGGGCAGATCCCCAAGGGTGCTCTGCTGGTCGGCTCGCCCGGCACCGGCAAGACCCTGCTCGCGCGCGCGATCGCGGGCGAGGCGGGCGTGCCGTTCTTCACGATTTCGGGCTCTGACTTCGTCGAGATGTTCGTCGGGGTCGGCGCATCCCGCGTGCGCGACATGTTCGAACAGGCCAAGAAGAACGCGCCGTGCATCGTTTTCATCGACGAGATCGACGCGGTCGGCCGCCATCGCGGCCACGGCCTGGGCAACTCCAACGACGAGCGCGAGCAGACGCTCAACCAGCTGCTGGTCGAAATGGACGGGTTCGAGGCCAACGAGGGCATCATCATCATCGCCGCCACGAACCGCCCCGACGTGCTCGATCCTGCGCTGCTCCGCCCCGGCCGGTTCGACCGCCAGGTCGTGGTGCCGATCCCCGACATCGAGGGCCGCGAAAAGATCCTTGCCGTCCACATGAAGAAGGTGCCGCTGGCCCCCGACGTCAATCCGCGCACGATCGCGCGCGGCACGCCAGGTTTTTCGGGCGCGGACCTCGCCAACCTGGTCAACGAAGCCGCCTTGCTCGCCGCGCGCCGCAACAAGCGGCTGGTCGCGATGCAGGAGTTCGAGGACGCGAAGGACAAGGTCATGATGGGCGCCGAACGGCGCAGCATGGTGATGACCGACGACGAGAAGAAGATGACCGCCTATCACGAGGCCGGCCACGCCATCGTCAGCGTGTTCGAACCCGCGAGCGATCCGATCCACAAGGCCACGATCATTCCGCGCGGCCGCGCCCTCGGCATGGTCATGCGCCTGCCCGAGCGCGACAGCTATTCCTATCATCGCGACAAGATGCACGCGAACCTGTCGGTCAGCATGGGCGGCCGCGTCGCCGAGGAGCTGATCTTCGGCCACGACAAGGTCAGCAGCGGCGCCTCGTCCGACATCCAGTACGCGACCAGCCTGGCGCGCAACATGGTCACCCAGTGGGGCATGTCGGACAAGCTGGGGCCGCTTCAGTACGAGCAGACCCAGGAAGGCTATCTCGGCTACGGCGGCAGCCAGCGGACGATGAATTCGGACGAGACCAACAAGGCGATCGACGCGGAGATCCGCGCGCTGGTCGAGGGGGCGCATGCCCGCGCCAGCGAGGTGCTCAAGGGCAACGAGGACAAGCTCCATCTGCTCGCGCAGGCGCTGCTCGAATACGAGACGCTCAGCGGCGACGAGATCAAGCAGTTGCTCGATGCCGGCAAGATCGACCGCCCCGATGCCCCGACGGGGCCGGTGCGACCCGTGACCACGGTTGGCTCGGCGATCCCCAAGGCCGGTCGCCGCTTCGGCGGCGCGGGCGAGGCGGCGCCGCAGGGGGCGTGATCAACTCAGCGTAAGGGCGACCAGCGCCAGCGCGAAAAGCAAGAGCGAGATCGCGGCGAACAGCGACAACGCCGTAGTCCGCGCGAGCGCCCCGCCGCGGGACGTCGCGTAAGTCTCGCGCAGCTGGCGGTACATGTGAAGCGGCACGTAGAGCAACAGCACGACGGGCAGCACGGGAACATCGTACGTCACCGCCAGGCTGATCGCGGCGATCTGCAAAAGCATGAAGCACAGCGAGTACGTCACGAATACCGTGTGATCGTAAAGCCCGAAGCGGCGGCTGAAGGGAAACAGCAGCCACACGAACGGGACGCTGAGCGGTATCAGCATCCAGCTGTATTTGTAAGCGCTCGATTGCAGCTTGTAGATCAGCAGGTCGGGATTGGCCTTGGCCTTCTTCCACAGCGCGTTGATCCGGTTGACGAGGTTTCCGTCGCTCGCGCCATCGGACACCGCCAGTTGATCGGGCAGCTTGCCCGCTCGCCCGGCTCGGATCGCGGCAAGCGCGCTACGATCGAACACCAGTTCGCTTTCCAGATCGCCGGTCGGCCGCCCCGCGGCGCGCGCGCGCGAGCCGGGCCTCGGTCGTCGCAAGCTCGCGGGCCGCGTCGGCCTCGGCCTGAACGCCGCCGGACTTGGCGGCGATCACGGCGGAGGGTTCGACGTGGATCGGTCCCACCGCCAGGTTGAACAGCGCGAAGGTGAGGAATACGACGAACAGGAACAGTGCGATCGGGCTGACATAGCTGGCGCGGCGGCCATCGATGTACTCGCGCGTGAGCAGCCCCGGTCGCCACACCAGCAACGGCAGCGTGCGCCAGATCTTGCCTTCGAAGTGGAACACGCCGTGGAGCAGATCGTGGAAGAACGCGGCCAGCGTCTTATGGACATGTGCAGCCTGGCCGCACGAGTGACAGTGGCTGCCGCAAAGGGTCGTCCCGCAGTTGAGGCACGCCGTCTCTTGCGTGTGCCCATCTGGCGCCTCGCCCGCAGCGGGCTCGACCGCCCGGGCGAGCAGCGCTCCCTCAGCAATATCGCCGACGATCTCGCTTCCGCTCATGCTCACCCCGCACGGCGAGGTAGCCCGGGTCAGGTCGTCTAGGCAATTGCCCTCGTAAGCAAAAAGGGCCGACGTTGCCGCCAGCCCTTCATTGATGCGAACCTCGCGATCAGTTGCAGCGCACTCTGCCTCGCTCGACCTCGCGGCCCAGCGCGGCGCCGGCGCCTGCACCGATGATGGTGCCGAGCACGTTGGATCTGCCCCGGGCGATCTGGTTGCCGAGCAACCCGCCAACCGCCGCGCCGACGATCAGCCCGGTCGTCCCGTCGTTGCGGCGGCAATAGTAGCGGCCGTCGTTGCCGCGATAGATGCGGTCGGTGCGGCTGAGGGTGTACGGCCGGTAATAGCTGCCGTCGCGGTAGTAGCGCTGGGCATCGTAATACCGGTATCCGGGCTCGTAGCGGTTGTAGTCGTAAGCCGCATAACGCCGCCAGTCGCGGTTGTCCTTGCGCTGCGCCTTGGCGAGTTCGCGGCGGCACTCACGCAGTTCCCGGCGATACTCGGCTCGCGAATCGGCGCGGCGCAGCTCGCGGTTGCATTCACGCACCTCGCGGTCGGTGCGGTAGCCTGTCTGCGTGGCGGCGGGTGCGCTCGCCAATGGGATCGAGGCCATGCCGATCACGGCGGCCAATGCCAGTTTCTTCACGATAACTCTCCTGCTCGTGCGATTTCGCCCATGGCCGTCAGAACGACTGCGGCAAGACGGCGTTCCCGCCGTTCCCGCCCCGTGCCGCGGTCAGGCAGCCCGCGTCAGGCGCCGCTCGACGATCGCCCACAGCGCGGCGAAGGCTTGGGCCGCCGGGCTCGCCGGGGCGAATGCGCCGATCGGCGCCCGGCGCGTGGCCATCTGCTCGATCGCGCTGGCCATGGGAATCACCGGCCAGCCCGGGTGCGCGAGAATCGCCGCGCGGTGGCTGGCGCGGCGGCGGTCGATCATCGAGAGCACCGGCAGCAGGGGCGGGTGGCGCTTGTGGTTGTCGGCAAGATCCGCGCGGATCTGTTCGAGCGCGCGCAGCGACAGGAGCGAGGGCGTGAGCGGCACGACCACCGCATCGGCGGCGCGCATCACCTGGGCGCTTACCTCGTTGAGTACCGGCGGACAATCGAGCACGATCCGCGGGTAATCGCTGTCGAGCCGCTCGATCAGCCGGGCGAGGCGGCGTTTCTTGCCAATCTTGAGCAGCGCCGCATCGAGCGCGCGCAGGCTGGCGTCGGCGGGCAGGAGCGCGAGCCCTGGCCAGGCCGTGGCACGGGCCAAGGCGGCGGGTTCCTGTTCGTGCGCGAACAGCCCGGCGGCGCGCTGACGCGGCGGCGGATCGACATCCAGCAGGAAACTGGCACCACCCGAGGCGTCGAGGTCCCACAGCAACGTGGCGCGCTTGGAGATCGTCGCCGCGCACCATGCCAAATTGGCGGCGATGGTCGTTTTCCCGACTCCGCCCTTAACGCTGTAGACCGCGATCGTCGCCATCCGCGCAGACTAGTGGCGAACGGCGGGGGTGTCAGCCGTCGTAGTCGGCGCCCAGCGAGGTGTTGCGCACCGGCGCGGCAGCAGTGATCCGCAGTGCTTCGGCCGACTGGCTGAGCGAGCCGACCGCATCGGCCTCGTCCTCGTCGTCGGGGAGGATCTTCTGCAGCGACGAGACCAAGTTCTCGTGAAGGTGCTTGGGCCTGATCGTCTCGTCGGCGATCTCGCGCAGTGCGACGACGGGGTTCTTGTCGCGATCACGCTCGATCGTCAGCTCGGCCCCGCCCGAAATTGCGCGCGCTCGGGTCGCGGCGAGCAGGACGAGGTCGAAACGGTTGGGAACCTTGTCGACACAATCTTCGACGGTAACGCGCGCCATCGGGCACTCCGATCAAATTGCAGAGTCTGCGGGAAAGCGCGTGAGGTACGGGCCGAGCACGCGAAAGTCAAGATTTTCGGGCAGGATGACGGGTTGATTCTCACGAACTCGATCAGTCGTAGCCGTTGCTCGCACGGTCCCCTTCGGCCAGATCGCTGAACTTGGTGATGCGCGGTTCGAAGCGGAGGCGGACCTTGCCGGTCGATCCGTGGCGCTGCTTGGCGACGATCAGCTCGGCTAGGCCGTAGACCCGCTCCATGTCCGCAGCCCATTGCGCGTGGGCATCGTGGGTCTTGGCGTCGTCACCTTCGACCGGGCGCTTGGGCTCGCGCGAGCCGACGTAGTAGTCTTCTCGGAACACGAACAGAACGATGTCGGCGTCCTGTTCGATCGAACCCGATTCGCGCAAGTCCGAGAGCATGGGGCGCTTGTCCTCGCGCTGCTCGACCGCCCGGCTGAGCTGCGACAGCGCCAGCACCGGCACGTTCAACTCCTTGGCCAGCGTCTTCAAGCCGCGGCTGATCTCGGAAATCTCATTGACGCGGTTGTCCTGCGCGCGACCCGAGCCCTGGAGCAGCTGGAGGTAATCGACAACGATCAGGCCGATGTCGTGCCGCCGCTTCAGGCGCCGCGCACGCGCCCGCAGCGCAGCGATCGACAGCGCCGGGGTGTCGTCGATATAGAGCGGCAGTTCGGCAAGGCGCTGGCTTGCGAACGACAGTTGCTGGAAATCGTCGCGGCTGATCTTGCCCATCCGCAGCATCTCGCTGGAGATACCCGACTGCTCGGCGAGGATTCGCGTGGCCAGCTGGTCGGCGCTCATTTCAAGGCTGAAGAACGCCACCGCCGCACCGACCGACTTGTCCGCCGCGATGCCGTCGACCAGGTCGCGGCGCATGCGGTCGGCGGCGTTGAAAGCGATGTTGGTGGCCAGCGCGGTCTTGCCCATGCCGGGGCGCCCGGCGAGGATCAACAGGTCGGATTCGTGCAAGCCCCCGATCTTCTCGTTGACCGATGTCAGCCCGGTGGTGGTGCCCGAAACGTGACCGCCCGAAAGCAGCGCCTGCTCGATCATCCCCAGCGAGATACGCGTCGCGACCGCGAAAGTCTGCGCCTCGCGTCCGCTGCTGGCGCCGTCGGCGACGGCATATAGCGCCGCCTCCGCTTCCTCGACCTGTTGCATTGGGGCGACATCGTTCGAGGTGTCCATCGCCCCGGTGACGAGGTTGCGCCCGACCGAAACCAGTTCGCGCAGCAGCGCCAGGTCATAGATCTGCGCGGCCAGTTCGCGCGGGGCGAGCAGGCCTTGGCCATCGGCGGTCAACCGCGCGAGATAGGTTATGCCCCCCAGCTCCTTGAGCGCCTCGTCCGCCTCGAAATAAGGCTTGAGGGTCACCGGGGTGACGGTCGCGTTGCGATCGAGCAGCTGAAGAATGCGCTCGTATATGCGCTGGTGGAGCGGCTCGAAGAAGTGCTGCGGGCGCAGGTTGCCTGCGTGCTCTTCGATAACCCGGTTGTCGATCAGCGCTGCGCCGAGAAATGCCGCCTCGGCCTCCAGATTCGCCGGCAACGCGCGGATTCCCGACTCGTCTGCGGAAGCGGGTGCGGGAAAGGGGATCGGTTCGCTGGCCATGCGGGGGTCAATGCGACGGGCGGTGCCGCGGCGGCAAGGGCGTTGCGACGAACGGCTGGGGATCGCCCTGTCTATAAGTATCGCCTGCGCCATTTCCCGACAGGCCATGCTCCCTTGCCCCCGCATGTTGCATCTGCGAGACAGCGTGCGCCATGGCGGACCCCGGTAAAATCGAAAACTGGCGCATCAGCCACATCGATCTGGACGAAGCGACTATCCTGTGGCGCAATCCAGATATCGAACAGGAACGGCGGATCGCTATCTTCGACCTGATCGAGGAGAACTCGTTTCGTCCGGTGCGCTCGGCCGAGGCGGGGCACGATGGTCCGTACCGGCTGCGCCTGTCGGTCGAAGACGGGCGGCTGGCGTTGGCGATCGCCGACGAAGCCGGCACGCTGCTGGAAACGATTATTCTCGCACTGGGGCGTTTCCGCCGCCCGATCCGCGATTATTTCGCGATCTGCGACAGCTATTACCAAGCGATCCGCCGCGCCACCGCAGCCGAAATCGAGACCATCGACATGGCCCGCCGCGGGGTCCACAACGAAGCGGCGGAGCTGCTGCTTGAACGCCTGGAGGGCAAGGTCGAAACCGACTTCGCCACCGCACGGCGGCTCTTTACCCTGATCTGCGTGCTGCATATCAGGGGTTGAATCAGACCAGAATCGAGCACGGGGCGCACGACAAGATCATGGCAAGGGCGAAGCGTTCGACGACGCGCGTCGTCCGGCGGCGGCTGTTCGCGGCGGGCGGGCTGCTGGCGCTGGTGCTGATCGGCACGGCTTGGTGGGAGGCTGGCGAATGGCGTCCCACGCGCGCGCGCTTTCCCGTGCAGGGCGCGGAAATCGGCAGCGGCGACAGCGCCGTGAACTTCGCCGCGCTGAAGGCGAGCGGCGCGGATTTCGTCTATCTCGACGCCAGCGAGGGCACCACGCAGCGCAACGCCGGGTTCGAGGAGCATCTTGCCGCCGCGCGCGAAGCCGGGTTGCAGGTCGGCGCGCTCCACCGCTTCGATCCGTGCCTGGGGGCCGATCCCCAGGCCGGCAATTTCGTCACCGTGGTCCCCCGCGACGCCAAGTTGCTGCCGCCCGCGATCGAGCTCGCCATCGACGACGAGGCCTGCGCAGCGCCTCCCGCCGAGGCGGCGATGCAGAGCGAACTGACGACTTTGGTCAACCAGCTCGAGGCGCATTCGGGCAAGCCCGCGATCCTCAAGCTGTCGCGCGGGTTCGAGGCGCGCTATCACGTGTCCGCGATGATCGATCGAAACTTGTGGGTGACCGGCGCCTATCTCGCGCCGGGCTATGCCGGGCGGCCATGGGTGATGTGGAGCGCCAACCCCCGCCTGCGCTCGCCCGCCGCCGCGGGTAGACTTCACTGGGTGGTGGTGCGGCCGTGAGTGGGCTGTCGTCCGCCCAGCGCGATTCACTGATCGCAGCAGCGCGCGAAGCGTCGAGCGGGGCGTACGCGCCGTATTCGAACTTCCACGTCGGCGCAGCGCTGTTGCTGGCTGACGGCACCGTAGTCACCGGCGCAAACGTCGAGAATGCCAGTTACGGCCTGTCGCTGTGCGCCGAGACGGTGGCGGTGGCCAAGCTTATGTCGGATGGCAAGCGAGGCGGGCTCATCGCGGTGGCGGTGGTCGGGGGCCGGCCCGCCGCTTCGGGGGAAGCGACCCCCGGGGCCGATCCGGTCAGCCCCTGCGGGCGTTGCCGCCAGGTCCTCAACGAGATCGCCCAGCTCGGCGGAACCGATCCGGCGGTGCTGTGCATCGGCGCCAACGATGTGGTGGAAACCACCCTAGCCGCGCTCTTGCCGCTGGCCTTCGGCCCGGCCAGTCTGGGCTGACAGGAGCGGGCATGGCAATTCTTTCGGACAAGTGGATTCGTACCCAGGCGATCGAGCACGGCATGATCGAGCCGTTCGTCGAGGCGCAGCGGCGCGATGGGTGCATCAGCTATGGGTTGTCGTCTTACGGCTACGACGCGCGGGTTGCCGAGGACTTCAAGATCTTCACCAACGTCAATTCCTCGGTGGTCGATCCCAAGGCGTTCGATCCCGACAGCTTCGTCGATCGCACGACCCAGTGCTGCGTGATCCCGCCCAACTCGTTCGCGCTGGCGCGCACCGTCGAATACTTCCGCGTCCCGCGCGACGTGCTGGTGATCTGCCTGGGCAAGAGCACTTATGCCCGGTGCGGGATTATCGTGAATGTCACCCCGCTCGAACCCGGCTGGGAGGGGCACGTGACGCTCGAATTCAGCAACACCACGCCCCTGCCCGCCAAGATCTATGCCAATGAGGGCGCGTGCCAGTTCCTGTTCCTCCAAGGCAACGAGCCGTGCGAGATCAGCTATGCCGACCGCGCGGGCAAATACATGGGCCAGCGCGGAGTTACCCTGCCCAAGCTGTAGAGTTGTATTGCTTCCGGGAACCTATCGCCGCCAAACTCGCTTGATCGCCAAGGCGCGGAGGTTTCGTCCCTGGCGAAACCGGCCGTCCGCGCCTTGCCTTTCAAAGCGCTATGCCGGGAGCAAGCCGCCATGAACGTCATCGCCGCCGTCATCGGACGAATCTTCATCGCGCTGCTGTTTCTCTATTCCGGCGCGACCAAGCTGTTCAATCCCGCGGCGGCCGAAGCAATGATCACCGGCGCGGGGCTGCCCAACGGGCTGGCGATCCCCACCGGGATATTCGAGGTGGTCGCCGCCTTGTGCCTGATCATCGGCTTCATGACTCGGCTCGCCTCGATCCTGCTCGCCGGTTTCGTCGCGCTCACGATCGTGTTCTTCCATAACGATCTCACGACCATGCCGGGCGCGATCACGGCTTTGAGCCACCTTGCGCTGATCGGCGGGCTGCTGTGTCTGTTCGCGCACAGTCAGATGCGCTGGAGCTACGATTCGATGCGGCTGACCCGCCGCGCGGAGATCGCCGAGCGCGATGCAGCCGCCAAAGTCCATGAGGCCGAGCTGCGCGCGGCCAAGGCCGAAGCGCACGCCGAAGGCCTGCGGACCGCGCCGGTCGCTCCGGCGCCGGTGGTGGCAGCCCCAGTGGTTGCCGCGCCAGTGATCGACCGGAACCGTGACGGCATCGACGACCGCGACCAGCGGGCCGTCCCCGCCGCGCGCCACGATATGGATCGCGACGGGATTGACGACCGAGCCGAAGCCATAGACCCTCGCCTGCGGCCCTGATTCAACCGGGCCGGGAGAGGCCCCATGGCGCAGACCAGCCCGCGCGACGCGCGCGAATTCGACATCGTGATCTACGGCGCAACCGGCTATACCGGACGTCTCGTCGCCGAATACCTGTCGCAACACTATGCCGGCCGCGCCGACGCGCCGAAATGGGCGATGGCCGGGCG
This sequence comes from Novosphingobium sp. Gsoil 351, assembly GCF_009707465.1. NCBI lineage: Bacteria > Pseudomonadati > Pseudomonadota > Alphaproteobacteria > Sphingomonadales > Sphingomonadaceae > Novosphingobium > Novosphingobium sp. Gsoil 351. The sequence goes on from NZ_CP046120.1 coordinate 1,712,341, forward strand.
CAGCGAAACCAAGCTGCGCGAAGTGCGCGACCTGATCGGCGCGCCCGAATCGACCCCCTGATCGTGGCGGATGCCGACGACCCCGGCAGCCTCGCCGCGATGTGCGGGCGGGCGCGAGTCGTGATCACCACCGTCGGTCCCTATCAACTTTACGGCGAGCCGCTGGTCGCAGCCTGCTCCGCTGCGGGGACCGACTACGCGGACCTGTGCGGCGAGCCCGGGTGGATGCACCAGATGATCGAAAGGTACGATGCCGCCGCCAAAGCCAGCGGCGCGCACATCTGCTTTTCCGCCGGCTTCGATTCGATCCCGTTCGATCTGGGCGTGCTGATGCTCCAGAACGAGGCCAAGGCCCGCTTCGGCAAGCCCGCGCCGCGCGTCCGTGGCCGGGTCCGAGCGATGAAGGGAACCTTTTCGGGCGGCACCGCGGCGAGCCTGACCGAGACGATGAAGGCGGTCGCCAAGAACCCCAAGCTGATATCTGTGCTCAACGATCCCTTCGCGCTCACCCCCGGCTTTTCCGGGCCGAGCCAGCCCGGCGGCCTGATCCCGCACTACGAGGCCGATCTCGACAAGTGGGCAGCGCCGTTCATCATGGCCACGATCAACACCAAGAACGTGCACCGCACCAATTTCCTCCTGGGCCACCCCTATGGCGAGGACTTCCGTTATGACGAGATGATGCTGACCAGCCCCGGCGAGGCCGGCAAGGCGGCGGCGCATGCGGTCGCCGAAATGCTCAAGAACCCGTTCGGGGCCAAACCGCCCAAGCCCGGTGAAGGGCCGAGCAAGGAGGAGCGCGAGACCGGGCACTACGACGTATTGTTTATAGGCGAGATGCCCGGCGGCGAGAAACTGCACTATGCGGTCAAAGGGCGTTATGATCCGGGCTACGGCTCGACCAGCCGAATGATCGCCGAGACGGCGATCGCGCTGCTGTCGTGCGCCAAGCCAGGCGGTGTCGGGACACCGGGGTCGTTCGTCGGCGAGGCGCTGGCAAAGCGGCTGCAGGACAACGCCGAGATTTCGTTTGGGGTGGAAGCCTAGCGCCGCTCGAAGCGCTTCAACCCCAGCCCCAGCCGGTTGTCGCCCAGCGCAAGGCGGTCGCCCGACCAATCGGCCACGAAAGTCGTGGTCCGATCGACGTTAGGCGCCAGGCGGGCGTCGTTGGCGGCGATGATCAGCCCGTTCGACGTATGGGCCTTACCTTCCGCCGCCACCGCGATGAACGCGCTGTAGTTTTCCTTGTCCGCCCCTTGCACGAACCAGTTCTCGGCGATCGTTCCGCTGGCTCCGCCCGGCAGGTCGACCATGTAGTTGGTCGCCTTGCCGCGGCTGTCGTCGAAGCTCGACTGGACGATCTCGATCCGCACCGCGCGGCTTTTGACGTAGTGTCCGCCGCGGCCCTGTTCGAAGCGGCAGCGGCGCACGGTCAGCGCGCCATAGTTGCCGATGTAAAGCGAATGCGCGCAGCCGCCCGCGCCTTCGCAGGTGCCGAGCCGGGTGAAGGTTGATTTCTCGATCAGGATCGAGCCGCCGGGGTCCTCGGCGGTGAGGATGCCCTGGTTGCTGTCCATGAACCAGCTTTGGGTGACCGCGAGGTCGCCGTGCTCGAGCCGGATACCCGCGCCATTGGCTTCGGGCACGCGCAAGCGCGCGAAGATCAGTCCTTCGACGCGCGCGCTGCGCCCGCGCAGGACCAGCGCCGCCTTGCCCTCGCACACCCCGCCGTCGAGCGCGGCCTGGCCGGGAACTTGCGCGACATAGCCGACCGAACCCTTGGTCTGCACTGCACAATCGCGCCACCGGCCCGAAGCGATGCGGATCGTGCCGCTGGCGTCGCCGATGGCGTCGACCGCCTGCTGGAGCGAGCCATACGAGCGCCCGGTCTCGGCAATCGTGTAGGGCCGCTGCGGCGTGCCTTGCGCGAACAGCGCGCCAAGCGGGATGATCGCCAGCGCCAGCCCGCCGAGCAGATACAGCGCGAGCCGGTCGTTGCGCGCCGCGCCGCTGGTCGGTTGCGAAAGCAAAGGCATCGGCGGTCCCCCCGGAAACCGCCTCCGTTTCTAGGCCGCAATGGTTAACCGAGCGTTAGGACGCGGGCTTGACGGGGTCCTTGGGCGGCCGACCCCGCTTCGGCTGGGGCGAAGCCTGCAAGCGCACCCCACGCCTGGTCAGCGCCTCGCGCAGCAGGCATTCGATCTGCGCGTTGACCGAGCGCAAGTCTGACGCCGCGGCGCGCTCGACCGCGGCGTGGAGCGCCGGGTCGAGCCGCAACGGGAATGCCTTCTTGCCCGTGCCCGAAGGTCCGCTTCCAGCCATGCTACTGGTAAAGCGAGCCTGCGTTGACAATGGGCTGGGTGTCGCGCTCGCCACACAGCACGACCATCAGGTTCGAGACCATCGCGGCGCGGCGCTCGTCGTCGAGCTCGACCACATTTTTCTCGCTGAGCAGCGCCAGCGCCATCTCGACCATGCCGACCGCGCCTTCGACCAAGGTCTTGCGCGCTGCGACCACAGCCTCGGCCTGCTGGCGGCGAAGCATCGCTCCGGCGATCTCCTGCGCATAGGCAAGGTGGGTGAATCCGCACTCATCGACGGTGATTCCGGCCAGCCGCAGCCGCTCGATCAATTCGCTGCGCAATTCCGCGCCGACCTGGTCGTGGTTGCCGCGCAGGGTAACTTCGGCGTGGGAGAAATCGTCATAAGGGTAGCGCGACCCGATGGTCCGCACGGCGGCTTCGATCTGGACCATGACGAACGCCTTGTAATCATCGACATCGTACAGCGCCTGCGCGGTATCGACCACCCGCCAGACCACTTGTGCGGCCATCTCGATCGGGTTGCCGCGCAAGTCGTTGACCTTGATCTTGTCGGAAATCAGGTTGTTGGCGCGCACCGAAATCTTGGCCTTACCCATCCATGGCCAGACCCAGCGCAGGCCGGCATGGCGGTCCGTTCCGCGATAGCTGCCGAACAGCGTGATCGCGGCAGCGGTATTGGGCTGGAGCATGTAGAAGCCCGAGGAGATCAGGATCAGCGCGAGCACCGCCAGTCCGGTCGTTACGAGAAAGCCGAAGACCTCCGTGTCGAGCGGCTCGCTGCCCGCAAACGCGACAACGTGCCAAACCGTCCATGCGAGCAGCACAAGGAACAGCACGAGCATCAAATAGCCGGTGGTGCTCCACGCACCCCGTTCGCGGCTGAGGTTCATGGCAGAATGCGAATCGGTCATCGATGTACCCCCCTTTAATATGATATCATATTAATATCATTGCGGCATGACTGGTCAAGAGCCCTTGCATTGCGGTGCGGCCAAGCCCATCTGGAGTTCACAGGACCGGGCCCCTCTGGCGCGGCATGGTGGCGGCAACGCCGGTATGCCTCGTGATGTCGGACTGTATCGGATGTTTCCGATGCTGTGGTCCGGGCTCGACCATCCACCCGCACCAGGCTCCGGCACGGCTCATCCGATCGAACGTCAATTCGTTTTCGATAGGGATTTGTCATGCCAGACACCGTTTTCCGCCTGATGGAGCGCCACCAGACGCTCGATGAGCGCCTGCGCCGGTTGCAGACCGCGCGCTGGCCCGATCCGTTCGAGATCGCCCGCCTGAAGAAGCTCAAGCTCGCGCTTAAGGACCGGCTCAACCGCGTTCTCCAGCGCCGCGCGCGCGCCTGACGGGGACGCCACGATGGAAATCCTGTTCGCCGAGATACTCGGCACCCCGGCCTGGTTCTGGCTGGCCTTCGCCGGCCTCGTCGTCGCCCTCACCGCATTCGATCTCGGCGTGCTCCACAAGGAGGACCGCGCCATGGGCATCGCCGAATCGCTCAAGCTCACCGCGTTCTACGTGAGCGTCGCGCTCGCCTTCGGAGCGTGGATCTGGGCCGCGCGCGGCGCCGAGCTGGGTATGCAGTACTTCACCGGGTTCTTCATCGAAAAGGCGCTGTCGATCGACAACGTATTCGTGATCAGCCTGATCTTCAGCTTCTTCGCGATCCCGGTGAAATACCAGTATCGCGCGCTGTTGTGGGGGATCGTCGCGGTCATCGTGCTGCGCGGGATCATGATCGCGGGCGGCGCGGCGCTGGTCGACCAGGCCTATTGGGTGCTCTACCTGTTCGCCGCGTTCCTGGTGTTCACCGGGATCAAGATGTTCTTCGCCGGCGATGCGCAACCCGATCTGGCGAACAACGCGGCGGTGCGCTGGATCTCGACCCGCATGCGGGTCACCCAGAAGCATCACGACCAGCGGTTCTTCGTCAAGGTGCCCGACGAAAGGACCGGCAGGCAGGTGACGGCGGCGACCCCGCTGTTCCTGGCGCTGGTGGTGATCAACCTCGCAGACCTGGTTTTCGCGGTCGATTCGGTGCCCGCGATCTTCGCGATCACCACCGATACGTTCGTCGTCTACACCAGCAACATCATGGCCATCCTGGGCCTGCGGGCGCTGTATTTCGCGCTCGCCGCGATGATCCACCGCTTCCACTATCTCAAATACGCGCTGGCGGCCGTGCTGGTGTTCATCGGCTCAAAGATCTTCGTCGCCGATTTCGTGCTGGGCGGAGACAAGTTCCCACCGGTGCTCAGCCTGGGCGTGACGCTCGCTCTGATCGCGGCGGGAGTCGGCTACTCGCTGTGGAAGACGCGCGGCCAAGTCCCGCTCACAACTGCCTGATGACCGCCAGGAACGCGTCGCCGTAGGCCTCGAGCTTACGTGCACCGATCCCGCCGATCGCGCCCAGGGCGGCGCGGTCGGCGGGACGCGCCGCGGCCATCTCGCGCAATGTGGCGTCGTGGAAGATCACATAGGGTGGGACCTGCGCCTCGGCCGCGAGATCGCGGCGCAGCGCGCGCAGCGCCTCGAACAGCGGATCGCCGACCGGGTTGACCCCACCTCCCTCGCGGCCGCCCGCACGATCGCGCCGCCGCTTGCGTTCGGGCCGCGCGGCCAACGCGACCAGCACCGGCAGTTCGCCCTTGAGGATCGCCCGCGCATCGCCGCCCAGCGCCAGCCCGCCATGCTCGGTCGCCACCAGGCTCCCGCGCGCCTGGAGAGCGCGGGCAAGCGGCTTGAGCAGCGGCGCTTCATCGGCGGTGGCGATCCCGAACACGCTCAGCTTGTCGTGGCCGCGCGCGGTCACGCGCTCGTCGGCAACGCCGGTCAGCACCTTCTCGAGGTGGCCGAGGCCGAAGCTCTGCCCGGTGCGATAGGCGGCGGAGAGCAGCTTGCGCGCGGTCTCGGTGGCGTCGACCACCCCGGGCGCGTCGAGGCAGTTGTCGCAGTTGCCGCACGACTGCGGCGGGTCCTCGCCGAAGTGGCGCAACAGGATAGCGCGGCGGCAGCCCGCGGTTTCGACCAGCGTCGCGAGCGCCTCCAGCCGAGTGCGTTCGCTGGCGCGGCGATGATCCTCGACCTCGCCCAGCCGCTGCCGGGCGCGGGCGAAATCGTCGGCGCCCCACAGCATCAGCGCGGTCGCGGGATCGCCATCGCGCCCGGCGCGACCGGTCTCCTGGTAATAGGCCTCGATCGACTTGGGGATGCCTGCGTGCGCCACGAACCGCACGTCGGGTTTGTCGATCCCCATGCCGAACGCGACCGTGGCGACCATCACCATGTCCTCGCTGGCGACGAACGCGGCCTGGTTGGCGGCGCGCACCTGCGGGTCGAGCCCGGCATGATAGGGCAGCACCCGCCTTCCGCTCCGCCCCAGCGCCTCGGCCAGCTTTTCGACCTGGTTGCGGGTCTGGGCGTAGACGATCCCCGGCCCCGACTGTTCGGCGATCAATTGCGCGAGCTGGCGTTGCGCCTGATCGCGCGGGCGGATCGCATAGCGGATGTTGGGCCGGTCGAACCCGGCGACGATCAGGCCCTCGTCCGGTATCCCGAGCTGGGCGAGAATGTCGGCCCGGGTATGCGCGTCGGCGGTGGCGGTCAGGGCGAGCCGGGGGACATCGCCGAACCGGTCGAGCAGCGGACGCAGTAGGCGATAGTCGGGGCGAAAATCGTGGCCCCACTCGGACACGCAGTGCGCCTCGTCGATCGCGAACAGGCAGATCGGCGACTTGCTCAACAACTCGCGGAAATGCGGCTGGCTGGCGCGTTCGGGGGCGACGTAGAGCAAGTCGAGCGCACCGCTGCGGAAGCGGTCGATCGCAGCCTCGCGATAGTCGTCGCTGTCGGCGCTGGTCAGCGTCGCGGCGCGGATGCCGTTGGCCGTCGCCGCGCGCAACTGGTCGTGCATCAGCGCGATCAGCGGCGAGACCACCACGCAAGTGCCAGGCAGCATGACCGCGGGCAGCTGATAGGTCAGCGACTTGCCGGCGCCCGTCGGCATCACCGCCAGCGTCGATTCGCCCGCCAGCACCCTGCGCACGACGTCTTCCTGCGCGCCGCGGAAATCGGCGAAACCGAAGACGCGGTGGAGGGCTTCTCGCGCCTCTTGGACCACATGGACCACTGTCCTGGGCAAAATTTCTTCGGGGCCGCAATGAGGCGGCGCGGGTCCTTCGCGAGCATCGACCCCGTCTTCGTGGATCGAAAGGGCGAAAGGAGGGAGCGAGGCCATGCGATCGCCCATGGCAAATTTCGGCGTCGTAGGAAAATTGCTTCGGCGAATGCCGTCAGAAAGGCGTCCGAAAAGCCGAACCCGCTGCCATCCAAAGCAAATCTTGCTTCGCTTGCGCGGCGCGGGACCTAGATTGGAGCCGTCGATGGCCCGCCACCGACCGCGGCTTTTGAGGTTCAGCTTGCTCCGCGTCAAAAAAGGCTAAAGCGCACGGCCGAGGCGACGACGCCAGACTCGTGTTCCATCGCAACATGGAGACTGGAAATGACGATTCGTCGAAATACCCGCCGCCGCGATCGCGTGCCGCCGATTCCACACCCATCATGGACTTACGGCAGCGACCGGCTCGCCGCGCTTTCCGGCAAACGCCTGAGCGCGCGCGATTTCTGGGAACGGGTCGGACCCTGAGCCAATCGCCACCCGGGTGGGTTAGCCTGCCGGGGTGACCCGCCAGATCGCGTGTCCGACGTCGTCGGCGACGAGCAACGCGCCCTGCCGGTCGAGCGCGACCCCGACCGGACGGCCCCGCGCCTTGCCGCTCGCTTGGTCGATGAACCCGGTCAGGAACGGCACCGGCTTGCCCGTGGGCCTGCCGCCCGCGAAGGGCACATAGGCTACTTGATAGCCATAGAAGACCGTGCGGTCCCAGCTGCCGTGCTCGCCGACGAACGCGCCGCCCTGGAAGCGCGGCGGCATCAGGGGGCCGTTCGAAAACGCGAGGCCGAGCGCGGCGACATGGGGGCCGAGCGCATAATCGGGCGAGGTCGCGCGGGCGACCATCTCGGGCCGCTGCGGGCGGACGCGGACATCGACGTGCTGGCCGTAGTACGACCACGGCCAGCCGTAGAACCCGCCGTCCTTCACCGAGGTGAGATAATCGGGTACCAGGTTGTTGCCGATCTCATCACGCTCGTTGACCACGGTGTAGAGGGTGTTCGAACCGGGTCGGAAGCTGAGGCCGTTGGGGTTGCGCAGCCCGCCCGCGAACAGGCGATGCGCCCCGGTGGCAGGATCGACTTCCCAAATCGCGGCGCGATTGTGCTCGGCTTCGAGGCCATTTTCGACAATGTTGCTGTTCGATCCGATCCCGACATAAAGCTTCGAACCGTCGGGGCTGGCGACGAGATCCTTGGTCCAGTGGTGATCGATCGGCCCGCCGGGGAGCGCGGTGAGCATCGTTCCGGGACCGGCGCTGGTCCCGCCGGAAGTGAACGGATAACGCCAGATCGCATTGGTCGCGGCGACGTACAGCGTGTTGCCGATCGTCGCGATGCCGAACGGCGAGGTCAGCTTGTCGACGATCACGAACTTCTTTTCGGCCACGCCATCGCCATCGCCGTCGCGCAACAGCACCACGCGGTTGCCCGGCTTCACCGGCGAATGCGCCTGGCCGATCACCAACCCATAGATGATATCCTTGGGCCGCAGCACCGGTTCGAACCCCGGCCCGCCGCTTTCGACCACAAGCACGTCGCCGTTCGCGAGCGGGAGCACGCGGCGCGGGGCTTTGAGATTGCGCGCGAACGCCTTGACCGTGAAGCCGGGCAACGCGGTCGGGGTCTCGTTCGCCTTGAATCCCACCGGTTTGGCGATGCCCATCGGCGGAAACAGATACTGCTGCGGTTCGGGCAACTTGGGATTGGCCCCATACTGGTCCTCCCCTGGAAATTGCGGGTGGGAGCAGGCCGAGGCGAGCGACGCCGCGCCGAGCGCGAGTGCTAAACGAGCGCGCATCACCGGATTCCCCCGCGCTGGTGGACGTAGGCGAGCCGGTGACCGAGGAACCCGGTCACCGCCAGCGCCAGCACGGTCAGTAACGACAGGGTCAGCCCGGTCGGAACGACGCCGGTCCAACCGTCGCGGGCGTGGACCAGGTTGTTGAACAGCCCGAGCACGAGGACCAGCGCGCTCAGCCCCAAGTGCAGCCACGCGCTGGCGGGGCGTGCGTGGCGCCGCGTAGCCAGCAGGTCGATCAACCCGAACAGCGCCGCCAAAGCGCCGAAGAATTCACCGGACGCCAGCAGCCATTGGGCGAAGTTGGACCACTGGACCTGCCCGTTGCTGCCGACATAGGCGAGATCGCACAGCAGCGCGCCGGTGAAGCCCACGATCGGAAACGGCACGAGCATGGCGTGGACGGGCACTCCGCCGATCGCCGCGCGTGGTCTGAAGCTTGCGTCCGCCATCGTTTATGCGCCCCATTGGCCTGTACAGGCGCAACGGCGCAGGCGGGGTTTGGTTGCCTTACCGTTTTGTCATCCGGGGGCGAGGCGCTCAATCGAGGTTGGGGCGCAACCACCGCTCGGCCTCGGCCAACGGCATTCCCCGCCGCGCCGCATAGTCTTCGACCTGGTCGCGCCCGATCCGCGCCACCCCGAAGTAGGCCGCTTCGGGGTGGGCGAAGTAAAACCCGCTGACCGCCGCGGTGGGCAGCATCGCCTGGCTTTCGGTGAGCTCGATCCCGGCGTTCTTGCCCGCATCGAGCAAGTCGAACAGGATTGGCTTGAGGCTGTGGTCGGGGCACGCGGGGTACCCGGGGGCGGGGCGGATGCCGCGGTATTGCTCGCGGATCAGCGCCTCGTTGGTCAGTTGCTCGCCCGGTGCATAGCCCCACAGCGTGGTCCGGACGTGCTGGTGGAGGCGTTCGGCCATGGCCTCGGCCAACCGGTCGGCGAGCGCCTTGAGCAGGATGTCGGAATAATCGTCGTTGGCGGCCAGGAAGCGCGCGCCGTGCGGTTCGATCCCGTGGATGCCGACCGCGAAACCACCGATCCAGTCGCCCGCTGGATCGATGAAATCCGCCAGACACATGTTGGCGCGGTCGCGGCTTTTCTTCACTTGCTGGCGCAAGAACGGCAGCAGGACGTTGCGCTCCTCATCGGCGAGGTGGATCGTCACGTCGTCGCCGTCGCGCGCGCAGGGCCACAGTCCGACGACGCCGCGCGCGGTCAGCCACTTCTCGGCGATGATGGTGTCGAGCAGCGCGTCGGCATCGGCCTTGAGCGCGCGCGCGGTCTCTCCCACGACTTCGTCGTCGAGGATCGACGGATAGGTTCCGTGCAGCTCCCAGGCGCGGAAGAACGGGGTCCAGTCGATCACCTCGCGCAAGTCTGCCAGATCCCAGTCGGCATAGACATGGATGCCGGGTTGCTCGGGTGGAGGCGGCTTGTCCGCGAAGCTGGGATCGTAGAAATTGGCGCGCGCCTCGTCGATCGTCAGCAGGACGCTTTGCGCCTTGCCCTCGCGCGCCTCGCGCACCTTGCGGTAATCACCCGCCGTGCTTTCGACGAACCCGTCGCGCTGGGTGTCGGACAGGAGCTGGCTGGCGACCCCCACCGCGCGGCTGGCGTCGAGCACGTGGATCACCGGGCCGTCGTAGGCAGGGTCGATTCGCAGCGCGGTGTGGACCTTGCTGGTGGTCGCCCCGCCGATCAGCAGCGGGATGTCGAACTCGGCCCGCTTCATCTCCTCGGCGACGGTGACCATCTCGTCGAGGCTGGGGGTGATCAGCCCGGACAGGCCGATGATGTCGGCATCCTCGGCCTTGGCGGTCTCGAGGATCTTCGCCCACGGCACCATCACGCCCAGGTCGATCACTTCGTAGCCGTTGCACTGGAGCACGACGCCGACGATGTTCTTGCCGATGTCGTGGACGTCGCCCTTGACCGTGGCCATCACGATCTTGCCCTTGGCGCGCGCGCCGGGTTCCTTCGCCGCCTCGATGAACGGGATCAGGTGGGCGACCGCCTTCTTCATGACGCGGGCCGATTTGACCACCTGCGGCAGGAACATCTGGCCCGATCCGAACAGGTCGCCGACCACGTTCATCCCGTCCATCAGCGGGCCTTCGATGACCTCGATCGGGCGCGCGTAGAGCTGACGGGCTTCCTCGGTGTCATCGACCACATGCGCGTCGATCCCGCGCACCAGCGCGTGTTCGAGCCGCCGGGCGACGTCCCACCCTCGCCATTCCTCCATCGCCTTTTCGGCCTTGGCGTCGGTGCCGCGATAGGATTCGGCAAGCTCGATCAGCCGCTCGGTCGCATCCGGACGCCGGGCGAGGATCACGTCCTCGCAGGCCTCGCGCAGGACGGGATCGATCTGGTCGTAGATGTCGAGCTGCCCGGCGTTGACGATCGCCATGTCGAGCCCGGCGGGAATCGCGTGGTAGAGAAACACCGAATGCATCGCCCGGCGCACCGGCTCGTTGCCGCGAAAGCTGAACGACAGGTTCGAGAGGCCGCCCGAGAAGTGCACATGCGGGCAGCTCAGCCGGATCGCCTTGACGGCTTCGATAAAATCGAGCGCGTAGCGGTCGTGCTCCTCCATGCCGGTGGCGATGGCGAAGATGTTGGGATCGAAGATGATGTCCTCGGGCGGAAACCCGATGCCGGTGAGCAGCGCATAGGCGCGCTCGCAAATCTCGATCTTGCGCTGCGCGGTGTCTGCCTGCCCCGCCTCGTCGAACGCCATCACGACCACCGCCGCGCCATAGGCCATGCACTTGCGCGCCGCGTCGAGGAACGGCTCCTCGCCTTCCTTCATGCTGATCGAATTGACGATCGGCTTGCCCGACACGCACTTGAGCCCGGCCTCGATCACCGCCCATTTGCTGCTGTCGATCATCACCGGCACGCGCGCGATGTCGGGCTCGGCGGCGATCAGCTGGAGGAAGGTGGTCATAGCCTCGACCGCGTCGAGCAGGCCCTCGTCCATGTTGACGTCGATCACCTGCGCGCCGTTCTCGACCTGCTGGCGCGCAACCTCGACCGCGCGGGTGTAGTCGCCCGCCAGGATCAGCTTCTTGAACGCGGCGCTGCCGGTGACGTTGGTCCGCTCGCCGATGTTGACGAAGCGCGAGGAGGCATTCTGGGTCATGGGATCGCAGTCGAAATGGGGTTGCAGGATAGCTTGTCCTCCCCCCTGCAAGGGGAGAGGATAGCCAAGCTTGGCCCGCGGAGCGGGACTAGCGCAGCTTGGAGAGGGGTGGTCTCCGGCCAGAGCACCCCTCTCCAACTTCGCCTAGCCAGCAAGCTGGCAAGTCTCCGTATCCTCTCCCCTTTCAAGGGTGAGGGCTGCCAAGCCGAGATTTCACGCACGTTACCGCTAAGCCGCCATCACGAACGGCTCCAACCCTGCCAGCCGCGTGACGGGCGCCAGCTCGGGTAGCTTGCGCGGCGGCCGGCTCGCCGCCGCCGCGGCGATCGCCGCGATGTGCTCGGGCGTCGAGCCACAGCAGCCGCCCAGCACGTTGACCTGCCCCGCCTCGGCCCATTCGCGGACCAGCGCGGCGGTGGTTTCGGGACGTTCGTCGTACTCGCCCAGCTCGTTGGGCAGCCCGGCGTTGGGATAGACCATGATTGCGGCGTCGGCGATCGCGCTCAGCGCGCGCACGTGCGGGCGCAATTGCGTCGCGCCGAACGAGCAGTTGAGCCCGATCGTCAGCGGGCGGGCATGGCGCACCGCGTACCAGAACGCCTCCACCGTGTGGCCCGACAGATTGCGCCCCGAAAGGTCGGTCAGGGTCATCGACAGCATCAGCGGCACCTCGCGGCCCAGCTCGGATTCGAGCTGCTTGACCGCCATGATCCCGGCCTTGCAGTTGAGCGTGTCGAACACGGTCTCGATCAGGATGAAATCGGCCCCGCCTTCGACCAGCGCGGCGGCCTGTTCCTTGTAAACCTCGACGAGGAAGTCCCAGTCGATCTCGCGAAAGCCCGGATCGTTGACGTCGGGCGAGAGCGACAGCGTCTTGTTGGTCGGCCCGATGGCGCCGGCCACGAAGCGCGGGCGGCCATCGGCAGCCTCGAACTCGTCCGCCACCCGCCGCGCCATCCGCGCGGATCCCAGGTTGATGTCGCGCACCAGATGCTCTGCTGCGTAGTCGGCCTGGCTGATCCGGTTGGCCGAGAAGGTGTTGGTCTCGGCGATGTCGGCACCGGCGGCGAAATAGGCGCGGTGGATCGATTCCGGAACGTGCGGTGCGGTCAGCGCGAGGATGTCGTTGTTGCCCTTCTGGTCCTTGGCCAGCCCCAGCGATCCGGCATAGTCGGCTTCGGCCAGCTTCCAGTTCTGGATCTCGGTGCCGAATGCGCCGTCGGTGATCAGGATGCGCCTGGCGGCGGCGTCGAGAAACTGTTCGCGCTTGGTCATGGCGTGGGCTCCGGGCGCAATCCGAGCAACTGGCAGATCGCGTAAGCCTGCTCGGCGCGGTTGAGGGTATAGAAGTGAAAGTCCCGCACCCCGCCCGCGTAGAGCTGGCGGCACAAGTCCGCCGCGGCGACCGCGGCGACCAGCGCGCGCGGGCCGGGACGTTCGTCGAGCCCTTCGAACAGCGCTTCGAGCGAGGCGGGGATCGTGGTGTTGCCCGACATCCGGCGGATTGCTGAAAAGCTGGTCACCGGCATGATCCCCGGGACGATCGGCGCCGTGATCCCGGCGGCGAGCGTCTGGTCGAGAAAGCGGAAATAGGCATCGGCGGAAAAGAAGAACTGCGTGATCGCGCGTGTCGCTCCCGCATCCAGCTTGCGCTTGAGGTTGTCGAGATCGGCCGCGGCGGTCGCGGCGTCGGGATGAACCTCGGGATAGGCGGCGACCGACAGCTCGAAGTCGCGGCGGGCCTTGAGTCCCGCGACCAGCTCGGCCGCGCTCGAATAGCCGTCGGGATGGGGCGTGAACCTGGCGCCCTCACCCGGCGGGGGATCGCCGCGCAGCGCGACGATATGACGCACCCCCGCGTCCCAGTACTGCTCGGCGATGTCCCCGATCTCGGCCTTGCTGGCCGCGACGCAGGTAAGGTGCGCAGCCGGAACCAGCGCAGTCTCCTGCACGATCCGCGCGACCGTCGCGTGGGTGCGCTCGCGGGTAGAACCGCCCGCGCCGTAGGTCACCGATACGAAGCTGGGATTGAGCGGAGCGAGCTGGGTGATCGCGTCCCACAGCTGCTGCTCCATCTTCTCGGACTTGGGCGGGAAGAATTCGAACGAGACCGCGATGTCGCCGGGCAGGTGCGCGAACGAAGGCTCGCTCGCCGCGCCAGGCTCGGGCCCAGGACGGGGCGCAAGGCGCGTCATGCGCTTTCCTTTCGGCGGGGGAGCCGGCTGACCGCGTCGGCCCGGCGCAACCCCGTCCAGATCATCACGGTAAGCTCACCGCCGCCCAGCGCTTCGCTGGCCTCGGGAGCGAACCCCGCCGCGTCGAGCAATGCGGCGACTTGCTCGCTGGAAAAGCCCAGGCGGACATGGGCGTGGGCGCTGCGCAATTCCTCGCGATCGTGCGGCGCGAAATCGACGATGGCGACACGCCCGCCCGAACGAGTGACGCGCGCGGCTTCGGCGAGCACAGCTTCGGGCGACTGTGCGTAGTGAAGCACCTGATGAAACAGCACCGTATCGAAGCTGGCATCGGCGAACGGCAAGGCGGCGAAGTCGCCCTGGACCAGCTCGACCCGTCCGGGAGCCAGGTGCTGGAGACGGGCGCGCGCGAGCCGCAGCATCTCGGGGCTGTTGTCGAGCGCGATTACGGCATCGGCGGCAGGCTCGAACAGTTCGGCCATCCGCCCGGTGCCGGTGCCGACGTCGAGCACGCGGCCCAGGCCCAACGCATTCTGGGACACGCCGCCGAGCAGCCGGGCCAGCTCCGCCTCGACCGTCGCCTCGGCGCTGTGGAGCGAGCGCAGCACGTCCCACTGCGCGGCGTGGCGAGCGAAGTAATCGGCGGCGCGGGCTTCGCGGGCGTGGCGGATCTGGCCCAGGCGCAGGCGGTCGGCCTCGGCCTGCGCGGCGAACGCGGGATCGCCCGCTTCGCCGCGGTCGATCAGCCCGGCAACAGCGGCGGCAAGCGGCGGTCGATCCACGCCGGAAATGCTGCGCACAAACACCCAGCTGCCCTCGCGGCGGCGTTCGGCGAGGCCTGCTTCGGCGAGGATGCGGATATGGCGCGAGACGCGCGGCTGCGACTGGTCGAGCACTTGCGCCAACTCGCCCACCGCCAGCTCCATCCGCGTCAAAAGACGCATGATCCGCAGGCGCGTAGGATCGGCGAGCGCGCGCAGGATGTCGATCAGGGTGGCGTCGATCCGGCTCATCGGACAGTCATATAAAGAATTCTTTATATGATGCAACCACTCGGTCGAGCGGTGGCTGGCCCGTCTTGCTCCGCGCCGAACGGGAAGCTGCGCAAGGTGAACCGCGGATGAATTTTGGCGTTTGCCTTGGGCTTGGCAAATCGGTAAACAGCCCTCCGCCGCCGCGTGTGCGCCTCCCTTAAGGAAGCGGTTCGCGGCGGTCGTTTTATCGAAGAGGGCCTCTCATGAAGAAGATCATTGCTGCCGCGTTTGCGGTGACCGCCTCCCTGGCTCTCGCCGCTTGCGGCTCGAGCGACAAGGCTGCCGACGAAGCTGCCGCCGACAACGTCGAAATGCCGGCTGAAGAAGCCATGCCTGCCGACGCCGCGACTGCTCCGGCCGACGCGATGGCGCCTGCCGCCGATGCTTCGGCTGCTGCTGGCGCCGCGAACGACGCCAAGATGGATGCCGAAGCCGCTGCCGGTGCCGCCGAGAAGGCCGCCGACGAAGCCAAGGCCGAAGAAAAGAAGATGTAATCGGCTCCGGCTGCGTGGAAGCGCGGCCGGGATTGCATCCGCCGCAAGGCAATCGGGGGACGGAAGCCGGGATGCCGGTTTCCGTCCCTTTGGTTTGCGCGGCGAGACGGCTTTCGTCTCGCGGGCCGCCGTGGCATGGCTGGCCGGATGAGACCCGCCACGCCCAAACCGCTTGCCGATTACGTGATCCGCTCGGGTCGAGCGAAGTCGAGACATGCTGATCTCGCGCAATCGTATCTCGACTGCGCTCGACACGAGCGGGGAGATGCAAAAACCATGAGGGTTGCCGCCGCGGCGTTTTGCCTATCCCTCGCCGCGTGCGGGCCGGGCGCGGACGATCCCGGCCCGGGCGCGGTGACCGTGGGCGAAGCCAAGGCGCTCGACGATGCCGCCGCGATGCTCGACGCGCGTCGCCCGCCTGCCGAAGCCGCGACGGTCGCCCCCGCTCCGCCACCGCCCACGCCCCCGACCACACCATCGGCCAAGCCATGAGCGATTGGGACGCCTGGATCGGACGCGAGGAACGGCGCGAGGACCGCGTCGAGCCGAGCGCCTATGCGCGCTGGCTGGCCACGCTCGACCGCGAGGCGCCCGCGGATGGATCGGTCGCGCAGGGATTTCACTGGTGCTTGGCGCTGCCCGACGCGCCGACCGCGGGCCTGGGCGAGGACGGCCACCCGTTGCGCGATGCCTCGCCGGACAGCTTCCTCCCGCCGGTCCCGCAACCGCGCCGGATGTGGGCTTCGAGCAAAGTCGAATTCCTCGCCCCGCTCCGCGTCGGCGCGGCGATCGAGCGTCGTTCGAAGGTCGCCTCGGTCACGGCCAAGAGCGGCGCGAGCGGGCCCCTGGTGTTCGTCGATGTAGCCCACGAAACGCACGCCGACGGCACGCTGGCGGTGCGCGAGGTCCAGAGCCTCGTTTATCGCGATCCGCCGCCCGCGGGGACGCCGCCTGCTCCTCCGGTCGCGGGTCCGGGCAGCTTCGATCCCGCCGCGTGGACCGCGCACCGCGCGCTGGCGCCATCCGAGCCGCTGCTGTTCCGTTTCTCCGCGCTGACGTTCAACAGTCACCGCATCCACTACGACGCGCCCTATGCCACGCATGTCGAAGGCTATCGCGGACTCGTCGTCCATGGCCCGTTGACCGCCAGCTTGCTGCTCGATCTGGCGCGGCGCGAGCTGGGCGACAACGCGCTGAAGTCATTCGCTTTCCGCGGCGTCTCGCCGGCCATCGCCGGAGAATTGCTGCACCTCGTGATGCGCAGCAAAAGTGCAGCATACGAACTCGGTGCCTTCGCGCCCGACGGTCGCGAGGTCATGCGCGCGAGCGCGACCTAGTCAGTCGAAAGAGACTTTTCCGCGCCCGGCCTTGACCGCGCCGCGCAGCTTCTTGCCCGCCAGCCGCTCGACCTTGTTGATCCGGTTGACCCGGCTGCGAGCGCGCTTTTCCGGCACCTTGAAGGCATCGGCGACCAGCTTGGCGATCCGCTCGCGCGCGTCGACGCGGTTCGCCTCCTGGGTGCGGAAGCGGCGCGCGGTCAGCACGATCTCCCCAGCGGCGGTCATCCGGCTGCCCGCCAGCGTCTTGAGCCGCGCGAACACCGCCTCGTCCAGGCGGAGCGCGAACACGTCGAGCCGCACCTGCACCGCGGTGGCGACCTTGTTGACGTTCTGGCCGCCCGGCCCGGCCGCCGCGATGAACCGCTCCTCGATCGACGCCAACGCGCGGGCGATCGTCTCGGCCGCGTCGCTCACGCTACAGAATCCGGGAGGGCGAACCCCAGCGCGGCGAAATCGGCGGGCAGCGGGCTGGTCGCGGCGACCGGCGGCTTGCCTTCGCGGGCGATGCTCAGCATCCGGGCGTGGAGCATCGTCCGCATGCCGTTGCGCGCCGCGCCGTAGACCGGATCGCCGAACAGCGCCGCCCCCAGCCCCGAGGCGGCGTGGACCCGGATCTGGTGGGTGCGCCCGGTCTCGGGCCGGAATTCGACGAGCGTCAGCCCGCCGCGCTCGTCCAGCTTGCGCCAGTGCGTCAACGAAGGCTTGCCCTTGCGCGCGGGGATCATGCGCCAGCCGTGCTCCGCCGAGCTGATCTTGCTCAGCGCCAGTTCGATGGTTCCCTCGGCGTCGGCCAGCACCCCGGCCACCACCCCGAGATAGACCTTCTCGACCGCGCGCGCCTCGAACGCCGCCGAGAACCGCTTCAGCGCCTTGGGGTTGCGCGCCAGCAGCAGGCAGCCGGAGGTATCGGTATCGAGGCGGTGGACCGGCACCGGCGAACGCTGAAACCCGAGCCTGAGTTCGTGCGCCCGATCCTCGAGACAGGCGCCGCCCGCGCGCGGCCGCTCGATCGGCAGGCCCGCGGGCTTGTCGATGATCAGCGCTTCGCCGTCTTCGAACAGGATGGGAATGGCGTTCACTGGGTCCAATCTTTTCACACGAAGACACCAATAAGTCGTGCCGACCGCAGGTCGATCCGATCAATCGCGGCGAGCGCGCCCTTCGATCGGCAAGCGGCTTCGCCCCGGGTTCAACGTCTTCGTGTCTTCGTGTCTTCGTGTGAACCCATCTTCACGCCAACGCCACCGCCTCGGCAATCCGCCGCAGCGCCTCGTCGAGCATCGCCTCGTCGGCGGCAAAGCTGATGCGAAAGCCTGACTCTCCACCGAACGCGCTGGCCGCGACCACCGCCACGCCGTGGTCGAGCAGGTGCAGGCATAGCGCCTCATCGGTTCCGAACCGCCCCATCAGCGGCGCGGCGTCGACCAGGCAATAGAACGCACCGTCGGGCGTCGGGGTCGACAGCCCGGGAATCGCGGCGATCGCCGCCACAACCCGGTCGCGCCGCGCGCGGAACCGCACGCGCCAGTCGGCGAGGAAATCCTGCGGCCCTTCGAAAGCCGCCACCGCCGCGGCCTGGCTGATCGAGCACGGGTTGCCCGAGCTGTGCGACTGGAGCCGTTCCATTGCCGCGATCAGCCAGCGCGGGCCGGTCGCCACCCCGATCCGGAAGCCGGTCATCGCATGGCTTTTGGACACGCCCGAGACGGTCAGGATGCGGTCGGCCAGATCGGGGCATTCGACCGCCAGCGTCGCGTGCGCGCCCGGCGTGTAGCGCAGCGGGGCGTAGATGTCGTCCGACAGCACCAGAACGCGGGGATTTTCGCGCAGTACTGCGCCAATTTCGCGCAACTGGGAGACCGAATAGACCGCGCCGGTCGGATTGCCGGGGCTGTTGAGCAGGAACCAGCGGGTGCGCGGGGTGATCGCGGCGGCGAGCTGGGCGGCGGTGATGCGGAAGCCGCCCGCCGCGCTGGTCGGCAACGCGACCACCTCGGCCCCGGCGAAGCGCACCACCTCGGGATAGCTGACCCACCACGGCGCGGGGATCAGCACGTCGTCGCCCGGATCAAGCGTGGCGAGCAGCGCGTGGAAGATCGCCTGCTTGCCCCCGGCGCTGACCGTGACTCGATCCGGCGTTGCCGCAACGCCCAGGTCGCGCGCGAAATGCAGCGCCGCGGCCGCCTTGAGCCGGGCGGTGCCGCCGACGGGCGTGTAGCGGGTGTCGCCCGCATCGAGCGCGGCCTTGGCCGCGGCCACCACATGCGGCGGGGTCGCGAAGTCGGGTTCGCCGACCGACAGCGAGATGATGTCCCGGCCTTCGGCGCGCAGCCGAGTCGCGCGGTCGGTCATCGCGCTGGTCTGCGAAGGAGCGATGCGCTGCAACGCGGCGGACAGCCGCTCGCTCACGTCCCCATCAGCCGCGCCGGGACCAGCCCGCGCAGCGCGTTGCCGATCCAGAACCCGCGCTCCAGATCGCCGATCCGCAGCTCCGCCTCGACCGCGCGGCCCTCGCCGAGCAACGACGCGCGCAGCACGCCCGGGAGCAGACCGAGCGCGGCGGGAGGAGTTAGCAGCGGGGCGTCCTGAGCATCCCCGGCCCGCGCGACGAACACGCTAGTGAAGCTGCCCTCGGTGACCAGCCCGGCCGCGTCGAGGAACACCGCCTCGTCGGCCCCGGCGGCGCGCGCCACCGCCAGAGCTTCTTCGTAAAAGCCCCGATCCGAGGTCTTGTGACGCAGCCGCCAGTCGGTCGCCGCAACCGGCAGCGGCAGCAGCGCGACCCGCGCCGGCACCGGCAGAGGCCGCGGCAACGGCGCCATCTCGATTGCATGCGCCCCGCTGCGCGCCGCGACCACCCGCAGCCGCGACGGCGCCTCCAGATCGAAGCACAGCGCCTGGATCGCGTTGCGCAAGGCGTGGCGGTCGAACGCAAAGCCGAGTTCGGCGGCGCTCGCCTTCATCCGTTCGAGGTGGAATTCGATCAGCGGCACACCGACCGCCGGATCGAACCGCATGGTCTCGATCAGGTCGCACTGTGCCGCCGTCGAACGCCCCACGAACCCTCCCTTGACCACGCACTCGCGCCATTCGTCGAGCGGCTGCGAATCGGCGACGATCGCCGATCCCACCCCCATCGTCGCACGGCCCGCCAACCCGTCCGGGCCGGGATCGAGCCGCAGGGTGCGGATTGCCACATTGAACGCCGCGTCGGAAGTGCCGTTGGCATCGGCGGGGTCAATCCGGCCGATCGCGCCGCAATAAGGCCCGCGCGCGTCGCGCTCGACCGCCTCGATCAGCTCCATAGCGCGGATCTTTGGCGCGCCGGTGATCGAGCCGCAGGGAAAGATCGCGCGGATCACGTCGATCGCGCCCAGCCCCGATCGCAAGCGTGCGCGCACGGTGGTGGTCATCTGGTGGACCGTGGGATAGCTCTCGACCGCAAACGCGCGCTCGACCCGAACGCTGCCGGGCCGGGACACGCGGCTTAGGTC
The DNA here is from genome assembly GCF_009707465.1 of Novosphingobium sp. Gsoil 351. Taxonomy (NCBI): domain Bacteria; kingdom Pseudomonadati; phylum Pseudomonadota; class Alphaproteobacteria; order Sphingomonadales; family Sphingomonadaceae; genus Novosphingobium; species Novosphingobium sp. Gsoil 351. Next base: position 1,732,349 of record NZ_CP046120.1, read on the forward strand.
GTTGCGCATCAGATCGACGATCATCAGGTTTTCGGCGCGATCCTTGATGCTGGCGGCGAGTTCGCCGGCGACCTCGGCATCGCGCGCCGGATCGGCTTCCCGCGGACGCGTGCCCTTCATCGGCTTGGCGGTGACCGCATCGTCCTTGAGCGCCACGAACAGCTCGGGCGACAGGCTCAGCAGCCAGTGCGAGCCGTCGAATACGATCCCGCCATAGCCTGCCGCCGCCTGCGGACGGAGCGCGGCGTAAAGCGCCAGCGGATCGCCGCGCCAGGTCCCAGAGAGCGGAAAGGTCAGATTGGCCTGGTAGATGTCGCCTGCGAGAATTGCCGCGCGCAAGCCGGCAAAGGCGGCGAGATAGCCCCCGGGGGAGAGTTGCGGATCGAGCGGGCCGATCGAAGCGGGCGCCGACCCAGACTGCTCCGCCAGCCAGCCCGGCACCGCCTCAGCGGCGATCTCTTCCCACCCGGCAAACGCCCCGAACCACACCAGCGGGCCGCCCGCGCCGCAGCGCCTGGCGGCCAGCGGGGCGAGCCGCGGTTCGATCGCCAGCCCGGCCTCGTAAGCGATGGTTCCGGCCAGGGCGTGGCCCTCTGCCGCCAAGTGTTCGATCCTCAGCAAGGCGCCCGCGACGTCCTCGGGCCGACGCGCGACGACGATCTCGAGCGGGTCGCGATAGAGCCGCGCCGGGCTCGCGCCCTCGCCGCGGGCGTCGTCGAGGAGGATGAACGGGGCGACCATTTCGGTGAGGCGGCCCCTAGCCCAGACGCGGCGCCATGCAAAATCCCTCGCCTGTCCCGCCGCTGCGTTCTATCCACTGCGCGAGAACCGACGACGGAGCAAATGCATGGCGGAGATCTTTCTGGGCTCGACCGAAGGCGGCGAACGCCAGACGCTGCTGCTGGGCCGGGCCAACCGCCACGGCCTGGTCGCGGGGGCGACCGGCACCGGCAAGACGGTCACGCTCCAGACGATGGCAGAGCAGTTTTCCGCCAACGGCGTCCCGGTGTTCCTGGCCGACGTGAAGGGCGATCTTTCGGGCATCTGCATGGCCGGCAGCCACGATTTCAAGCACGCCGACAGCCTCGAGGCGCGTGCGCTCCAGCTTGGCATCGTGCCCTACGAATACCACGACAACCCGGCGGTGTTCTGGGACCTTTACGGCAAGAAGGGCCACCCGATCCGCACCACGATTTCGGAAATGGGCCCGCTGCTGCTGTCGCGCCTGCTGGACCTGAACGAGACGCAGGAAGGCGTGCTGTCGATCGCGTTCAAGTGGGCCGACGACAACGGGCTGCTGCTGCTCGACTTCGAGGACCTGCAGCAGACGCTGATCGCCTGCGCCGAGCAGGCGAGTGAGCTGGCGACGAAATACGGCAATATCTCCAAGGCCAGCGTCGGCACGATCCAGCGCCAGCTGCTTGCCTTCCAGACCCAGGGGGCGGACGCGTTCTTCGGCGAGCCCGCGTTCGAAATCAACGACTTCATACGCACCGACGACAGCGGCAAGGGGATCATCAACATCCTCGCCGCCGACCAGTTGATGCAGAGCCCCAAGCTTTACGCCACCTTCCTGCTGTGGCTGCTGTCCGAACTGTTCGAGGCGCTGCCCGAAGTCGGCGATCCCGAAAAGCCAAACCTGGTGTTCTTCTTCGACGAGGCGCATCTATTGTTCGACGACGCTCCGCAAGCGCTGTTCGACAAGGTCGAGCAGGTCGTCCGGCTGATCCGTTCGAAGGGCGTAGGCGTGTTTTTCATCACCCAGAACCCGATCGATATCCCCGAGAAGATCGCGGGCCAGCTCGGCAACCGCGTCCAGCATGCCTTGCGCGCGTTCACCCCGCGCGACCAGCGGGCGATCAAGGCCGCGGCGGAGACCTTCCGGATCAACAAGGACCTCGACGTCGAGACCGTGATCACCGAATTGAAGGTCGGCGAGGCGCTGGTCTCGACGCTCGACGAAGACGGCGCACCGACGGTGGTCCAGCGCACGCTGATCGCGCCGCCGCACTCGCGGCTGGGTCCGGTGACCGACAAGGAACGCGCGATCATCCGCTCGATCAGCCCGTTCGACGGCAAGTACGACAGCGCGGTCGATCGCGAGAGCGCGGCCGAAGTGCTGGCGAAGAAGTCGGAAGATGCCGCCGCGGCCGCGCAAGTGGTCGAAACCCAAGGCGTCGAAGCGCAGCGCGCCCAGCCGCGCCAGACCCCGAGCATGTGGGAAAAGGCGGGCAAAGCCGCGTTCGGCGCGGCCGCTGCCTCCGCCGGAACGATGATCGCACGCTCGATGACCGGGCGCAGGTCGGGCGGATCGGTCGCCGCCAGCGCGGCCAGCGCCGCCGCGGGGTCGATCGGCACCGCGCTGGGCGGGGCAATGCTCGGCCGGTTCGCGCGCGGGCTGCTGGGCGGATTGCTGCGGTAGGCGAAACCAGATCCTCCCCCGCCAGGGGAGGAGACCGCCCGCCCCCTTGCCGACTCTCGCCGCCGCGCTATGGCTGGGACGAGAGGAGAGATCGTTGCGAGCGACACCGGATTTCGACTTCGCCCTGGGCGACAACGCCGAGATGATCCGCGATGCTGCGGGGCGTTTCGCCGACGAGCAAATTGCGCCGCTGGCCGCCAAGGTCGATCGCGAGGACTGGTTCCCTCAGCTGCTGTGGCCGGCGATGGGCGAGCTGGGCCTGCACGGGATCACCGTTGAGGAGGAGTGGGGTGGGCTCGGCCTGGGCTATCTCGAGCACGTGATCGCGGTCGAGGAAGTCAGCCGCGCGAGCGCGAGCGTCGGCCTGTCTTACGGCGCGCATTCCAACTTGTGCGTCAACCAGATCAGGCGTTGGGGCAATCCCGAGCAGAAGGCCAAATACCTGCCCAAGTTGGTCAGCGGCGAGCATGTCGGCAGCTTGGCGATGAGCGAGGCCGGGGCCGGTTCGGACGTGGTCTCGATGAAATTGAAGGCGCACGCGGTCCAGGGCGGCTGGGTGCTCAACGGCACCAAGTTCTGGATCACCAACGCGACCTATGCCGACACGCTGGTGGTCTATGCCAAGACCGGCGAAGGGAGCCGCGGGATCACCACCTTCCTGATCGAGAAGGACATGCCCGGCTTCTCGATCGGCCAGAAGATCGACAAGGTCGGGATGCGCGGCTCGCCCACCGCCGAGCTGGTGTTCAACGACTGCGAGGTTCCGGCGGAGAACGTCATGGGCCCCGAGAACGGCGGCGTCGGCGTGCTGATGAGCGGCCTCGACTATGAGCGCACGGTGCTCGCCGGAATCCAGCTCGGGATCATGCAGGCCTGCCTCGACACGGTCATCCCCTACGTCCGCGAGCGGAAACAGTTCGGCAAGCCGATCGGGGCGTTCCAGCTGATCCAGGCCAAAATCGCCGACATGTACGTCGCGCTGCAATCGGCGCGGGCCTACACTTATGCAGTCGCCAAGAATTGCGACGCCGGCAACACCACCCGGTTCGACGCCGCGGGCGCGATCCTGCTCGCCAGCGAGAACGCGTTCCGCGTCGCGGGCGAGGCGATCCAGGCGCTGGGCGGCGCGGGCTATACCACCGATTGGCCGGTCGAACGGTACATGCGCGACGCCAAGCTCCTCGACATCGGCGCGGGGACCAACGAGATCAGGCGGATGCTGATCGGGCGCGAACTGATCGGAGCTGGCGCGTGAGCGGACCGGTTCTGACGACCGCGCTCAACCTCGACAGCGACGACGCGAGGCAGCGCGCCGCGCATAACCGCGGTTTGGCCGAAGCGTTGCGATCCAAAGTCGCCGAAGCCGCGCTGGGTGGGACCGAGAAATCGCGCGAACGCCACGTCTCGCGCGGCAAGCTGCTGCCCCGCGACCGCGTCGAACGGCTGCTCGATCCGGGCTCGCCGCTGCTCGAGATCGGGCAGTTGGCCGCCAACGGGATGTACGAGGGCGACGTGCACGGCGCATCGCTGATCACCGCGATCGGGCGGGTCAGCGGCCGCCAGTGCATGATCGTGTGCAACGATGCGACCGTCAAAGGCGGCACCTATTACCCGCTGACGGTCAAGAAGCACCTGCGCGCGCAGGAGATCGCACGCGAAAACCGGCTGCCGTGCATCTACCTGGTCGACAGCGGCGGGGCCAACCTGCCGCACCAGGCCGAGGTCTTCCCCGACCGCGACCACTTCGGCCGCATCTTCTTCAATCAGGCGCAGATGAGCGCAGCTCAGATCCCGCAGATCGCCTGCGTTATGGGGAGCTGCACTGCGGGCGGGGCCTATGTTCCGGCGATGAGCGACGAGAGCGTGATCGTGCGCGAGCAGGGCACGATCTTCCTGGCCGGACCGCCCTTGGTCAAAGCCGCGACCGGCGAGGAGATCAGCGCGGAGGACCTGGGCGGGGGCGATCTCCATGCAAAGAAATCGGGCGTGGTCGATCACCTCGCCGAGGACGACGAGCACGCGCTGACCATCGTGCGCGATATCGTCAGCCACCTGGGTGCGGTCCACCAGCCCGATATCGACCTGCGCGAACCGCGCGCGCCCAAATACGACGCCGAAGAACTCTACGCGATCGTCCCCGACGACGTGCGCGCGCCCTATGATGTCCACGAAGTCATCGCCCGGCTGGTCGATGCATCCGAGTTCCACGAGTTCAAGGCACTCTACGGCAGCACGCTGGTCTGCGGCTTCGCGCATATCTGGGGCCAGCCGGTCGCGATCCTCGCCAACAACGGGGTGTTGTTCAGCGAGAGCGCGGTCAAAGGAGCGCACTTCATCGAACTCGCCTGCCAGCGGCGGATACCGCTGCTGTTCCTCCAGAACATCAGCGGCTTCATGGTCGGCGGCAAATACGAGGCCGAGGGCATCGCCAAGCACGGCGCCAAGCTGGTCACCGCAGTCGCCACCGCCAGCGTGCCGAAGCTGACCGTGGTGATCGGCGGCAGCTTCGGCGCGGGCAACTACGGCATGTGCGGACGAGCCTACTCCCCGCGCTTCCTCTTCACCTGGCCCAATGCCCGGATCAGCGTGATGGGCGGCGAACAGGCGGCGTCGGTTCTGGCGACGGTCCACCGCGATGCGGAGAGTTGGACGCCCGAGCAGGCCGAAGCGTTCAAGGCCCCGATCCGCCAGAAGTACGAGGACGAGGGCAACCCCTATTACGCCACCGCGCGGCTGTGGGACGACGGCGTGATCGACCCCGCACAGACCCGCGACGTGCTGGGTCTGGCGCTGGCCGCGGCGCTGAACGCCCCGGTGGAGGAGGCGCCCCGGTTTGGGGTGTTCCGGATGTGACGATGATCCAATCGCTCCTCATCGCCAACCGCGGCGAGATCGCCTGCCGGATCATCCGCACCGCGCGGCGGATGGGGATTCGCACCGTCGCGGTCTATTCTGACGCCGACGCCAAGGCCTTGCATGTGCGTTCGGCGGACGAGGCGGTGCATATCGGTCCCTCCCCGGCGCGCGAGAGCTACCTCGTCGGCGAGAAGATCATCGCCGCCGCCAAAGCCACGAACGCCGAGGCGATCCATCCGGGATACGGCTTCCTTTCGGAGAACGCCGACTTCGCGCAGGCCGTGATCGACGCCGGGCTGGTGTGGGTCGGCCCCTCGCCCCAGAGCATCCGCGCGATGGGGCTCAAGGATGCCGCGAAAGAGCGGATGATCGCCGCCGGAGTGCCCGTGACGCCGGGCTATCTCGGGGCGGACCAGTCGCCCGAACGCCTGCAGGCCGAGGCCGACGCGATCGGCTATCCGGTGCTGATCAAGGCGGTCGCGGGCGGCGGGGGCAAAGGGATGCGGCGGGTCGAGAGCGCGGGCGAGTTCTCCCACTCGCTCGACTCCTGCTGCAGGGAAGCCGCCTCTTCGTTCGGAAATACCGACGTGCTGATCGAGAAGTACATTCTCAGCCCGCGCCACATCGAGGTCCAGGTGTTCGGCGACAGCCACGGCAATGTCGTCCACCTGTTCGAGCGCGACTGCTCGCTCCAGCGCCGCCACCAGAAGGTGATCGAGGAGGCCCCCGCGCCGGGGATGGACCCGGAAACGCGCGAGGCGATCTGCGCCGCCGCGGTGCGCGCGGCCAAGGCGGTCGACTACGTCGGCGCGGGCACGATCGAGTTCATCGCCGATGCCTCGGAAGGGCTGAGGGCCGACCGCATCTGGTTCATGGAAATGAATACGCGGTTGCAGGTCGAGCACCCGGTGACCGAGGAGATCACCGGGGTCGATCTGGTCGAATGGCAACTCCGCGTGGCGAGCGGCGAGCCGCTGCCCAAGCGGCAGGACGAGCTGGCGATAAACGGCTGGGCGATGGAAGCGCGGCTCTATGCCGAGGACCCCACGAAGGGGTTTTTGCCGAGTATCGGGAAGCTGGAGCACCTGACGCTCCCCGAGCACATCATCCGCGTCGAGACGGGGGTCGAGGAAGGTGGCGAGGTTTCGCCATTCTACGATCCGATGATCGCCAAGCTCGTTTCGCGTGGCAACGACCGGCAAAGCGCTATCGACGACTTGGCACAGGCGGCTGCGACAACCGCCGTGTGGCCGGTGCGGACCAACGCGGCGTTCATTCTCAACTGTCTGCGCTCGCCGGATTTCGCCGCCGGGACAATCAATACCGGTTTCATCTCCGATGCTGGGGAGCAGCTGATCCCCGACGACGCGCCGCCAGCCGCTGTCGTAGTTGCCGGGGCAATGGCCGTCGCAAGCAGATCGGCGGGGAACCCTGTCCAGCAATTCGGTCACGGATTGATTGGACTCTCCGAAGCGAATTCACGCCCCTGGACTGGCGCATTCGGTTTTCGTCTCAACGCCGGACCGAACCAGATGGTCACCATCGACGTTGATGGTAACCCCCAAACCGCGTCGATTCCTGATCCTTATGACGAACTCGACGCTTGGGTTGAGACTTGCGGAAACACGATCTTGGTCGGCCAGAATGATGGCCGAGTCTTCGCGATCCACGATTCCCGCAATGACGGAGCCGGCCACCACCACGCCCACGACGGCGACATCCTTTCGCCGATGCCGGGCAAGATTATCGCGGTCGAGGTCACGCAAGGCCAGGCGGTGACCAAGGGCCAGAAGCTGCTCACGCTCGAGGCGATGAAGATGGAGCATACGCTGACCGCGCCGTTCGACGGGGTGGTGACCGAGCTTGCCGCGGTCGCGGGCGCGCAAGTGCAGGTCGAGGCGGTGCTGGCCCGGATCGCGGCGAGCGAAGAACAAGGCTGATCGCATGATCCTCCCCTGCAAGGGGAGGTGCCGGAGCGAAGCGGAGGCGGAGGGGTGTCCACACCCGCGTCGTCACCCCTTCGTCAGCCCAAGGGGGCTGCCATCTCCCCTTGCAGGGGAGGAACTCACCCCGGCAGGAAATTCCGCCCGCGCCGCGCCACGAACTCCCTGAACGCGGCCAGCGTGGGCGAGGAGGGCCGATCCGCCAGGCTGACCACGAACCACTGGCGCATCAACGGCGTGCCGACCACGTCGAGCACCGCCAGCCGCCCGACCTCCAGCTCGAGCGCGATGGTGTGGGCGGACAGCATCGCGACGCCCATCCGCGCCATCACCGCCTGCTTGATCGTCTCGTTGGAGTTGAATTCGGGGCCGGGGCGATCCAGCCCGCCCGGAATTTCCCCGAGGAACAGTTCGAGCGAGGTGCGGGTGCCCGAGCCGGCTTCGCGCATCAGGATCGTCTCCTGGGCGATGCGCCGTTTGGGGATGGCGCGCTGGCCCGCCAGCGGATGGTCGGGCGCGGCGATGATCACCAGCGGGTGGTCGCCGATCAGCGCGGTGGCGACGTCGGCGGCGCGCGGCGGGCGCCCCATCAGCGCGACGTCGATCTCGCGCGCATCGAGCGCGGCGATGATCCCGGCGCGGTTGGCCACGGTGAGCTGGAGTTCGATGCCCGGATGCTCGGCGGCGAACCCGGCGATCAGGCCCGGCACGAAATACTTGGCGGTCGAGACCGCGCCAAGCCGCAGCAGGCCCTGCTCGGCTCCGCCGATCGCCGCGATCTCCTCGCCAAGCAGGAGCAGGCGCTGCGCAATGTCCCGCGCCGCGGCGATCGTCGCCCGGCCCGCGTCGGTGGCGCGAAAGCCGTCGCTGGCGCGTTCGAACAGCGGGGTTCCGGCGGCGGCCTCGGCCTGCTGGATCTGCAGCGTGACCGCAGGGGCGGTGAGGCCGAGGTCGCGCGCGGCGGCGCTGACTTTGCCCAGCCGGGAGATCGCGAGCACCGCCCGAAGCTGACGAAGGGTAAGACCGCGCATGGACTATGCTAAGATTTTCTCACTACATATGTAAAGAGATTAAACTTTACTGAAATCGGACTAGCGTCTCACCTGTCGCTCAAGGCGCCACCAAGGCGCCACGGAGCGGACGCGGTGATCGGAACCACCCTCGACGACTGGCTCGATCGCCACCGCGCCACGGACGCGGCACAGGGCGCGGCCGTCGCCGACACGATTGCGATCCTCGCGCGCACCGGGGCCGGGCTTGCGGCGACGATCGCCGCCGGACCGCTGGGCGGCACCGTCGCCGATCCTGGCGCAGTCAACGCCGGGGGCGACGCCCAGCGCGGACTCGACTTGCTCGCCGACGACCGCTTCCTGACCGCGCTCAGCCGCTCGCCCGTCGGGCTCTATGCTTCAGAGGAACTGGCCCAGCCGGTGGTTATCGATGCCGCGCGGCCGCTGGCGCTGGCGATCGATCCGCTCGACGGCTCGTCGAACATCGATACCAACGTCTCGATCGGCACGATCTTTTCCGTCCGCGCCAACGACGCCGGGGCCGATCCGCTCGCGCCGTTCCTGCGTTCGGGGCGCGAGCAGTTGGCCGCCGGCTTCCTGATCTATGGTCCGCAACTCGCGCTGGTCCTGTCGCTGGGCGAAGGCACCCAGATTTTCATCCACGACCCCGCCGAGGGAGCCTTCCGCCTGATCAACGAGCGCAGCGCGATCCCGCCCAAGACCCGCGAATTCGCGATCAACGCCTCCAACTACCGCCACTGGCACGAGGCGGTGCGGCTCTATTTCGACGATTGCCTGAAGGGCGGCCACGGCCCGCGCGAGGACGAGTTCAACATGCGCTGGGTCGCCTCGCTGGTCGCCGAGACTTATCGCATCCTCGCCCGTGGCGGGACCTTCCTGTACCCCGGCGACCGCCGCCGCGGCTATGCCAAGGGCCGTTTGCGGCTGGTCTACGAGGCGCAGCCGATCGCGATGCTGATCGAGCAGGCCGGCGGGCTGGCGACCGATACGATCGAGCCGATCCTCGATCTGTGCGCGACCGAACTCCACCAGCGCGTTCCGCTGGTGTTCGGCTCGGCCAACGAAGTGCGCCGGATCGGCCGCTACCACACCCGCCCCAGCGACATGAGCGACCGCGCCCCGCTGTTCGCCAAGCGCACGCTGTTCCAGGCCTGACGGACATGAGCGCGCGTCACCCCATCATCTCGGTCACCGGCTCGTCGGGCGCGGGCACGACCACGGTCAAGCACACCTTCGAGCAGATCTTTCGCCGCGAGGGCATCGCCGCCGCGACGATCGAGGGCGACGCGTTCCACCGCTATGACCGGGCGACGATGCGCGAGAAGCTCGCGACCGCGGAAGCCGCGGGCAATCGGCACCTCAGCCACTTCGGCCCCGGCGAGAACCTGTTCGAGGAGCTGGAGCAGACCTTTCGCCAGTACGGCGCGACCGGCACGGGCAAATCGCGCCACTACATCCACGACGATGCCGAGGCCGAGCTTCACGGCGCGCCTCCCGGCACGTTCACCGAATGGGCGGACCTGCCCTCGCCCACCGACGTGTTGTTCTACGAAGGGCTGCACGGCGCGGTCGTTACCGACACCGTCGACATCGCCCAGCATGCCGATCTGCGGATCGGCGTGGTTCCGGTGATCAACCTCGAATGGATCCAGAAGCTCCACCGCGACAAGGCGGCACGCGGCCATTCGGCCGAGGCGATTACCGACACGATCCTGCGGCGGATGCCCGATTACATTCACTACATCTGTCCGCAGTTCGTCGAGACCGACATCAATTTTCAGCGGGTGCCGGTGGTCGATACCTCGAACCCGTTCATCGCCCGCTCGATCCCTACCCCCGACGAATCGATGGTGGTGATCCGCTTCAAGAACCCGCGCGGGATCGATTTTCCCTACCTCACCACGATGATCCAGAACGCGTTCATGAGCCGGGCCAACTCGATCGTGATTCCCGGCGGCAAGCTCGACCTGGCGATGCAGTTGATCCTGACCCCCCTGATCCTGCGCCTGGTCGAGCGCAAACGGAGGATGGACTGATGGTGAGACGGGCTTCCCATTCCCCCTCCCCGCTCATCCCGAGCCAAGTCGAGGAATCCCGCGCAAGGGTGCGACCTCACGAGAGATGTCTCGACTTCGCTCGACATGAGCGGGTTTCTGGAGGGCAACATGGCTAGAATTACACTGCGCCAACTGCTCGATCACGCCGCCGAGCATTCGTACGGCGTGCCCGCGTTCAACATCAACAACATGGAGCAGGGCCTCGCGATCCTGGAAGCGGCGCAGGCCTGCGACGCGCCGGTGATCCTCCAGGCGAGCCGCGGCGCGCGGTCGTACGCGGGCGACATCATGCTCGCCAAGATGATGGAGGCGCTGGAGGCGATGTTCCCGGCGATCCCGATCGTGATCCATCAGGACCACGGCAACACGGTCGCCACCTGCCTCAGCGCGATCCAGAACGGCTTCACCAGCGTGATGATGGACGGCTCGCTGAAAGAGGATGCCAAGACCCCCGCGGACTACGCCTACAACGCCGGGATCACCGGCGAGGTGGGGCGGCTGGCGCACATGGTCGGGGCCTCGGTCGAGGGCGAGTTGGGCTGCCTGGGCAGCCTCGAAACCGGCGAGGGCGAGGCCGAGGACGGCCACGGGTTCGAGGGCGCGCTCGACCATGCGATGCTGCTGACCGATCCCGACGAGGCCGAGCGCTTCGTCGCTGAAACCGGGGTCGATGCGCTGGCGGTCGCGCTGGGCACTAGCCACGGCGCCTACAAGTTCAGCCGCAAGCCGACCGGCGACATCCTGGCGATGGAAGTCATTGAGAAGATTCACGCGCGGCTGCCCAATACCCACATCGTGATGCACGGCTCGTCCTCGGTGCCCGAGGAGTGGCAGGAAGTGTTCAACGCCCATGGCGGCGCCATGCGCGAAACATATGGAGTGCCGGTCGAGGAGCTGGTCCGCGGCATCCGGCACGGGGTGCGCAAGATCAACATCGACACCGACCTGCGCCTCGCCGCCGCGGCCGAGTTCCGCCGGGTGGCGCAGACATCGCCCAGCGAGTTCGACCCGCGCAAGTTCCTGAAACCCTCGATGGACGCGATGGCGAGCATCTGCCGCGCCCGCTTCGAGGCGTTCGGCACCGCCGGTCAGGCCAGCAAGATCACCCCGCTGCCGATGTCCGAGATGGCCAAACGCTATGCCAGCGGCAGCCTCAACCCAACCCCTTCCCTCGCCCGCGCCGCGGCCTGACAGGAGAGCGACCGATGAACGCACCCGCCACCATTTCCGCCAAGGAACGCTATGCCGCCGGGGTCATGGAATACGCCAAGATGGGCTATTGGGAGCCCGACTACGAACCCAAGCCGACCGACCTGATCGCGCTGTTCCGGATCACCCCGCAGGAGGGCGTGGACTCGATCGAAGCGGCTGCGGCCGTGGCGGGCGAAAGCTCGACCGCGACCTGGACGGTGGTCTGGACCGACCGGCTGACGGCGTGCGAGAAGTACCGCGCCAAGGCCTATCGCGTCGATCCGGTCCCGGGCGCCGAAGACCAGGTGTTCGCCTGGATCGCCTACGACATCGACTTGTTCGAGCCCGGCTCGATCGCCAACCTCACCGCCTCGATCATCGGCAACGTGTTCGGGTTCAAGGCGGTCAAGGCGCTGCGGCTCGAGGACATGCGCATTCCGGTCGCCTACCTCAAGGCCTTCCAGGGTCCGGCGACGGGCGTGGTCGTCGAGCGCGAGCGGCTCGACAAGTTCGGCCGCCCGCTCCTCGGCGCGACGACCAAGCCCAAGCTGGGCCTCTCGGGGCGCAACTACGGGCGCGTGGTATACGAAGGGCTGAAGGGCGGGCTCGACTTCATGAAGGACGACGAGAACATCAACTCGCAGCCCTTCATGCACTGGCGCGACCGGTTCCTCTACGTGATGGAGGCGGTCAACAAGGCGCAGGCCGCGACCGGCGAGGTCAAGGGCCACTACCTCAACGTCACCGCCGGCACGATGGAGGAAATGTACGAGCGTGCCGAGTTTGCCAAGGAGCTCGGCTCGGTCATCATCATGATCGATCTGGTGATCGGCTACACCGCGATCCAGTCGATGGCCAAGTGGGCGCGGCGCAACGACATGATCCTCCACCTCCACCGGGCCGGCAATTCGACCTACAGCCGCCAGAAGAACCATGGGATGAACTTCCGGGTGATCTGCAAGTGGATGCGGATGGCCGGGGTCGATCACATCCATGCCGGAACCGTCGTCGGCAAGCTCGAAGGCGATCCGGCGATGATCAAGGGTTTCTACGATACGCTGTTGTGCGACACGCTGCCCGCCAGCCTCGAGCATGGGCTGTTCTTCGACCAGGACTGGGGCAGCCTCAACAAGGTCATGCCCGTCGCCTCGGGGGGCATCCACGCCGGGCAGATGCACCAGCTGATCCACTATCTGGGGGAAGACGTGGTGCTCCAGTTCGGCGGCGGAACGATCGGTCACCCGATGGGAATCCAGGCCGGGGCGACCGCCAACCGCGTGGCGCTCGAAGCCATGGTCCAGGCGCGCAACGAGGGCCGCGACTACCTCAACGAGGGGCCGGAGATCCTCGCCAACGCGGCGCGCTGGTGCACGCCGCTCCGGGCGGCGCTCGACACCTGGAAGGACATCACCTTCAACTATGCCTCGACCGATACCGCCGACTTCGTCCCCACCGCCACCCCTGCCTGAGGAGTCAACCGATGCGCGTCACCCAGGGAACCTTCAGCTTCCTTCCCGACTTCACCGACGAGCAGATCACCGCCCAGGTGCAGTACTGCCTCGACCACGGCTGGGCGATCAATCTGGAGTTCACCGACGACCCTCACCCCCGCAACACCTATTGGGAGATGTGGGGCATCCCGATGTTCGACATCGCCGATGCCAAGGGGGTGATGATGGAGCTGGCCGAATGCCGCAAGGTCCACGCCGGTGCGAACTATATCCGCCTGACCGCATTCGACAATTCGCACGGCTGGGAGTCGATCAGGCTGTCGTTCATCACCGACCGCCCGGCCGACGAGCCAGGCTTCCGGCTCGAACGCAAGGAAATCGGCGGTCGGCAGATCCAGTACACCACGCGCCCCTATTCGTCGGCCAAGCCCGTGGGGCAGAGGTACGCGTGAGTGGCGACCCGATCGACCTCAAGCGCGAATTCGCCGAGGCCGGGCTCGGCGACGAACTGGCGGTACTCGATGCCGAGCTGATCGGGCTCGCTCCGGTCAAGCAGCGCATCCGCGAGATCGCCGCGCTGCTCCTGGTCGACCGGGTGCGCGAGCGGCTGGGGCTGACCAGCGAGCCGCCAACGCTGCACATGAGCTTCACCGGCAATCCCGGCACCGGCAAGACCACCGTGGCGCAACGGATGGCGGGGATCCTCCACAAGCTAGGCTACGTGCGCAAGGGTCACCTCGTCTCGGTTACCCGCGACGATCTGGTCGGCCAGTACATCGGCCACACCGCACCCAAGACCAAGGAAGTGCTCAAACGCGCGATGGGTGGCGTGCTGTTCATCGACGAGGCCTATTACCTCTATCGCCCCGAGAACGAGCGCGACTACGGCCAGGAAGCGATCGAGATCCTGCTCCAGGTGATGGAAAACCAGCGCGAGGACCTGGTGGTGATCCTGGCCGGCTATGCCGACCGGATGGACACCTTCTTCGGCAGCAACCCCGGCTTTCGCAGCCGCATCGCCCATCACATCGATTTCCCCGACTATGCCGACGCCGAGCTGGTCGAGATCGCCGCGCTGATGCTGGCACGCCAGGGCTACAACCTGTCGGACGAAGCGCAAACGGCGCTGGGCGAGTACATCGCGCTGCGCCGCGGCCAGCCACATTTCGCCAACGCCCGCTCGATCCGCAACGCGCTCGACCGCGCCCGTCTGCGCCAGGCGGTGCGCCTGGTCGAGGGCGGCGGGGCGGTTGCGGCGGAGCGGCTTTCGACGATCGAAGCCGAGGACATCCGGGGCAGCCGCGTCTTCGCAACGGCCAGTGACGGCCCCGCGCCATGACGCTGAAGGCGCTGATCTTCGATGTCGACGGAACTCTCGCCGAGACCGAGGAAGCGCATCGTAGCGCGTTCAACCGGACTTTCGCCGAGGCCGGGCATGACTGGGAGTGGTCGCCCGAGCACTACCGCCGCCTGCTCGAGACGACCGGCGGAAAAGAGCGGATCGCCGCGTTTCTGGACGAGATCGGCGAGTCGCTTGCGGCAGAAACGATCGCCCGGCTCCACGCCCGCAAGAACGCGATCTACGCGCAACTTGTGGCCGGCGGCGAAGTGGCTTTACGCCCCGGCGTCGTCCGCCTGATCGACGAAGCGCGCGCGGCCGGGGTGGGGCTCGCCATCGCGACCACAACCAGCCGTGCCAATCTGGCCGCGCTGCTCGGCCGCCTCTTCGGCCTGTCCGCGCTCGGCATCTTCGCCGCTGTTGTTGCGGGAGAGGACGTGTCCGCCAAAAAGCCCGATCCGGAAGTCTACGCACGCACGCTCGCCCTGCTCGGCCTCGCCCCCGGCGAATGCCTGGCGATCGAGGATTCACGCAACGGGATGCTGGCCGCGCGGGCCGCGGGGCTGCCGGTGCTCGTCACCCCGTCGCGCTACACCGACCACGAGGTGTTCGACGGCGCGGCACTGCTCCGCCCCGATCTCGACTCCGCGCCCGCGATCACACTCGCCGATTGCGAACGGCTGGTGTCCGAGTCGCCGGCCACGGCCAACGCCGCATGACCGCGTCCGATCCGCTTCCGAACCTCGACGAAGCGCCGCTGGCCGGGCACGGCGGGCGGACCGAGACGATGGTGCTGGCGGGGTTCAGCTCCGTCGAGCACGCGCTACTGATCGTCATCGCGCTGCTGACGATCGGCGCGGCAAGCCTCGAACTCTACGGCGTGTTCGTCGCGCGGACAGTCGCGCTCGCCGACATCCTGCTGATGTTCCTCTACACCGAAGTCATCGGGATGATCGCGGTGTTCTACACCGGGCGCGGATCGCCGTTCGTCTATCCGATCTTCATCGCGATGACCGCGCTGGCGCGGCTGATCGTGCTCCAGGGCAAGGACATGGCCCCGGAGAACATTCTGTTCGAGGCGGGGGCGATCCTGCTGCTGTCGTTCGCCGCGGTGATCATCGCGCGCGCCGGGCGGCACTGACCTTGGCGGCCTCTCGCTTCGATGTAGTCGCGTTCGATCTCGACGGGACATTGGCGGACACCGCAGACGACCTTGCCGCCGCGCTCAACTATGCGCTGGTCCTGGCAGATCGGGCCCCTCTTGGCCTCGAAACGGTTCGCGCGATGGTTGGCCACGGGACCCGCGCGCTGATGCGCAAGGGGCTGGCGGCTACCGGTGATGTCACCGAAGCGCTGGTCGACGCCAGCCTGCCCGATCTGACCAATTTCTACGCGGCCAACATCTGCACCGCGACGACCGGCTACCCCGGGGTCGAACAGGCGCTCGATATGCTCGCAGAGCAAGGGTCACGCCTCGCGGTGTGCACTAACAAGCCCGAGCGGCTCGCGACGATGCTTGTCGAAGCGCTCGGCTGGACAGACCGATTCGCGGCCGTCATCGGCGGCGATACGCTGGCCTTCACCAAGCCGGACCCCGCGATGCTCCACGCCGCGATCTCCCGCGCCGGCGGGGGCCGCGCCGCCTATGTCGGCGATTCGATCACCGATGCCGACACCGCCCGCGCCGCCGCGATACCGTTCGTCGCGGTTTCGTTCGGGTTTCTCGACCGGCCGGTGGGGGAGCTGGGTGCGGCGGCGGTGATCGACCACTACGACGAACTGCCGGCGGCGCTTGCCAGTCTCGTCCGAGTGACATAGCACTATGACAAACGACCCTGACACTCGGGATGAGTACCCTGTTCGGCCAGACGCCTACGTCCGCATCGCCACGCGCAGCGCCAGCCGAGGCGCTGCTGATCCTCGTCGATGAGACCGACGCCGAGGTCGGGCATGCCGAAAAGCTCGAGGCGCACCGGCTTGGCGCGCTCCACCGCGCGGTCTCGGTGAGCATCGCCGACAGCAAGGGCAACATCCTGATCCAGCGCCGGGCGAGCGGCAAATATCATTCCGCCGGGCTGTGGTCGAACGCCTGCTGCTCGCACCCCCTGCCGGGCGAGGAAGCGCTGGCGGCGGCGCAACGCCGGTTGGGCGAGGAGATGGGGTTCGTCTGTGATCTCGGGTTCCGGCAGAAGCTGCGCTATTCGAGCGAGGTCGGTGCGGGACTGATCGAGAACGAACTGGTCCATTTCTTCGCGGGAACCTACGACGGCGAAGTGATCCCCGAGCCGAGCGAAGTCGGCGAGATCGCCTGGGTGCCGCATGCCGAACTCTACGCCCGGGTGCGCGCCAATCCCGTCGACTTTTCGGCGTGGTTCCGGATCTATGTCGAAGCCGGGGTCATCTAGCATCCGCGACGCTTGCCGCCCCGCCGACGCTTCTCCAGAGTAACCCCGCGCATGGCCCGCTTTCCCTTCTCGGCGATCGTCGGACAGGACGAGATGAAGCTGGCGCTGCTGATCGCGGCGGTCGAGCCGGGGATCGGCGGCGTCATGGTGTTCGGCGACCGCGGCACCGGCAAGTCCACCGCCGCGCGAGCCTTGGCGGCGCTGCTCCCGCCGATGAAGGTGGTCGCGGGCTGCCGCTTTCATTGCGCGCCCGAACAGCGCGGCTCGTGTCCCGATTGCTGCACCTCGCCCAGGTCCGCCCTGCGCCCGGTGCCGTTCGTCGATCTGCCGCTCGGCGCGACCGAAGACCGCGTGGTCGGCGCGCTCGATCTCGAACGCGCGCTGCGCTCGGGCGAGAAGGCGTTCGAACCTGGGCTGCTGGCGCACGCGCACCGCGGGTTCCTGTATATCGATGAGATCAACCTGCTCGAGGACCACATCGTCGACCTGCTGCTCGATGTCGCCGCCTCGGGCGAGAACCTGGTCGAACGCGAGGGACTGTCGGTGCGCCACGCCGCCAGGTTCGTGCTGATCGGCAGCGGCAATCCCGAGGAAGGCGAGCTGCGCCCGCAACTGCTCGACCGCTTCGGCCTGTCGGTGGAAGTGCGCACCCCGCAAGAGATCGCGCCGCGGGTCGAGATCATGCGGCGCTGCGCCGCGCAGGAGCGCGACGGCGAGGCGTTCGTGGCCGAATGGGCGGCGGAAGACGCCAAGACGGTCGCGCGTATCGCGCGCGGGCGCAAGCGGCTTGCGGCGCTGACCGTGCCCGACGAGGTGCTGACCGATGCCGCCGAGCTGTGCCAGGCGGTCAACGCCGACGGGTTGCGCGGCGAACTGACCCTGATGCGCGCGGCGCGGGCGCTGGCGGCGCTCGACGGGGCCAAGGCGGTACGGCGCAGCCATCTGCTGAGCGTCGCGCCGATGGCGCTGCGCCATCGCCTGCGCCGCGACGTGCTCGACGAGACCGGCTCGACCGTGCGGATCGAACGCGCGGTGGGCGAGCTGTTCGGGTGAGCCCGGAGGACTTCGAGTCCGCCGCAGCCGCCAAGCCCGGCGAGGATGCGCTGCTCGCCGCGCGCTTGTTCCTGATCGATCCCATCGGGTTGGGCGGGCTGGTGCTGCGCGGCGCCGGTCCCGCGCGCGATGCGGTGGTCGAAAGCATCCGTGCGCATCTGCCGTTGCGCCGCTTGCCCGCCAACGTCGACGACGCCCGCCTGCTCGGCGGGATCGACATCGCCGCGAGTCTTACGGCGGGCAAGCCGGTCCACGAACGCGGCCTGCTCGCCGAGGCTGCGGGCGGGGCGCTGCTGGTGACGATGGCCGAACGGATCGAGGATGCGACCGCCGGGCGGCTGGCGCAGGCGACAGAGGGCGAGGCCCGGGTCGCGCTGGTGCTGCTCGATGACGGCGCCAACCCCGACGAGCGGCCGGCGCCGGCTTTGGTCGAGCGGTTGGCGTTCGCGTGCGACCTGTCCGGGTCGCGCGGCATCGCTGCCTTGCGCGCGTGCCAGATGCCGGGGATCCTTCCGCGCGAGGTCGCCGCCGCTGAGGCAGCGTTGGAGGCCTTGGCCGCCACGTCGCTCGCGCTCGGCATCGATTCGGCTCGGGCGCTGGGGTTCGCGTTGCGCGCCGCCCGCGCCCACGCCGCGCTGAACGGGCGGACCGTGCTCGACCAAGCCGATTTGCAGGTCGCCGCGCGCCTCGTGCTCGCGCCACGGGCGACGCGGTTGCCCGCTTCGGAGGCGGACGCGACGCCCGAGTCCGGCGAGCAGGAGCCGCATGATGGCGGCGAAGGCGACGAGCGTCAGCTCGAAGCGCCGCCCGAAGACATGGTCCTCGCCGCCGCAATCGCCGCGATCCCGCCCGATGTCCTTTCGGCTATCGCCGAGGGGCGCGCGACGCGCAGCGCACGCGGTAGCGGGGCGGGAGCCAAGCGTCATTCGAAGCTGCGCGGACGCCCGCTCGGCGCGCGGCCGGGAACGCCGCGCGGCGGAGCGCGGCTGGCGCTGATCGACACCTTGCGAGCGGCGGTGCCGTGGCAGGCGCTGCGCCGGCGCGAAACGGGCACGGTGGCCGGACGCCTGCTGATCCACAAGGCCGACTTGCGCATCCGCCGCTTCGCCGAGCGGGCGGGCGCGGTGACCGTGTTCTGCGTCGACGCCTCGGGTTCGGCGGCGCTGGCGCGGCTGGCGGAGGCCAAGGGCGCGGTCGAGCTGATGCTGGCGCAAGCCTACGTCAAGCGGGCCGAAGTCGCGCTGGTGGCGTTTCGCGGAGCGGGCGCCGAACTGATCCTGCCGCCGACCCGCTCGCTGGTCCGCGCGCGGCGCACCCTTGCCGAACTGCCGGGCGGTGGGGGCACCCCGCTGGCGGCCGGGCTGACGCTGGCCCAGCGCGTGAGCGAGAGCGCGGCGGCGCGCGGACACACTCCGTTTCTGGTGGTCATGACTGACGGGCGCGCCAACATCGCCGCCGATGGCGCGCCGGGTCGAGTCGCGGCGGTCGCCGACGCGACCGCCGCGGCCCGGCGCATCGCCGCCCACGGCACCGCCGGGATCGTCATCGACATCTCGGCGCGCCCACGCCCCGAAGCCGCGCAACTCGCAAACGCGATGCGCGCGCGCTATCTGCCGCTGCCGTTCGGCGACGCCCGTACCGTCCACCGCGCGGTCACCGCGGCATGAGCGCGCCGCGCTGGGAGGTCGAGGGCCGCCACTGGCCGCATCGCGACGCCAGCCGGTTCGTCGCCGCGGGCGGCCTGACCTGGCATGTCCAGACGCTGGGCAGCGGCCCGGCACTTGCCCTGCTCCACGGCACCGGCGCGGCGACGCATAGCTGGCGCGGGGTCATGCCGCTGCTGGCCGAACGGTTCACCGTAGTCGCGATGGACCTGCCCGGTCACGGCTTTACCCGCGGGCGGGTGCGCGGTGGACCGTCCTTGCCCGCGATCGCAGGCGCGGTTGGCGCGCTTCTCGACGCAATGGACGTGCGTCCCAGCGTCATCGCCGGCCACTCGGCGGGCGCGGCGATCGCGCTGCGGATGGTCCACGATTCAGGCGAGCGCACCCCCCGTCGTCGGCCTCAGCCCCGCGCTGATGCCTTTCCCCGGCCTTGCCGCGAAGCTGTTTCCGGCGCTGGCCAAGGCATTGTTCGTCAACCCCTTCGCCCCGCGCATCTTCTCGCGCCTGGCGAGAGGGCCGGGCGAGATCGAGCGCTTCCTCCACCGCGCGATCGCCTCGCGGATCGATGCCGAAGGGGTGCGCTGCTACCGCGCGCTGCTCGGCAGTTCGGAGCATTGCGCGGGGGCGTTGGCGATGATGGCCAACTGGGATCTCGAGGGACTTGCCCGGCTGCTCCCGGAGATCGCTGCGCCGGTGACCCTGCTCCACGGGGAGCGAGATAGCGCGGTGCCGCTCGATTCGGTGCGCCGGGCCACCGCGTTGCTACCCGGTGCGCGGCTCGAGGTGCTGCCCGGGTTGGGCCACTTGGCCCACGAGGAGCGGCCCGATCTGGCGGTCGCGGCGATCCTCACGCGCCGCGGCCGAACATGCTATGGCGGCGTGAGGAAGCGAGCGGGGAGGACGGCGGATGGCAGAGCATTTCGGGTGGATCGAGATGGTCCTGGCCGGGATTTTCGGCCTCGGCTTCGGCGTGTGGCAATTGTGGTCGGTCAACCGCGAGATCGCCAAGGACAAGCTGGCCAAAGACGGCGCGGCCGAGGTCTCAGCCAGTGGCTCGCGGCATCCGGTAGGGGAGCATGAACTGGACGATCGGTGAGGCGAACCGGTTCAGGTCGAGGCTTTCCTGCACCGCCACCGTGCTCTCGCCGAACAATCGCGTCGACAAGGTCGAGCGGGCATAGAACGGCGCGTCTTCCCAGGTCTTGATCACCCCGGCATGACCACGATCGGCGCGCGTCTTGCGCTCCATCTGCCACAGCGTGTTCGGCAGCGGCGCGACCAGCGGCAAGTCCTCGTGATGCGGCGCGCCGGTCCTGTCGAAGCGCAAGGCGCTGGCGAAGCGAGAACCGTCGCGGCGCTCGCCCTCGTACGTCACCGCCGCGCCGTCCTTCAGATGCGCGCGCGACCAGTGCCAGACACGAAAACCCTCTTCCAGCGACTCCGAACCCCGGTTCGAATCGAAATATCCGCTGCCCCGCCAGCGCAACGCCGGGCGCTCCATTTCGACCTCGACGCGCGCCCTGGGGGCATAGCACTGCCACTCGTGCCGCCTGGCCGGATCGAGCGCCAGCGCGCTGGCGTTGAGCGTTTCGGGATGGATCGTCACCCGCCCGCACACCCGTCGCTGCCAAGGCACGCCGAGCCGCTTGTCGCGTTCCTCGATATCGATCGTCAGCGCGTCGCCGCTCCAGCGCACCTCGCTCGGCCCGATCGCGAGCGTATCGGCGTCGCGCACGATCGCGCCGCGCGGGCGCTCGGTCATCGTCCAGCGTGCACGCGCGCCATAGAGCGCGACGTTGAGCGCGGCGTGATCGATCGGATCGCCGCGCCCGCTCGCCTTGAAATAGGGCGAGAACACGCTGCCCAGAAAGGCGATGATGGTCAGGCCATGTTTGCCGTCGTCGGAGAGTGCGTCGATATACCACCAGGCATAGCCGCCGGGCGGGACGGCCGCATCGAAGCGCGGTCGCGGATCAGGCTTTCGGCCGCGAGCCGCCCCGACAAGGCGGCCATCGGCACCCCTGCGCCCGGATGGGTGCTCCCGCCCGCGCAGTAGAGCCCAGGGATCCGCGTCCGGGCGCCCTGGCGCAGGAAGGACGCCGCCCACCCGTGCGAGGCCCGTCCATAAAGGGCTCCACCCGTCGACGGGAACAGCCTCGCGAAAGTATTGGGCGTCGCCAGCGAATGCGACAGCGGCGCCTCCAGCGTCAGCCCGCATCGCGTAAGACTGCGCACCATGGCCTGCGTGCATCGCTCGATCTCCTCGGGGGTGTAGTCGTGGGTGTCGCCATTGGCGGGGGCGTTGACGATGATCTGGAAGCGCTCACGGCCCTCCGAACTCGACTTGGCAGGCGCGAGGCCATCGGCGGCATCGCGATCCTGCGCGCAGACGTAGACGCTGGGATCGGCGGGCGGGCGGCCCGCGGCGATGGCGCGGAACTCGGCGGGATAGTCGGGCGAGAAGAACACGTTGTGACGCGACAGGGGGAAGCCGTCGGCGCGCGCATGAGCGAGCCAGGTGAACGCCGAAAGCGAACGATTGGCTGGGCCGAGCGGGCCGCCAGCGCGCTCCGCTTCGGGCCCGAACGCGCCGTCTCCCAGCGCTGCGGGATCGGCGTTGACCAACACCGCATCGGCGGCGATGCGCTCGCCATCCCGGCTGATCACCCCCGCCGCACGGCCATGCGCAACCTCGATCCGCGCCACCGCGGTGGAGGTCCGAAAGGTCACCCCGCGCGCCTCGGCCAGCTTGCGCAGCGCCTGCGCCAGCGCGCTCATCCCGCCCTCGATCAGCCACACCCCGCGCGCCTCGACGTGGGCGATCAGCATCAGCGTGGCAGGGGTCGCGAACGGCGAGGAGCCGCAATAGGTTGCATAGCGCCCGAACAACTGGCGCAGCCGGGGGTCGGCGAATTGCTCGCCGAGCACTTTCCATAGCGTTTCATAGGGCCGGATCGCGAGCAGATCGCCGACGCGCGCCAGCCCGATCCGCCGCATCAGCGGCAGCGGCCACGCGGCCTTGGGCGCGCGCAGGAAACTGTTCTCGAGGATCGCGAAGATGCGCGCCGCCTCGGCGCGGAAGGCACGGTATCCGGCCGCCGCCTGCGCCCCGGCGAAATCGCCGATGGCCGCCTCGCTGCGCGCAGGATCGGCGTGGAGGTCGAGTCGGCCGGAGTCGTTCCAGGCGTGGCGGGCGAGCACTGGGGCGGGACGGACCGCGAGGTGGTCGTCGAGCCGCTCGCCGGCCTCGGCGAACACCTCGTCGAACACCTCGCGCAGGGCGAAGACCGTAGGCCCGGCATCGATCAGCGCGCCGTCGACCGCGACCCTGCGGACCTTGCCCCCGACGTCGGCCTCTTTCTCCAGCACCGTCACCACGCAGCCGCGCAAGGCGAGGAGCAGCGCGCCGACCAGCCCGCCGATACCGGCCCCGATCACCACCACCCGCGTGTCCGCCATGGCCTCTCCTCGCGAGGAGGATTGACCAAAGCACCCGGAGTGTCCAGTCCCATGGACAGATGCAGACGTCGGGCGATCTGGGCGACAAGCCCCCATCCGGAGTGCGCGCGGCATGGCTGCGCTGGCGCAACCGGGTGCTGGCTTCGACGCGGTTCCAGCAGGCCGCCGCCGCATTCCCCCTCAGCCGCGCGATCGCGCGGCGCAAGGCCGCCGGATTGTTCGATCTGGTCGCCGGGTTCGCCTATTCGCAAGTGCTGGCCGCGACGCTCGACAGCGAGCTGCTGGACTTCCTCGAAGCGGCCCCGGCGACAACCGGAGCGGTCGCCGCACGGACCGGGCTCTCGCCCCAGGCCGCCGAGCGCCTGCTCCGCGCCGCCGCCGCGCTCGACCTGACTGAGCAGATCGCGCCGGGGTGGTGGACGCTGGGCCAGCAGGGCGCGGCGCTGTCGGGCAACCTGGGCGCGCGGGCGATGATCCGCCACCACCGCCTGCTCTACGCCGACCTTGCCGATCCGCTGGCGCTGCTCCGCGCCGACCGCCGCGAACCGACCGCGCTGGCGAAATTCTGGACCTATTCGGCGTCGGCCACGGGTGCCGAAGCCGGACCTTACACGCAGTTGATGGCGGCATCGCAGGCGATGGTCGCCGCGCAAGTGGTCCCCGCCTATCGCTTCGATCGTCATCGCGCGCTGCTCGATGTCGGCGGAGGCAGCGGCACCTTCGCGCGCGCGGTCGGAGCCGCGCATCCTGCTCTTCGGATCGGCGTGCTCGACCTGCCGGGCGTGATCGCCTCGCTACCGCCGTCCGCGATCGAACCCCACGCCGGCGACTTTCTGCGCGATCCGCTGCCACCGGGCTACGACCTGATCAGCCTGGTCCGCGTGCTCCACGATCACGACGACTCACCCGCCCAGCACCTGCTGTACGCGATCCACGCCGCGCTTCCCCCCGGCGGCAGCCTGCTGCTCGCCGAGCCGATGGCGGATACGCGCGGGGCGCGGGCGATGGGCGACGCCTACTTCGGAACGTACCTGTGGGCGATGGGATCGGGGCGACCGCGGACGGCGCGCGAGATCGGCGCGATGCTGAAGGCGGCCGGCTTTCGCCGATGGCGCGAAGTAGCAACGAGCCAGCCGCTCATCGCACGGATCATCGTCGCGTTAAGTTGACACCTTTCTCTGTCATGAACGATTGACACCCGTTTCCGTTTGGTTACGTTGCCAACTGGGCGAGCATCCCGCCGATGCCGTCCGGGGTTCTTCGCCCGGAAAGGAAGCGAAGCCGATGGAGGGAGTCGCAGTCATCCTCGAAGCGCCGCGGCAGCTTGCGCTCCGCTCGCTCGAGCTGACTCCCCCGCTGCCGGCGACGTGGTTGTCGAAACGCGCTGGAGCGCGATCAGCAGCGGCACCGAAAAGCTCCTGTGGACCGGCGAGATGCCGTCCTTCCCCGGCATGGGTTATCCGCTGGTTCCCGGCTACGAATCGGTTGGCCGGGTGGTCGATGCCGGCACCGAGGCCGAGGCGCGGATCGGCGACTGGGTCTTCGTTCCCGGCGCGGCCTGTTATCGCGATGCGCGTGGGTTGTTCGGCGGCACCGCCGCGCGCCTGGTGGTGCCATCCGCGCGCGCCTTGCCGGTCGCTGAATCGCTCGGCCGGGACGGCACCTTGTTCGCGCTCGCCGCGACCGCGCTCCACGCGCTCGAAGGCGGTGAGGCGCCGGACCTGATCGTCGGCCACGGCGTGCTCGGCCGCCTGCTCGCGCGCCTCGCCATCGCCTCGGGTGCGCCGGCCCCGGTGGTGTGGGACACCAACCCGCTGCGCCGCGGTGGCGCGGCCAGCTATGATGTGATCGATCCCGCCGACGACGACCGCCGCGACTATCGCGCGATCTACGACGTCAGCGGCGACGCCACGCTGCTCGACGTGTTGATCGGACGCGTCGCCAAGCGCGGCGAGATCGTCCTCGCCGGGTTCTATCGCGACCGCCTCAGCTTCGGCTTCGCCCCGGCGTTCCGCGCCGAGGCGCGGCTGCGCGTCGCCGCGGAATGGGGGCCGGACGACCTGTTCTCGACCCGCGCGCTGATCGAATCGGGCGCGCTCGACCTCTCGGGCCTGATCACCGACGTTCGCCCCGCCGGGCAGGCCGCCAGCGCCTATCCGATGGCGTTCGACGATCCCGACTGCCTCAAGATGGTTCTCGACTGGAGCGGCACCGCATGACCATGCTCGATCTCCATTCCGGCCTGCGCGACGAAGCGGGAATCGAACCCGACCCGGTACCGACCGGCGAGGTCAAGAGCGCCACGCAGATCATCGCGATCTACGGCAAGGGCGGCAGCGGCAAATCGTTCGCGCTCGCCAACCTCAGCTACATGATGGCCCAGCAGGGCAAGCGCGTGCTGCTGATCGGCTGCGATCCGAAGTCCGACACCACCAGCCTGCTGTTCGGCGGCAAATCGACCCCGACGATCATCGAGACCTCGAGCGCCAAGAAACTGGCGGGCGAGGAGATCGGGATCGAGGACGTCTGCTTCCAGCGCGACGGGGTGTTCGCGATGGAGCTGGGCGGGCCCGAGGTCGGGCGCGGCTGCGGCGGGCGCGGGATCATCCACGGGTTCGAGACGCTCGAGAAGCTTGGCTTCCACGAATGGGGCTTCGACTACGTCCTGCTCGATTTCCTCGGCGACGTGGTCTGCGGCGGGTTCGGTCTGCCGATCGCGCGCGACATGTGCCAGAAGGTGATCGTCGTCGCCTCTAACGACCTGCAATCGCTCTACGTCGCCAACAACGTCTGCAAGGCGGTCGAATACTTCCGCAAGATGGGCGGCAACGTCGGCGTCGCGGGCATGATCCTGAACAAGGACGACGGCACCGGCGAGGCCAATGCCTTCGCCGAGGCGGTCGGCATCCCGGTGCTGTGCGCGATCCCCGCCAACGAGGACATCCGCAAGAAGTCGGCCAACTACCAGATCATCGGCAAGCCCGGCGGGCAGTGGGCCGGCCTGTTCGAGGAGCTGGCGATCAACGTCGCCGAGGCCCCGCCGCTGCGCCCCAACCCGCTCGACCAGGACGGTCTGCTGAACCTGTTCAGCGCCGACATCACCGGCGCGGACTTCACGCTCAAGCCCGCGACCCAGGCCGACATGCGCGGGGTCGAATTCGTCACCAAGCCGAGCCTCGAGGTCATTTATGACGAGGCCTGACGCATGACCGACCTCGCCCTTCCCGTGGCGACGCGCGAACGCGACCGGATCGATCTCGATCCCGTCGCCGAAGCCGGCGGCTGCCACGGCGGGGCGGAGACGATGCGCGAAGCCGCTAAGGCAGCGGGCAAGAGCGAGATCCTCGATCGTTACGCACAGGATTACCCACAGGGACCGCACGACCAGCCGCAATCGATGTGCCCGGCGTTTGGGTCGCTTCGGGTAGGCCTCAGGATGCGGCGCACCGCGACCGTGCTCTCGGGCTCGGCCTGCTGCGTCTATGGCCTGACCTTCACCTCGCACTTCTACGGCGCGCGGCGCAGCGTCGGCTACGTTCCGTTCAGCTCGGAGACGCTGGTCACCGGCAAGCTGTTCGAGGACATCAAGGAAGCGGTCGAGGGCCTCGCCGATCCGGCCAACTACGACGCGATCGTCGTCACCAACTTGTGCGTGCCGACCGCCAGCGGAGTACCGCTGCGGCTGCTCGGCAAATCGATCAACGGCGTGCGGATCATCGGCATCGACGTGCCGGGCTTCGGCATCCCGACCCACGCCGAGGCCAAGGACGTGCTGGCGGGCGCGATGCTGAACTATGCGCGCGGCGAGGTCGAGGAAGGCCCAGTCGCCGCGCCGAAGACCCGTTCGGACAAGCCGACTATCACCCTGCTGGGCGAGATGTTCCCCGCCGATCCGGTCGGGGTGGGGATGATGCTCGAACCGCTCGGCCTCGCCGCCGGGCCGGTGGTGCCGACACGCGAATGGCGCGAGCTCTATGCCGCGCTCGATTGCGCCGCGGTCGCCGCGATCCATCCGTTTTACACCGCCAGCGTCCGCGAATTCGAGGCCGCGGGGCGAGGCATCGTGGGATCGGCGCCGGTCGGCGCGGACGGAACGGCGGCGTGGCTCGACGCGATCGGCTCGGCGTGCGGTATCGCTCAGGAAAAAGTCGATGTGGCCAAGAACCGCTTCGTCCCCGCGATCCGCGGCGCGCTCGCCGCCAATCCGATCAAGGGGCGGATCACGGTTTCGGGCTATGAAGGGTCCGAGCTGCTCGTCGCCCGGCTGCTGATCGAGAGCGGCGCGGATGTGCCCTACGTCGGCAGCGCCTGTCCCCGAACCCGCTGGTCCGATCCCGACCGCGAATGGCTCGAAGCCAAGGGCGTGCGCGTCCAATACCGCGCCAGCCTCGAACAGGATCTCGCCGCGGTCGACGAGTTCGGGCCCGACCTGGCGATCGGCACCACCCCGGTGGTCCAGCACGCCAAATCGCGGGCGATCCCCGCGCTCTATTTCACCAACCTGATCTCCGCGCGCCCGCTGATGGGCGTCGCCGGGGCGGGAAGCCTCGCCGCGGTGATCAACGCCGCGATGGGCAACAAGGCGCGCTTCGACAAGATGCGCGAATTCTTCGAAGGCGTCGGCGAGGGCCACGCCGCGGGGATCTGGGACGAGACCCCGCAGGATCGCCCGCAGTTCAAGAAGAAGTACGCCGCCTTGAACGAAGCCGCGCGCAAGGCCGCCGAGGCGGTGGGATCATGACCCTGGTCCTCGATCACGATCGCGCGGGCGGATACTGGGGCGCGGTCTACGTGTTCACCGCGATCAAGGGTCTGCAGGTGATCATCGACGGCCCCGTGGGGTGCGAGAACCTGCCGGTGACGTCGGTGCTCCACTACACCGACGGGCTTCCCCCGCACGAGCTGCCGATCGTGGTTACCGGGCTGGGTGAAGAAGAACTCGGCAAGACCGGCACCGAAGGCGCGATGAAGCGGGCGTGGAAGACGCTCGATCCCGATCTGCCCGCAGTGGTCGTGACCGGATCGATCGCCGAGATGATCGGCGGCGGGGTGACCCCCGAAGGCACCAACATCAAGCGCTTCCTGCCGCGCACGATCGACGAGGACCAGTGGCAGTGCGCCGACCGCGCGCTGTCGTGGCTGTGGAAGGAATTCGGCCCCAAGGCGGTGCCGGCGCTCAAGGAGCGCAAGGAGGGCGAGAAGCCCCGGGTCAACATCATCGGCCCGGCTTACGGCATGTTCAACATGGCCTCGGACGTCGCGGAAATCCGCCGCCTCGTCGAAGGCATCGGGGCCCAGGTCAACATGGCCTTTCCGCTCGGCAGCCACCTTGCCGACGTTCGCCGCCTGGCCGATGCCGAGGCCAACGTCTGCCTCTACCGCGAATACGGGCGCAATTTGTGCGAGGTGCTCGAGCGGCCATATTTCCAGGCCCCGGTCGGGCTCAGCTCGACCACCGCCTTCCTGCGCGCGCTGGGCGCCGAACTGGGCCTCGATCCCGAACCGTTCATCGCGCAGGAAAAGCACACCACGATCAAGCCGCTGTGGGACCTGTGGCGATCGGTCACCCAGGACTTCTTCGCCACCGCCAATTTCGGGATCGTCGCCAACGAGACCTATGCGCGCGGCATCCGTCACTTCCTCGAAGACGACATGGGGCTGCCCTGTGCATTCGCGTTCAGCCGCAGCGCCGGGATCAAGCCGAAGAACGAAGAAGTCCGCGCCGCGATCCACGCCGCGCCGCCGCTGGTGGTGTTCGGCAGCTACAACGAGCGGATGTATCTCGCCGAGTGCAACGCGCGCAGCATCTACATTCCGGCGAGCTTCCCAGGCGCGGCGATCCGCCGCCACACCGGCACGCCGTTCATGGGCTATTCGGGCGCGACCTACCTCGTCCAGGAAGTGTGCAACGCGCTGTTCGACGCGTTGTTCAACATCATCCCGCTCTCGACCCAGCTCGACGCAGTCGAAGCGACCCCGGCGCGGCCGCACCGCGAACTGGCGTGGGACGCCGACGCCAAGGCCAAGCTCGACGCCCTGGTCGAGGCGCAGCCGGTGCTGGTTCGGATATCCGCCGCCAAGCGCCTGCGCGATGCCGCCGAACGCGCCGCGCGCCGCGCCGGCGACGACCGCGTCACCGCCGATCGGCTGGCCGACGCCCTTTTGGAGGGAGCCGGCTGATGCGCGGCCCTCGCCCCCGCAGTTTTCACCCCATTGCCCGCGCCGCGGGCTCAGAAATCCCCACGACTCGCTCGGGGGATACCGCCGGAGGGGCGCCAGCCGCTTCTCGCACAGCAAGGCAAGACTGGAGATGGAGCTATGAATGATCCGACACCACGCGACGATCGCTTCGGGCTGAGGACCTACCTCACCCCCGAGGAGGCCAAGGAATTCCACAAGCTGTTCATGAGCAGCTTCCTCGGCTTCACCGCGGTCGCCATCGTCGCCCATATCCTCGTGTGGATGTGGAGGCCGTGGCTCTGAGCCACTTCGACAGTCGCTCCTCACCAAACACGGTCCGGGGCGAGATAATGTTCATTTCGCAAGGATAACGACCATGTGGAGAATCTGGCTCATTTTCGACCCGCGCAGGGCCCTCGTGGCACTGTTCATTTTCCTGTTCGTGCTGGCTCTGGTGATTCACTTCATCCTGCTCAGCACCAATAAGTACAACTGGCTCGATGGCCCGCACGATGCGGCGGCGCCGATGGCGGCACCCGCGGCAGCGGCTCCGCCGGCGACCTGACCCACGGCTGTTGCGAGGGGCGGCGGCCCACAAAGCCGCCGTCTCCCGCGGTCGCCAGCCGTTGGCGAATGACGATAACACGGGTCCCGCCGAACTGCGGCGGGGGAGGATAAAGCTATGGCGCTGCTCAGCTTCGAGCGGAAATACCGCGTGCGCGGAGGCACCCTGATCGGCGGAGACCTGTTCGACTTCTGGGTCGGCCCGTTTTACGTCGGCTTCTTCGGCGTGGTCACCGCGATATTCGCCTCGCTCGGCACCGCGCTGATCTTCTACGCCGCGTCGCAGGGACCGACCTGGAACCCGTGGCTGATCTCGATCGCGCCGCCGGACTTGTCCTACGGCCTCGGCCTGGCCCCGCTCAACCAGGGCGGTTTCTGGCAGATCATCACGGTCTGCGCGCTGATCTCGTTCACCTCGTGGGCGGCGCGCGAGGTCGAAATCTGCCGCAAGCTGGGCATGGGCTATCACGTGCCCGTCGCCTTCGGCTTCGCGATCTTCGCCTACTTCTCGCTGGTGGTGATCCGCCCGGTGCTGCTGGGCGCGTGGCACTTCGGCTTTCCCTATGGCATCTTCAGCCACTTGGATTGGGTCTCGAACACCGGCTACCAGTACCTCCATTTCCATTACAACCCGGCGCACATGCTGGCGGTGAGCTTCTTCTTCACCACCGCGCTGGCGCTGGCGCTGCACGGCAGCCTGGTGCTTTCGGCGGTCAATCCGCCCAACAACCCCGACGGCACCCCCGGCGAGGTCAAGACCCCGGAATACGAGGACACCTTCTTCCGCGATCTGATCGGCTATTCGATCGGAACGCTGGGCATCCACCGCCTCGGCCTCCTACTCGCGCTCAACGCGGCGTTCTGGAGCGCGGTGTGCATCATCATCAGCGGACCGCTGTGGACCAAGGGCTGGCCCGAGTGGTGGACCTGGTGGCTCAACCTGCCGATCTGGTCGTGAGGGAGCAACGATAATGGCTCGTTATCAGAACATCTTCACCCAGGTTCAGCTCCGCGCGCCCGAATACGGCATCCCGCTGCCGCCCGGCGAAGAGCGCAGCGGCGGGATCGGCTTCAGCGACCTGTTCGGCCGGATCGGCGGGGCGCAAGTCGGCCCGATCTATCTCGGCTGGCTGGGCACCGCATCGCTGATGTTCGGCTTCCTGGCGATCGAGATTATCGGGCTCAACATGCTCGCCTCGGTCAACTGGAACTTCATCCAGTTCATCCGCCTGCTGCCCTGGCTGGCGCTCGAGCCGCCGGGGCCCGAGTGGGGCTTCACCTTCTTCGTGCCGCTGGCCCAAGGCGGGTGGTGGCAGCTCGCCGGCTTCTCGCTCACCGCCTCGGTGCTGCTGTGGTGGCTTCGCACCTACCGCCGCGCCCGCGCGCTGGGGATGGGCACGCACGTCGCCTGGGCGTTCCTTTCGGCGATCTGGCTGATGCTCGTGCTCGGGTTCATCCGGCCGATGCTGATGGGCAGCTGGGCTGAGAGCGTGCCGTTCGGGATCTTCCCGCACCTCGATTGGACCGCGGCGTTCTCGATCCGGTACGGCAACCTGTTCTACAACCCGTTCCACGCGCTTTCGATCGCGTTCCTCTATGGTTCGACGCTGCTCTTCGCGATGCACGGCGCGACGATCCTGGCGGTGGGCCGCTATGGCGGCGAGCGCGAGATCGAGCAGATCACCGATCGCGGCACCGCCTCGGAACGCGCCGCGCTGTTCTGGCGCTGGACGATGGGCTTCAACGCGACGATGGAATCGATCCACCGCTGGGCCTGGTGGTTCGCGGTGCTGACCACGCTGACCGGCGGGATCGGCATCCTGCTGACCGGGACGGTGGTCGACAACTGGTATCTATGGGCGCAGCAGCATCACTACGCGCCGTCCTATCCTGTAGCCGGGGTCCCCGACCCCGCCGGTCTGGGGAGCGTCGGACAATGAGGAGACCTATTCTCGTCGCCGCGGCGGCAACGTTGCCGCTGGTTCTGGGCGCCTGCGAGCTGGCGCCCAAGACCACCCACCAGAACGGCTTTCGCGGCACCGGCATGGATACCATCAAGGTCTCCGCTGCCGCCGCGGCGAGCGCCGTGCCCGCGCCTCCGTACGATCCACCCGCCGCGACCGGCGGCACGCCCGCCGGCAACGTCTACAAGAACGTCCAGGTGCTGGGCGACATTTCAGACGAGCAGTTCAACTACACGATGGCCGCGATCACCCAGTGGGTCGCGCCGGCCGAGGGTTGCAACTATTGCCACAACCCGGCGAACATGGCGTCGGACGAACTCTACACCAAGGTCGTCGCGCGGCGGATGCTGCAGATGACGCGCGGGATCAACCAGGGCTGGACCAGCCACGTCGGCAAGACCGGGGTGACCTGCTACACCTGCCACCGCGGCCAGGCGGTGCCGAGCGAGCACTGGACGCTGCCCGCCGCCGATCCGACCAGCATCGTCGGCAACCGTCACGGCCAGAACGATCCGGTCTCCAACTCGGCGTATTCCTCGCTGCCCAACGCGGCGGTGGCCAAGTACCTGCTTGGCGGGACGACGCCCGAGGACGTCCGAGTAGTGGCCAAGACCTCGCATCCTTCGCCCGCGGACAGGATCTCGATCAAGCAGACCGAGGCCAGCTATGCGATGATGATGCACATCACCCAGGCGCTGGGGGTGAACTGCACCTATTGCCACAACGCGCAGTCGTTCCAGACCTGGGCGACCAGCAACCCGCCGCGCGCCACCGCCTGGTACGGCCTGCGGATGGTCCGCGACATCAACGGGAAGTACATCGGGCCGCTGAGCGCCGTCTTCCCCGCCAACCGCAAGGGCGAGGGCGGCGATCCGTTCAAGGTCAACTGCACCACCTGCCACCGCGGCCAGAACAAGCCGCTGGGCGGAGTCGCGATGAGCAAGGACTATCCGGCCCTGTTGCACGGGGGGTACACCCAGACGGCGGCGCCGATGATGCCCGCGCCCGCCCCGGCGGCAGCGCCTGCTGCGGGGGCTGGGACGACGGCGACGCGGTAGGCGATCCTCCCCGGCACGGGGAGGGGGACCAGCGAAGCTGGTAGAGGGGTTTCGCGCCACCACGCGGCGTTGCGTGAGAAGGCGTCCCCCTCCGTCAGCGCTTCGCGCTGCCACTTCCCCGTCCCTGGGAGGATCGTCCCCGCCTCTTCACGTCCGCCAGATGCACCGGGAACGACAGCGCCAGCGGCAGCGCGATCCACGGCCAGGCGGCACCGGTCAGAGCGCCACGCAATGCGACGATCAGCAGCACGGCTGGCAGCAGCAGTAGAGCGACTGGGAGAGCCTCGCGCCCACGCGCGACCAGCCAGAACGCCTCGACGGCGAGCACGACGAGAATGAAATCGGCGGCGTGGCCGCTGGCGAACAGCCATGCCATCGCGTCGCTCAGCGGAACGGGCCGTTGAGCGCGACGATCTGCCAGTTGAGCGCGCCCGCGATCGTGACCCACACCAGATAGGGCGCCAGCAGCAGCCCGGCGGTGCGCGACAGGCGCCCGCACACCAGGATCAGCGCGGCGATCGAGCACCACAGCGCGATCAGCTCGCCGAACGCCCAGTCAGGCCGTTGGAGGCGGAAAAAGATCAGGCTCCACAGCAGGTTAAGGAAGCCGTTCAGCGCGAACATCCAGACCAGCGTGTCGGCCTCGCGGCTGCTCGCGGTCTGCCGCCAGGCGGTCACCGCGGCGCTCGCGGTCAGGGTGAAGACCACCGTCCAGATGATTCCGAAGGCCGGGCCGGGCGGGTTCCAGTCGGGCTTGCGCAACGCCTGATACCACGGCCCCAGATCGGTGATGGTGCCCCCGACCACGCCGACCAGGATCGCCGCGAAAGCCGCGATCGTTACCGGGGCGATCCAGCTGCGGCTTACCTGCACGCTCACTGCGGCAGCGGCCTCAACCGCAGCAGATGCCCCATGTCCTTGAAAAATATCCGCAAATGGGCAAGCGGCTTGGCCCGCACCAGGCGCTTGTTCATATAGGCCTGCCAGGTCAGCTCCTGCACGTCGGCATCGGCGCACATCGCCACGAACCGCTCGCGCCGCTCGTCGCTCGAGTACCAGAACCGCTGCATTATCCCCAGCACCCAGAACACCCGCCCGTGCTCGCGCATGAACGCCTTGCGCGCGGACTTGAGCGCGCGCGGGTTGCCGGTGGCGAGAAACGCCTCGCCCGCATCGGCCGCGGCGCGGCCGCCGGTCATCGCGTAGTAGATCCCCTCTCCCGAAGCCGGGGCAACCACCCCGGCGGCGTCGCCGGCGAGCAGCACATCGCGGCCGTTGTCCCAGCGTTTGAGCGGCTTGAGCGGGATCGGCGCGCCTTCGCTGCGGATGGTGGCGCAGTCGGTCAGACCCAGATCGCCGCGCATTTCCTTCACCGCGCCACGCAGCGAAAAGCCCTTGTTGGCGCTGCCGACCCCGATGCTCGCGGTCTCGCCATGCGGAAACACCCAGGCGTAGAAATCGGGCGAAAGCTTGCCCTGGTAATAGACGTCGCAGCGCCCACCGTCGAAGCCTTCGGGGGTCGACGGGGGCGAGGCGACGATCTCGTGATAGGCGAACACGCAAGGGATCCGCTCGGCCCCGGGCAGATTCTGCCGGGCCACCGCCGAACGCGCGCCGTCAGCGCCGATCACCAGCCGGGTGCGAACCTCGCGCAATTCCTCGCCGCGCGCGTCGCGATACCACACCGCAGTGCCGTCCTCGTCGCGCTCGATCCGTTCGAACACCCCGGTGCGGCGCTCGGCCCCGGCGGCGGCAGCGCGCGCGCGCAGCCATTCGTCGAACACGTCGCGGTCGACCATCCCGACGAAACCGATCTCGCCCACCGGCATGTCGACCCGGCGATTGGCGGGCGAGACCATCCGCGCCGAGCGCGCGCGCGCGACCAGCAGGCTGTCGGGGATCGCGAAGTCCTTGAGGAGGCGTGGCGGTACTGCGCCGCCACACGGCTTGATCCGCCCGGCACGGTCGAGCAACAGCACCTTGCGGCCCTTGCCTGCAAGATCGGCGGCCGCGGTCGCCCCCGCGGGGCCACCGCCGATCACCACCGCGTCATAGATCGCCTCTTTCATGTCGAACGCACCGTCTGGGTACTCCTTCGCGCGGCGCTGACCGCGAGCAGTGCGGCGAGCGCGAACAGCCCCGCCTCGCAGGCGAAAATCAGGCGGAAAGCGGCGGCGGTGCCCATCCCGTCGGCACGCGCGAAATCGACGCCGAGCGCGCCGGTCAGCCCGCCCAATCCGAAGGCGATCGCCTGGGCCGCGCCCCACACGCCCATCCGCACGCCCTCGCGGGTCCGCGCCCCCGCGCCCGCCAGCCCCATCATCGCGCCGATCGCCGAGACCGCGAACACGCCGTTGGCGAAGC
Source organism: Novosphingobium sp. Gsoil 351 (assembly GCF_009707465.1). Taxonomy (NCBI): domain Bacteria; kingdom Pseudomonadati; phylum Pseudomonadota; class Alphaproteobacteria; order Sphingomonadales; family Sphingomonadaceae; genus Novosphingobium; species Novosphingobium sp. Gsoil 351. The sequence goes on from NZ_CP046120.1 coordinate 1,767,350, forward strand.
CCAGCGCGAAGACGTTGGCGGCGAGCGGCCAGCCGGCACCGAAGCTCGCCGCGACGGCCAGCCCACTTAGCGCCAGCGCCGAACCGAGGCAGCCGCCGACGATCCAGATGCGCAAGTCGGAAGGCAGTCTCCCCGCGAACGCGCTGCCGCCGATTCCCGCCATGATCATCCCCAGCAGCACGCCGCCATGCTGGGTGCCGGAAAGCTGGGTCGACTGGCCGGGGCTCATCGCGAAGACGAGGCCCGCGAACGGCTCGAGGATCAGGTCCTGCATCGAATAGGCGAGCATCGAGACGAAGATGAACAGGGTGAAGCGGCGCGCCTCGCCCTCGCCGAAAATCTCGCGCAACGCTTCGCGCAGCTCGGGCGGTGGATCGCTTTTTACCGTCGCCGCGGGCGAACCGCCGCGTTCGAGGCGCCAGGTGGCAAGGCAGGTCAACGCCAAGGCGCATCCCGCGACCCCGGCGGCGACGCGGATCAGGCGGCCTTGCGAAAACGGCTCGAGCAGCGCTCCCGCCACGCCCGCCGAGACCACGATCCCCGCGACCATCATGATCCACGTGACCGAGGCGGCCGCTGCGCGCCGTTCGGGCGCGACGCCCGACGCGAGCAGCGCCAGCATCGAGGTGCCCGCCGCGCCGACCCCCGCGCCGATCAGCGTGAACCCCGCGATCGCCAGCGTCATCGCGCCCGCGGGCATCATCGAGTGAAGGGTCGTCGCTTCGACGGCGAGCAGCGCGCCCGCCGCCAGGATCGCCATCCCGCCGACGATCCAGGGCGTGCGCCGCCGCCCGTTGTCCGAACCCTGCCCCCATAGCGGGCGCGAGAGCTGGACCGCATAATGCCACGCTACCAGCCCTGCCGGGATCGCCGCGGCGAACCCGTACTCGACCACCATCACCCGGTTGAGCAGCGAGGTCGCGAGCATCGCAATCGCGCCGATCGAGGCCTGGACCAGCCCCAACCGGAAGATCCCGGTCCAGCCGATCCACGCCCCCGGTCGGATCGAGTTCACCAGTAGCCTCCCAGCCCCAGCGCGCTGGCGAGCATGCCGAGCACATAGAGCGTGATCCCGGTTCCCCCGTACCACGGTGCGTTGGCCGCAGGATCGCGCAGCAACTTGGGCATGGCCAGGAACTGGGCGAAGAGCAGCACGGTCACGATCGCAGCAGGCAGCAGCATCCCCCACATCGCCAGCAGCGCGATCACCCCGACTTGCGCCAACGCCATCACCGCGCAGGCCAGCCGGGCCGCGTTGGCCACGCCCAGCGTCACGGGCAGCGAGCGCAGCCCGGTGGCGCGATCTCCCTCTACCGCCTTGAAATCGTTGAGCGTCATGATCCCGTGCGCGCCCGCGCTGTACAGCGCGATCACCGCCAGCACCCGGTCCGGCGGCAGGCCCCCCGCCATCACGCTGGCCCCGGTGAACCAGCTCAGGCCTTCATAGCAAAGCGCGACAACCGCGGGGCCCAGCCAGCCGCTGGTCTTGAAGCGGAACGGCGGCGCGCTGTAAGCCCAGGCGCAGGCGATCCCGAACAGCGTGGCGATCAAAACCCAAGGACCCGTCGCGAACGCCACGGCCAGCGCCAGCACCGTGCCGATGCAGGCGATCCACAGCCCCCAGTGCCCCGCGATGCGCCCCGACGGGATCGGACGGTCGGGTTCGTTTATCGCGTCGACATGGCGGTCGAACCAATCGTTGACCGCCTGGCTGGTGCCGCAGACCAAGGGTCCGGTCAGCGCCATGCCGGCGATCACGAAGGCCCAGCGCCCGCTCGGCGAACTGCCCGAGGAAACGATCCCGCATCCGAACGCCCAGATCGGCGGAAACCAGGTGATCGGCTTGAGCAGTTCGAGCACGTCGGCCGGCTTGGGGCGCGGTGCGGGAACAGGAGCCGATACTGGCGGGACGACCGTTCGTGTCACGGTTGGAAGGCTATGCCTGACAGTCGGGACCGTCAAACCATTATGACACGCGCTACTCGGATTCGTCCATCAGATTGCCGAGACCATAGCGGTGCAGCTTCGAATAGAGGCTCTGGCGGCTGAGGCCGAGCACTTCGGCGGCGGAGGCGCGGTTGTCCGAGGTGTAGGACAGTGCCGCCTCGATGCACAGCCGTTCGATCAGGTCGGTGCTCTCTCGCACGATGTCCTTGAGAGCGACGCGCCCGACCAGTTCGGTGAGCTGCTCGACCGAACGTGGCAGCTCCTGCGAGGCCGGCGGCAGATCGCGCAGGCGGCGACCGATCTGGCGGATTGCGAAGCCATAGTGCGGTGTCTCGCCGCCAGTGCGCACTGCGGACAGCTCGACCGGCTCCTCGCTTTCGCCGTTCCGCCCGCGCACCACGGTGCCAACGTTGCGCGCAAAGCCGTGCTTGGTCAGCTGGTTTTCAATCAGCTCGAGGTCGATACCCGGCCGGCCAACGAAGTCGGCCAGCGCCCGACCGCGCAGTTGGTCGAAAGTCGCGGCCTCGGCGAGTTCGACGAAGGCGTTGTTGGCGATGACAATCTTCATGCTCGCATCGGCGACCACGAAGGCGTCGGGCATCCGCTCGATCACCTCGAGCAGCGGGGTCGCTTCGCGCGACGCGGGTGCCGTTTGACCCAGCCGCACGAGCAGGGAAACGACCGCCATGCTGGCGGAATCCGGTCGCAGAGAGAGTCAGGGTACGTTCGCCGTGGCCGTATTCCACTTCGATCGGCGAGACTGAGTTGGAAGTCATCACCGACCCCAGGAACGCGAGCAGCGGTTCGCGGGCGGTGCGCGCGAACAGCGCGGTCAGCCGCTGCCCGGCAAGCGTTCCGGGCCGCGCGGCGAGCAGTTCGTGCGCGGCGGGATTGGCCTCGCGGATCCGCTGGGTGTCGGCGTCGACAATCAGGACCGGCTCGGCCGACATGTCGAACAGCAGCCGGTACCGCGTTTCGACCTGGCGCAGCCGCATATAATCGCGTTCCAGCGATTGCTGGGCTTGGAGCAGGCGCTGCTGGAGCGCGGCAGAATCGCGCATGTCGCGGCCTAGCGCTATCGTCCGCCTGCCACCTGCGAGCGGAACCACCGTGTAGCGAACCGCCACATCGCCGCCGCGCGAGATGTGGTTGACCTGCCGCCAGCGCTGGGTCTCGCCCTTGCGGGCGCATTCGAGCATTTCGGCAACCTTGATCCGGCTCTCGATCGTAACCGTCTCGCTCCAAAGCGAGCCGGCCCACGTGTTCATGTCGGGAAACTCGACCGGGTTGGCCGATATGTCGACGATCCTTCCGGTTGTGTCGAGCACCAGCGCGATATCGCCGGCGGCCATCGCGAGGCGCATGCCGACCCCGGCGTCAAAATCGCCGAAGATCGCTTCAGGGCTACTGAACGGCGCCTTGTCCGCTATGCCCTTGAGGCTTTCGCTCGGGTGCCGAATCCCGGTCAACCATGCCTCCCGCTCAACAGGCCAGCGCTGTTCGCGGCTCGGCCTTGACGACCAGTCGCTCGGCCAGCGCCAACGCCGTGGGTCCATCGGGCGCTGTGCCGTCCGCGCCGGCCAGGTCGGCCAACCCCGGGTCGTCGTTGATCGCCCGGCCGCCGAGCATCACATAAAGCTTGGGATTGAGGGATACGCTGCGCACCGCGGTGATAAGGTCGGAAAGCTCGCCGCTATGGCAATCGCGCGATACGGTCAATCCAATCAGATCGAAATGCCTCCCGCCCACCATCGTTAGTAGATCGCGCCGCTGCGGCTCGATGAGTAGTTCGCTCTGCCATCCGCCCCGCGAAAAGATCTCTTCGACCATCAACGTGCCGAAGCTGTGCTGATCGCCCGGGATCGGACTGAACAACGCCGTCCGCGCCGAGAACAGCGAACCGGATATGGCCGGGGTGCGCCAGGCGATCTCGCGCATCACTTCCTGCAGACGCCACAGCCCGATCGTCACATCGACGAAATCGCAGGTGTCGCTCTCCCAGAATTCGCCAAGCTTGCGCGCAGCCGGGGCGAGAAGATCGACGAAGATCGACTCCGCGGCGATCCCCCGCGCGAGCAGCCCTTCGACGTGCTCAAGCAGTTCGTCTGCTTCGAGCACCAATGCGAGCGGGACGAAACGGCGGACATCTTCGGCCGAAATCCGCGCGGACCGGGCGATATCGGCGGGCGATCTGGGCACACCATGGGCGGCCAGCAACTGGGGGATGATCTCCCCTTCTATCAGCGTACTCAGGGCGGCGTGGGAATTGGCCTCGATCGGCGCGTCCACTGTTTCGAGACGACGGCTGCGACGGCCACTCGGCGGCCCTCGCATGCGCCTGCGAGGCTCGTCGTCTGTAAAACGGATCACCGTGGCCATGCGCAGACTCTCCCGGTCTGAGTGTGGTGGCAAAATTCGCTCGTAGAATCTTGCCTGTGACCCGGCGTGTCGATGTTTCGACTCCCCCGAATCCGTTCAGCCTACGCTCATTAAGGCAACGCGCAACCCCCGACCCTGTCAATTTTTCTTGTCGTCCAGAATGATTGACACTGGCTGCAAACGAGTCGTAGTCTCGTGGCGACCAGCGAAAGGTAGATACGCTCGGCATGGTTGGGGAAGCATCTGTTTTTGCGGTCGAGGGCCCGGTTCGGGCTGGCCGCCGCGCGATGCGCCCCCTTTACACAAGCGAAGAACGCGAACGCCGAGACGCGTCACCCTGGACGCTCGTCCAGGGTATCCTCGCGCCGGTTCAGTTCGCGATTTTCCTGATCAGCCTGGCGCTGGTCCTGCGCTGCCTGGCGACGGGCGAAGGCGCCTGGGCGGCGGATACTTCGGTGCTGGCCAAGACCGCCGCGCTCTATGCGATCATGATCACCGGGTCGATCTGGGAAAAAGCCGTCTTCGGCAAATGGCTGTTCGTTCCGGCGTTCTTCTGGGAAGACGTGTTCTCGATGCTCGTGCTGGCGCTGCACACCGCCTATCTGGCGATGCTGTTCGGCGGCATCGGAACGCTCGAGCAGCGGCTCGGGGTCGCACTTGCCGGTTATGCGGCTTACGTAATCAACGCCACCCAGTTCCTGCTCAAGCTGCGCGCCGCGCGGCTCCAGGCGGCTTCCGCATGACCCCCGCGCTGCCCGCCGCCGCGCCGGTGCTCGAACGCGCACCGGTGCTGCGCGAAAGAGGGCAGCGGGAGGTTTTCTGCGGTCTTACCGGGATCGTCTGGCTGCATCGCAAGATGCAGGACGCGTTCTTCCTGGTGGTCGGCTCACGGACGTGTGCGCACCTGCTGCAATCGGCCGCGGGGGTAATGATCTTCGCCGAGCCGCGCTTCGCGACCGCGATCATCGAGGAGCGCGATCTGGCCGGAATGGCCGACTGCCACGAGGAGCTCGACCGCGTGGTCGACCGGCTGCTCGCGCGGCGGCCCGAGATCAGGACGCTGTTCCTGGTCGGTTCGTGCCCGTCCGAGGTGATCAAGCTCGACCTGTCGAAGGCGGCGCAGCGGATCGGCGCGAAGCACGCCGGGGCGGTGCGCATCCTCAACTATTCGGGCAGCGGGATCGAGACCACGTTCACCGAGGGCGAGGACGCCTGCCTGACCGCGCTGGTGCCCGAGATGCCCGCGGGCGATCCAAACGGCCCGACCGAACTGCTGATCGTCGGTTCGCTGCCCGACATCGTCGAGGATCAGTTCCTCCGCCTGTTCGCCGAGTTGGGCATTACCCGCGTCGGCTGCCTGCCCGCGCGGCGCGCCTGTGACCTGCCCGCGGTCGGACCGCAGACGCGTTTCCTGCTCGCCCAGCCATTCCTGACCGAGACTGCGCGCGCGCTCGAAGATCGCGGCGCGCGGCGGCTCGATGCACTGTTTCCGTTCGGGGCGGAGGGTACCACCGCCTGGCTGCGCGCCGCCGCCGAGGCATTCGGGGTCGCCGAGATGGACTTCAACCGTGTCGTCGCGCCGGGGCGGGCGCGGGCCAAGCGCGCGCTTGAGCACAGCCAGGAACGGCTGGCGGGCAAGACGATCAGCTTCCTGCCCGATTCGCAGCTCGAAATCCCGCTCGCCCGGTTCCTGTCGACCGAGCTGGGGATGATCCCGCTCGAAGTCGGCACCCCCTATCTCAACAAGGCGCAGATGGCGCGCGAGTTGGAGCTGCTGCCCGAAAGCGCGCGGCTGAGCGAGGGCCAGGACGTCGATCGCCAGCTCGACCGGGTGCGCGCGGACAAGCCCGATCTGACCGTCTGCGGTCTGGGTCTCGCCAACCCGCTCGAAGCCGAAGGCTTTGCCACCAAGTGGTCGATCGAGCTGGTGTTCTCGCCGATCCACGGGTTCGACCAGGCGGGCGACCTCGCCGAACTGTTCGCGCGGCCCCTGCGCCGCCGCGACGTGTTGCGGGTCTAGCGCGGTGCAGCTCGCGGTCTGGACCTACGAAGGCCCGCCCCACGTCGGGGCGATGCGCGTGGCGACCGCGATGGACGGGGTCCACTACCTGCTCCACGCGCCGCAGGGCGATACCTACGCCGACTTGCTGTTCACGATGATCGAGCGCCGCGGCAAGCGCCCACCGGTCACCTACACCACCTTCCAGGCGCGCGACCTGGGCAGCGACACCGCCAGCCTGTTCCAGACCGCCGCGCGCGATGCGGTCGCCCGGTTCCAGCCCAGTGCGCTGATGGTCGGCGCGAGCTGCACCGCCGAGCTTATCCAGGACGATCCCGCCGGCCTCGCCGAAGCGATGCGCCTGCCCTGCCCGGTCATCCCGCTCGAACTGCCCAGCTATCAGCGCAAGGAGAACTGGGGGGCGGCGGAGAGCTTCTACCAGCTCGTCCGCAAGCTGGCCGATCCGGCGCTGCGCCCTGCCCCGCGCGACGGGCGGCGTCCGTGCGCGAACCTGCTCGGCCCCTGTGCCTTGGGCTTCCGTCACCGCGACGACACGATCGAGGTGACCAGGATCCTCGACCGGCTGGGGATCGACGTCCATCTCTGCGCGCCGCTCGGCGCGACGCCCGAAGACTTGCGCACGATCGGCGAGGCCGATTTCTCGATCGTGCTTTATCCCGAGATCGGCGAGGAAGCCGCGCGCTGGATCGAGCGGACGTTCAAGCAACCCATCGTCCGCACCGTGCCGATCGGGGTGAACGCGACCCGCGAGTTCATCGCCGAAGTCGCCGCCGCCGCCGGGGTCGACCCCGCTCCCGCGCTGGCCGACGATGGCTCGCGGCTGCCGTGGTGGAGCCGCTCGGTCGATTCGACCTACCTCACCGGCAAGCGCGTGTTCGTGTTCGGTGACGGTACGCACGCGGTCGCCGCCGCGCGCGTTGCCTCCGAGGAGCTGGGCTTCGTGGTCTGCGGCCTGGGTTGCTACAACCGCGAGTTCGCCCGCGATATCCGTGCCGCCGCGGCCAAGTACGGCGTCGCGCCGCTGATCTCGGATGACCACCTCGAAGTCGAGGAGGCCATCGCCGCGGCCAGCCCCGAGCTGGTCCTGGGCACCCAGATGGAGCGCCATATCGCCAAACGGCTGGGCATCCCGTGCGCGGTGATCTCGGCCCCGGTCCACGTTCAGGATTTCCCCGCGCGGCACAGCCCCCAGATGGGTTTCGAGGGCGCCAACGTGCTGTTCGACACCTGGGTCCATCCGCTGGTGATGGGGCTGGAGGAACACCTCCTGACGATGTTCCGCGACGATTTCGAATTCTCCGACGCGGCGGGTGGATCGCACCTCCACGCGGTCAGCCCGGCGGCGGCGATCCCCGAGGCGATTCTGGTTCCGGCCAACGACGGCGGCGCGGCGTGGACAGCCGAAGCCGAGCGCGAACTCAAGAAGATCCCGTTCTTCGTCCGCGGCAAGGCGCGCCGCAACACCGAAGCTTTCGCGGCCGAGCAGGCGCGCGGCGAGATCGACCTCGCCACGCTCTACGATGCGAAGGCGCACTATGCCCGCTAGCGCGCTGCCTCCGGTCCGCGTCGCGATCGTGACGCTCGACAACCACCTCAAGGGAGCGGTCGAGCGCGCCGAGATGGAACTGGCGCGCGACAATATCGCAATCTCGCTCCATGCCGCCGCCGACTGGGATCGCGATCCCGCCACGCTCGAGCGCGCCAAGGCCGAGATCGCCCGCGCCGACATCGTCATCGCGACGATGCTGTTCCTCGACGATCACGTCCGCGCGATCCTGCCCGCGCTGACCGAGCGCCGCGAGAACTGCGATGCGATGATCGGGCTGATGGCGGCAGGCGAGGTGGTCAAGCTGACCCGGATGGGCGGCTACCGGATGGACGCCCCGGCCAAGGGCCCGCTGGCGCTGCTCAAGCGGCTGCGCGGCCAGAACGGCAAAGCCGGCAAGCCGGGCAGCAACTCGGGCGCGGGGCAGATGAAGATGCTGCGCCGCCTGCCCAAGATCCTGCGCTTCATCCCCGGCACCGCGCAGGACGTGCGCGCGTACTTCCTCACCCTGCAGTACTGGCTGGCCGGTTCGGACGAGAACGTGATCGCGATGGTCCGCGCGCTGATCGACCGCTATTCCGCGGACGAGCGCGCGGTGCGCCGTGGCGCAACCCCGGGCGCGCCGCCCGCCGACTATCCCGAGGTCGGGGTCTACCACCCGCGCACCGAGCAGCGGATGAGCGAGAGCCTGCGCCTGCTGCCGCGCGGCAAGGGCGAGAACGGCACCGTCGGCGTGCTCATGCTGCGCTCGTACCTGCTGGGGCGCGATGCCGGGCACTACGACGGGGCGATCGACGCGTTCGAGCGCGCCGGGCTGCGGGTGATCCCGGCGTTCGCCAGCGGGCTGGATGCGCGCCCGGCGATCGACAGGTTCTTCGTCGCCAACGGCAAGCCGACGGTCGACGCGGTGGTCAATCTGACCGGGTTCTCGCTGGTCGGCGGCCCGGCCTACAACGATTCGGCCGCCGCGGCGGATACCCTCGCGGCGCTCGACGTGCCCTACCTCGCGGGCCACGCGATCGAGTTCCAGTCGCTTCAGCAATGGGGCGCGAGCCGCCAGGGCCTGCTCCCGCTCGAAGCGACGATGATGGTCGCGATCCCCGAACTCGACGGTTCGACCGTTCCCAGCGTGTTCGGCGGGCGCGCCGATGCCAGCGGCCCCTGCACCGGCTGCGCGCGGCACTGCAATTTCCCCGCCTCGGGCCTCGTCCGGGTGATGCGTTCGTGCCCCGAACGCGCCGAGGCGCTCGCCGCCAAGACGGTCAAGCTGATCGCGCTCAAGCGGAGCCAACGCGCCGAGCGGCGTCTCGGCATCGTCTTGTTCAACTTCCCGCCCAACGCCGGCGCAACCGGGACCGCGGCGTTCCTCGCGGTGTTCGAATCGCTCCACGCCACGCTGCTCCGGTTGGCGCGCGAGGGTTATGCGGTCGACGTGCCCGCGACGGTCGCTGACACCCGCGCCATGATCCTTGACGGAAACGCCGAACGCTTCGGCGCGGACGCCAACGTCGCGGTGCGGATCCCCGCCGACGAGCACGTCCGCCGCGAGCCGCACCTCGCCGCGATCGAGCGCCAGTGGGGCGCGGCGCCGGGCAAGCTCCAGGCTGACGGTTCGTCGATCCACGTGCTGGGCGCGCAATTCGGCAACGTTTTCGTCGGGATTCAGCCCGGGTTCGGCTACGAAGGCGACCCGGTGCGGCTGCTGTTCGACGGCGATTTCGCCCCGACCCACGCGTTTTCCGCGTTCTACCGCTGGCTGCGCGAGGACTTCGGCGCGCACGCGGTGCTCCACTTCGGCACCCACGGCGCGCTCGAATTCATGCCCGGCAAACAGACCGGCCTGAGCGGCGATTGCTGGCCCGAACGCCTGCTCGGCGATCTGCCCAACTATTACCTTTACGCCTCGAACAATCCCACCGAGGGCATCCTCGCCAAGCGCCGCTCGGCTGCCACGCTGGTCAGCTACATGACCCCGCCGCTGGCGCAGGCGGGGCTTTACAAGGGCTTCGCCGATCTCAAGGCGATGGTCGAACGCTGGCGCGCCTCGGCCCCCGACGGCGAATGCGACGCCCTGGAGGCGATGATCGGCGAGGCCTGCGTCGAACTCGACATCGAACTGGGTGCGATCGAGACGCTCGCCGGACGGCTCTACGAACTCGAGCGCACGCTGATCCCGGAGGGCCTCCATGTCTTCGGAAGCCAGCCGCAGGGCCAGGCGCGCGAAGGCCTGATTGACGCGATGGTTGCTGCTGACGCTGGGGCCGATCCGCAGACCGGGCGTGCCGCGATCGAGACGCTGATCGGTAGCTGCGATGAACTTGGCTCGCTGGTCCATGCGCTAGACGGCGGCTATGTGCGCCCGGCGCCGGGCGGCGATCTGCTGGCCAACCCGGAAGTGTTGCCAACCGGGCGCAACCTTCACGGCTTCGACCCCTTCCGTATCCCCAGCAAGTTCGCCTGCGCTCAAGGTGCCGAGCAGGCCGAGCGGCTGATCGCGCGCCATATCGAAAGCGGCGCGAACTTCCCCGAAAGCCTGGCGATGGTGCTGTGGGGCACCGACAACATGAAGAGCGAGGGCGTGCAGATAGCCCAGGCTCTGACCCTGATCGGCGCGCGCCCGCGGATCGACGGCTATGGCCGCCTGTGCGGGGCGGAACTGATCCCATTGGCCGAACTGGGTCGCCCGCGGATCGACGTGGTGGTGACGCTCTCGGGCATCTTCCGCGACCTGCTGCCCTTGCAGACGCGGATGATCGCCGAGGCCGCGCTGCTCGCTTCGCAAGCCGACGAGCCGCTCGACCTGAACTTCGTACGCAAGCACAGCCTCGCCCATCAGGCGCTGCATGACTGCGATCTGGAGACCGCGAGCCTGCGTGTCTATTCCAACGCCGAGGGCGCCTACGGGGCCAACGTCAACCGTCTGATCGACGGCGGGGTGTGGACCGATCCGGACGAACTGGCCAACGCCTTCGAGACCCAGAAGGGCTATGCCTATGGGGTCAGCGGTGCGCCCGTCCAGCAGCGCGACCTGCTGCGCAGCGCGCTCAAGGACGTCGAGTTCACTTACCAGAACCTCGAAAGCGTCGAGACCGGGATCACCGATCTCGACCAGTACGTCGACGGCCTCGGCGGCATCGCACGCTCGGTCGCGCGGGCGCGCGGCGCGGCGGCGCCGGTCTACATCCTCGACGCCACGCAAGGGACCGCCAAGGTGCGCACGCTGGGCGAGCAGATCGACCTGGAAACCCGCACCCGCACGCTCAACCCCAAGTGGTACGAGGGGATGCTCAAGCACGGCTACGAAGGCGTCCGCAACATCGAAGGTCATGTGACCACGACGATGGGCTGGTCGGCCACCACCGGTCAGGTCGCGCCGTGGGTATACCAGAAGATCAGCGAGACTTTCGTGCTCGACCCCGAGATGCGCCACCGCCTGGCGGCGCTCAATCCCAAGAGCTCGGCACGGGTCGCCAACCGGCTTCTCGAAGCCTGCGACCGGCGCTTGTGGGAACCCGATGCGGCGACGCTCGCCGCGCTGCGCGAAGCCAGCGACGAACTCGAAGACCGGCTCGAAGGGCTACAAGCAGCCTGATTAGGAACACGATATGACGATGCTCGACACCCTTACCCGCGACGCCCCGCCCGATGGCGAAGGCTCACTCCAAGTCGCGCTCGATCCGGCCGACAAAATCAAGGGCGCAAAGGTCTTCGCGGTTTACGGCAAAGGCGGGATCGGCAAGTCGACCACCTCGTCCAACCTCTCCGCGGCGTTTTCCAAGCTCGGCCATCGGGTGCTTCAGATCGGCTGCGATCCCAAGCACGACTCCACCTTCACCCTGACCAAAAAGCTGATGCCGACGGTGATCGACGTGCTCGAAACGGTCGATTTCCACGCCGAGGAGCTGCGCCCCGAAGACTATATGTTCGAAGGCTACAACGGGGTGATGTGCGTCGAGGCGGGCGGACCTCCCGCGGGCACCGGATGCGGCGGCTATGTCGTCGGGCAGACGGTCAAGCTGCTCAAGCAGCACCACCTGCTCGAGGATACCGACGTGGTGATCTTCGACGTGCTGGGCGATGTCGTTTGCGGCGGGTTCGCCGCGCCGCTCCAGCACGCCGAGCGCGCGCTGGTGGTCGCGGCCAACGATTTCGACAGCATCTTCGCAATGAACCGGATCGTCGCGGCGATCAAGGCGAAGTCCAAGAACTACGACGTGCGGCTCGCAGGAGTGGTCGCCAACCGCTCGGCCGAGACCGACGAGATCGACCGCTTCGCAGATGCGATCGGGATGAAGCGGCTCGCCCATTTCAAGGACCTCGACGCGATCCGCCGCAGCCGCCTCAAGAAGTGCACGCTGTTCGAGATGGACGACACGCCGGACATCGTCGCCGCTCAGAACGAATACATGAAGCTGGCGGACATGCTGTGGGCTGGCGTCGACCCACTCGACGCGCAGCCGATGAAGGACCGTGATATCTTCGACTTCCTGGGGTTCGAATGATGGCCAGTCATGCACCCAACACCGTGTGGTTCGATCACCGCGATCGCCTCGCCGAATACTTCGACGGGACCGCCCGCAAGGCGTGGATCGACCTCACTTCGGACGTCAAGGTCAGCGGCATCCGCGCCACAGTGCGCGCCGGTCGGGAGCGGATGCGGTCGCTGTTGCTAGACTGGTTGCCGCCCGACTTGCGCCGCACCCGCCTGCTCGACGCGGGCTGTGGCACCGGCGCGCTGGCTATCCAGGCTGCGCGGCGTGGGGCTGAAGTCACCGCGATCGACATCGCCGGGGGGCTCGTCGAGATCGCCCGTGAGCGCCAGCCGTCTTACCTCGGCCACGGCAAGATCGATTGGCGGGTGGGCGACATGCTCGATCCCGGGCTGGGTACGTTCGCGCATGTCGTGGCGATGGATTCGCTGATCCATTATCCGGCGGGCGAGATCGTCGAGACAGTCGAGCTGCTCGCCGAACGCTGCACCGGTTCGATCGTATTCACGTTCGCCCCGCACACCGCGCTGCTGGGGGCGATGCACCGGGTTGGCCAGTTTTTCCCGCGCAGCAACCGCTCACCCGCCCTCGTCCCGGTCGCAGAAGCCGAGTTGCGGACACGCCTTTCGGCACTTCCCGGCTGGCGGATCGGGCGCAGCGAGCGCGTGGTCAGCGGGTTCTACACTTCGCATGCGCTGGAACTGGTGCGCCGCTAAAATGACCGTACGCCGCCTTCCGCTGACCGTACGCAAGCCGAGCTGGACGCGAATCGCGACCGCCTGGCTGCCGTTCGCGGACGCGGCGAGCGACGACTTGCCGCTGGGGCGCCTACTCCGTCTGGCGCTGTTCCAGGTCAGCGTGGGGATGGCGACCGTTTTGCTCAACGGCACGCTCAATCGGGTGATGATCGTCGAGCTGAAAATCCCAGCCTGGCTGGTCGCACCGCTGATCGCACTGCCGCTGCTGGCCGCGCCGTTCCGCGCGCTGATCGGACACAAGTCGGATACCCACCGCTCGCTCCTCGGCTGGCGGCGGGTGCCGTACATCTGGTTCGGCACGCTGATGCAGTTCGGCGGGCTGGCGATCATGCCGTTCGCGCTGCTCCTGATCGGCCAGCCCGATACCGAAATGGCGGGGATCGCCGCGGGGGCGCTGGCCTTCATCCTCACCGGTACGGGGATGCACACCACCCAGACCGCCGGGCTGGCGCTGGCCACCGACCTCGCCCGCGAGGAGGACCGCCCGCGCACCGTGGCGCTGCTCTATGTGATGTTGCTGGTCGGCATGATGCTGTCGTCGCTGGTGATCGGCGCGCTGCTGGTCGATTTCTCGCCGACCCGGCTGGTAGGGGTGATCCAGGGCGCGGCGGTGCTGACGATGCTGTTCAACTTGTGCGCGCTGTGGAAGCAGGAGGCCCGCCACTCCGCCCCTATCGAAGTCGTCGCGCTCGCTCGCCTGCCCTTCGCGCACGTGTGGCGCGGGTTCGTCGCAGAGCGCAATGCGATGCGCCTGCTGGTCGCGATCGGGCTCGGCGCGGCTGCGTTCGCGATGCAGGACGCGCTGCTCGAACCTTATGGCGGCGAAATTCTTGGCCTGACGGTCGGTGCGACCACTGGCCTGACCGGGGCCTGGGCGCTCGGCGCGCTGGGTGGGTTCGCGCTGGCGGGCCGGTCGCTGACAAATGGAATCGATCCGCTGCGGCTCGCCGGGTTCGGTCTTGCCGGCGGAATCTGTGCATTCCTGATGGTGTTGTTCGCGGCGCCGCTCGGCTCGCCCGCGCTGCTCGCCGCGGGCGCGTTGACGATCGGGCTGGGCGTCGGCCTGTTCTCGGTCGGCACGCTTGTGGCGGCGATGGCGCTGGCCCGCGGCGGCGCTTCCGGCCTGGCGCTGGGCGCGTGGGGCGCGGTCCAGGCAAGCGCCGCGGGGCTTGCAATCGCACTGGGCGGAATCGCTCGCGACCTGATTGCGAGCCTGGCGGTCGCCGACGGCCTCGGCGCCACGCTGGCGCTGCGTTCGACCGGGTACAGCGCCGTCTACCTGATCGAGATCTTGCTGCTGCTGGTCACTCTGGCGGTGATCGGACCTTTGGTGGGACGCGATCGCATTCTTCCGCCCGCAGGCACTTCTCGCCGCTTCGGGCTCACTGAGTTTCCGACATGAGCAGGCTTGGCATGAGCAATTTGGGCATGAGCAATTTGGGCATGAGCAAGCGGGAAAGGACCGGACAATGAGCGATGGCTATCTGGTGGGTTCGATCGACGTCGCCGAACTGGCGTTCTTCGCATTCGTACTGTTCTTCGTGCTGCTGGTGTTCTGGCTGCGACGCGAAGACCGGCGCGAGGGCTACCCGCTCGAGGACGAACTGACCGGCGCGGTCGAGTCCTACGGCGGCGCGATGCACACCGCCACGACCAAGAGCTTCCGCCTGCCGTTCGACCGCGGCACGGTGAGCGCGCCCACCAAGGGCCGCGAGCCGGTCGATATTCTCGCGCGGCGTCACGAGAACTTCAGCGGCGCGCCCTATGAGCCGACGGGCAATCCGCTGACCGACGGCATTGGCCCGGCCGCCTACGCAGAGCGTGCCAAGTGGCCCGATCAGGACGCCGGCGGCCGGGCGCGGATCGTCCCGCTTTCGACCCAGACCGAAATCACCATCTCGCGCCCGGACAGCGACCCGCGCGGGATGAAGGTCTATGGCGCGGATGGCGCGCTGGCGGGCACGATCTCCGACCTATGGGTCGATCGCTCCGATCACCTCGTGCGGTATTACGACATCGCCACGACCGGCGGCGGACGCGCGCTGGCTCCGGCGGCGATGGGCAAGATCTCCAAGGGCGCGCTGGTGGTCGACGCGATCAACGCCGCCGACTTTGCCGGAGCGCCGCTGCCGGCCGCTGCGGGCGAGATCACTCGTTACGAGGAAGAGCGAATCGTCGGCTACTTCGGCGGCGGCTATCTCTACGCCAACGCCGACCGGCAGGAGCCGTGGCTATGAGCGAATACGACCACGAACCGGTCCGCGGGCTGCCGGGCAACCTGCCGCCGGGCGAGACGATCGTGTGGCAGGGCGCGCCCGACTGGCGCGTGCTGGCGCGCAGCGCGCTCCACACCCGGCTGATCGCAGCCTACTTCGCGGTGTGCCTGACGCTGGCGCTGGTCAACGGCAGCATGCTGGGCGTTGCCTTTACCGTGATCGGCGGGGCGCTGGTGGTCGCGCTGCTGACCGGTTTTGCCTGGGCAGTCGCGCGGACCACGGTCTATACGCTAACCAACCGCCGGATCGTGCTGCGGATCGGCGTGGCGCTCAACACCTGCATCAACCTGCCGCTCGGCCTGATCGGTTCCGCCGACCTGCGCGAGCGGGGCCATGGCTTTGGCGACATCGCGCTGGCGCCGACCGCCTCGCACCGCCTGGGCTATGTGCTGCTCTGGCCGCACGCCCGCCCGTTCCGTCTGCGCAGTCCCCAGCCCATGCTGCGCGCGGTGCCCGATGCGGCGATGGTCGCGCAGCAACTGGCACGAGCCTGCGCGGCGCTGAGGCCAGTTGAGCAGATGGAAGTCGAGGCGACCGCTCGCCAATCGCGCCCAGCGCTTGCTTCCGCCGGACTGGTCGAGGCTGCGGCATGAGCCACACGCATGCCCACGACGAGACCGTCCCCAAGCCCGCGCTGATCGCGGCGGGGGCGCTGGTGGTGCTGAGCATCCTGCTGACCTTGCTGGTACGCGTCGGCGTACTCGAGCGCGAGGCGGTTCCCGCGGCGGTGCGAGCGGCGGACCAAGCGAGCGTGGTCGAGACCCGCAAACTCACCTTCAGCGACCGGGCCGACGGCGCGGTGGTGATCGCCGACGCCGCCACCTCCGCCACCGTCGCGGTGATCGAAACCGAAACCAAAAGCGGCGGGTTCATCCGCGGCGTGCTGCGCGGCCTCGCGCGCGAGCGCCGGTCGCGCGGGATCGGTTCGGCGCCGCCGTTCACGCTGACCCTGTTCAGCGACGGCTCGCTCAACTTCGTCGATACCGCCACCGGGCGGAGCATCGAGCTGGGGGCATTCGGCCCCGACAACCGCGCGGTCTTCGCCGCCTTGCTGCCCAAGGCCGCCGCCTGATGCCCCGGGCCAGCTTCGATACCCCCTGCCGCATCGCGATCGAGCAGAGCGAGGAGCATTTCCACGCCCACGTCGAACTGGCCGGCGACATCGCGATCCATCCAGGCGACCGCGTCCGCGTACACGGCGCGCCGATCCGAGTGGCGTTCGGCCAAAGCGTGGTCCACGATCGCACCGCCACGGTGACCCGCGCAGGTCCGCTGCTGCGGGCATGGACCAGGTTCGTGGCATACTTCGATCTGGCCGAACTCTACGAAGTCAGCTTCACCCCGAGGAAGATCTCATGAACGCGCCCGTCTCCGCCAGCGCCTTCGACAACGCGATGGCCGCGCCCGACACCATGGCCATGGCGACCCAGGATACTGTCCTCAGCCCGCGTTTCTACACCACGGATTTCGCGCAGCTCGACGCTATCGATGTGACGTCCGTGCGCGCCGAGTGGGATGCGCTGATCTCGGAGATGCAAAGCGATCCCAACAAGCGCCACTTCAAGCGCGACGCCAGCTTCGATGGCGTGATCGAGGGCCTGGAACCCGCGCTGCGCGCCGAGTTCACCGACTTTCTCGTCAGTTCGCTCACCTCGGAGTTCTCCGGCTGCATTCTCTATGCCGAGATCGCCAAGCGGACCACGAACCCGGACGTGAAAATGCTGTTCAAGCTGCTCGCCCGCGACGAAAGCCGCCATGCCGGGTTCATCAACGAAACCCTCAAGGACGCCGGGATCGGGATCGATCTGAGCTTCCTGACCAAGACCAAGAAATACACCTATTTCAAGCCGAAGTTCATTTTCTACGCGGTCTATCTGTCGGAAAAGATCGGCTACGCGCGCTACATCGCGATCTACCGCCAGCTCGCCGCGCACCCGGAACTGCGCTTCCACCCGATCTTCCAGTGGTTCGAGCGCTGGTGCAGCGACGAGTTCCGTCATGGTGAGGCGTTCGCGCTGCTGATGCGCGCCGATCCCAAGCTGCTGACCGGGGTGAACAAGCTGTGGGTGCGGTTCTTCCTGCTCTCGGTCTATGCGACGATGTATGTCCGCGATCACGCGCGCCCGGTGTTCCACAAGGCGTTGGGGCTCGATCCGACTGCCTACGACTACAATGTGTTTGCGATCACCACTCAGATCAGCCGCCAGGTCTTTCCGATCGAACTGGATACCGATGCCCCGGCTTTCCGCGCCGCGCTCGAGCGGCTGCTCGCGGCAAGCCGGGCAATCGCCGATGGCAAGGCCCGCGGCGGCATCGCCGGGGCGCTCCAGCGTGCGGGCGGGATGATCCGCGCCGGTGCCGCCTTTGGGGGCCTGTTCTTCCACCGCACGCGCAGCAACGAACTGCCCGCCACCATCCGGCTGCAGCCCGCATGGTGACGATGGCGGGCCATATTCTGCCATTGGTGGCGACGATCGCGATCTGGTTCTTCGCGACGGGGCTGGTCGCGTGGCTTGATAACCGGGACCGGGCGACGTTTCCCGTCGCGCTGATCGTCGCCGGGATCGCTGGGGTGTTGGGCCTGGCGATGGTGGTGATCGCCGCCAGCCTGGCGAGCGCGGTCGGGGCGTACCTCGGCTTCGGCGGGGCGATGCTGGTCTGGGCGTGGCACGAGATGAGCTTCCTGATGGGCGCGGTGGCGGGCCCGCGGCGCGAACCCGCCCGGCCCGAAGCGCGCGGCTGGGACCGCTTCGTCGATGCCGGATCGACGCTGATATACCACGAGATCGCGCTGGCGGTGACCGCGCTATTGTTGATCTCGCTGACCTGGACCGCGCCCAACCCGCTGGGCGCGCAAGTGTTCTGCCTGCTGTTCGCGCTGCGTTTGGCAAGCAAGCTCAACATCTTCCTCGGCGTGCCGAACATGAGCGACGAAATCCTGCCGCCGCACCTCGCCTATCTCAAGAGCTACTTTGGGCCGCGCCGGTTCACCGCGCTGCTGGCTGCGACCATCGCCGCGACCGCCGCGCTCGCCGCGTGGCTGGGCGCGCAGGCGCTCGCCGCCGCGCCGCACGGTGCCGACGCGGTGGCGCTGAGCCTGCTGTTTACGCTTGCCGCGCTGGGCGTGGTCGAGCACATATTCTTGGCGTTGCCGTTCCGCGACGGCGCCTTGTGGGGCTGGGCATTGCCCGGCCAGAAGCGGGCCAAAAGCGGCGCGTAAGACGGTTTGGAGAGGGGAATACGCATGGATTACGAAGGCTTTTTCCAGACCGAGCTCGAGGCCGTTCGCGGCGAAGGCCGCTATCGCATCTTTGCCGAGATCGAACGCCATCGCGGCGCGTTCCCCAAGGCCACGCGTTACGACGACGAAGGCGGCACCCAGGACATCACGGTGTGGTGCTCGAACGACTACCTCGGCATGGGCCAGAACCCCAAGGTCATCGAAGCGATGCACCAGGTGCTCGACGAATGCGGCGCCGGGGCTGGCGGCACGCGCAACATTTCGGGGACCAACCACCACCACGTGCTGCTCGAGCGCGAACTCGCCGACCTCCACAACAAGGAAGCCGCGCTGCTGTTCACCTCGGGCTATGTCTCGAACTGGGCGGGGCTCGGCACGCTGGCGGGGCGCATTCCAGGCTGCGTGGTATTCTCCGACGGGCTCAACCATGCTTCGATGATCGAAGGCATCCGCTATTCCAAGGCCCCCTGCCGCATCTGGAAGCACAACGATCCCGCCGATCTCGACCGCCTCCTTTCCGAATATGGTCCCGAAGTGCCTAAGCTGGTCGCGTTCGAGAGCGTCTATTCGATGGACGGCGACATCGCCCCGATCGCTGAAATCCTCGATGTCTGTGAGAAGCATGGTGCGCTGAGCTATATCGACGAGGTCCATGCGGTCGGCCTCTACGGGCCGCGCGGCGGCGGGGTGGCCGAACGCGAAGGCCTGATGGACCGAATCACGGTGATCGAAGGCACGCTGGGCAAAGCGTTCGGGGTCATGGGTGGGTATATCGCCGCCTCGGCGGCGCTGTGCGATTTCATCCGCAGCTTCGCTAGCGGGTTCATCTTCACCACCGCGCTGCCGCCAGCACTGGCCGCGGGCGCCTGCGCGAGCATCCGCCACCTCAAGGAAAGCCAGATGGAGCGCGCGCGCCACCAAGAGCGCGTCGCCAAGGTTCGCCACCGGCTCGATGTGCTGGGCATCCCTCACCTGCCCAACCCCAGTCACATCATCCCGGTGATGGTCGGCGATCCGGTCAAGGCCAAGATGATCAGCGACTGGCTGATGGACAACCACGGGATCTACGTCCAGCCAATCAACTACCCGACGGTTCCCAAAGGCACCGAGCGGCTGCGGATCACCCCTTCGCCAGTCCACAGCGACGGCGACATCGACAGACTGATCGAGGCGCTGAGCGACATCTGGAGCCAGTGCGAACTCGCCCGGAGATCGATGGCGGCGTAATTGCCAGTGCCCACGAAAAAGGGCGCGATCCTTGCGGATCGCGCCCTTTTCCGTGTGTTTCGTGAACCGCTATTTCGAGGCTGTCGTCAGATAGGCGATCACGTCGGCGCGGTCCTGCGCCTTGGACAGGCCGGCGAAGGCCATCTTGGTGCCCGGCACCACGCGCTGCGGCTTCTCGAGATACTGGAACAGCTTATCGGGCGACCAAGTGATTCCGCTATTCTTGTTCGCGGCCGAATAGCTGAATCCGGCGATTTCACCCGAGTGACGGCCGATGATCCCGTGCAGCGACGGGCCGATCATGTTCTTGCCCGCTTCCAGCGTGTGGCAGGTTTTGCACTGGAGAAATATCTTCTCGCCGTTGGCGGCGTTGCCGGTCAGGCTGGCCAACTTGACGCCATCGACGGTGTCGGTGTTGTCCGCAGCCGGCGCGGCGCTGGCGGCTGCCGCCGGCGCTCCTGCCGGAGCGGCAGTGGTGGCAGCGGGGGTATCGGCCGCAGCAGCGGCGGCTTCGTCCGCTGCCTCACTGCCGTCCTCGGCCTTGTTTCCTCCGCAACTGGCCAGCAGAAGCGACGCCGAGATGACGCTGATAACGCTAAATGGAATCCGCATAAGTCTAACTCTCCCTGGGCCCGTGGTTCCGCTTAATGCAGGTGTTCAACCGCATCAACGAATGATTGTTCAGCAGCCTTGCGCACGTTTGGGTTTATGCCGTTTCATGCCGGGACGGGCGCCAGCGAGGACTCGAATGCAGCGCGGCCCAAGGGCAAGACCCAACGATGGACAGCCGCCACGTCGCTCGCTTCGTCACCCTGTTCGCGCTGTCGACCGTCGGCGCGGCATGGCCCACCGCCCAGGCTGCAACCGCGGCGTCGGCGACGATGGCGGTCAGCGTCGAGGTTGCTCCCAACTGCACCGTTGCCGCCGAGCCGCTGGTCTTCGGGACCACCGACGCAGCGCAGGCTCCGTCGCAAACCGCGAGTGCCGCCATCGAGGTTTCCTGCGGCGCGGAAGTGCCTTTCACCGTCGCGCTCGATGATGGACAATTTCCCGCCGGTGGCGCCCGGCGCGCGCTCGACCCGGCGAGTGGCCGGTACCTTGCCTACGACATCTTCGCCGATCCCGCCCACACCACCCGGTGGGGCGCATTGGGGAGCCAATCGGTCGCCGCCGTCACAAGCTCTGCCGGAACCGCCCGCCTGACCGCCTACGGAATGATCGGCGGGGACCCCCGCATCACCGCGGGCCGCTATGCCGATCAGGTGACGGTGACGACCAACTTCTGAGGTAGCGGAACACAGCGGAACCAACCTGGAGCCTGATGGCATAGGATATCGTGACCGACTATAAACGCCGCGATGGGCCAAAGGTCCGGCGATGACGAAGGGCTGGCGTTCGGCTGACCCGCGAACGATAGGGGGGATCAGGCCATCAGCGCCTGCGTTCGCGACCGTTCGCGGGCCACGTCCTGCGAGAGCACTGCCAGATCGTGCGGTTGCCCATTGGAGTCATGAACCTGATCGCGCAGCAGCGCCTCGCCGCGAAACCCGGATTCCTCGAACAGGGTAATCGCGCCGCGCTGATCCGGGGTCATCCGCGCGGTCAGCTTTGTCGCGCCCCGGGCGATCGCATGGTCGATGCTGGCTTCGAGCAGCGCTCTTCCGACCCCCTTGCCGCGCCATTCGGGCAGGACGAGCAGGCGCACGTCTGCGACATGCGCCGACCAGCTGAGCGGATCGCTGAGCACCGCGGTGGTCGCGACGATCTCGCCTCCCGCGACGGCAGCCAAGCTGTGGATCGAGCCGCGCTCGATCGCCTTGCGCCAGGCCGCGAGCACTTTGGGCTGGCGAATGTCGCGGTCCAGAAACAGCAGATCGTGCGGCGGCACTTTGCCCACGAAGCTGCGGACAGCGGCCTCGTCGCAATCCGCCAGGGACTGGATAGCCACCGGAGCGGCGGTCTTCACTTTCGCGTTCACAGGCTTTTCTCCGCCAGCCAATCGTCGAGCTTGGGCCACATCCGGCGCACCGCGTTGGGTCCGCCGACCAGGCTGACATGACCGCCCTTGAGGGTGACCTGCTCCTTGTCGACGCTGCCGATCATGTCGATCAGCGGAGCGGAGGCGGCGGTCGGCACGATATGATCGTGCTCGGCCGTCACGTGCAGGAACGGTACAGTGATGTTGGCCAGGTCGACCGGGCGTCCGGCGACGTCCATCGTGCCTTCCATCAGCGCGTTATCCCACATCAATTTCTTGATGGTGTCGCGAAAGTACGCGCCCGCGAGCGGGAGGATGTCCGTGCCCCAGCGATCGATCATCCGGTGGGCCTTGACGAACTCATCGTCCCACATTCGGTCGACCAGCCGCAAATTGCCCGCGATCCTGCCCGCCGGGCGCAGCGAATCAAACGAGGAGTAGAGCATCTCCGACGGGCAATTGCCCAGGGTATCGACGAGCCGGTCGACATCGAAATAGCGCTTGTCCGACCAGCTGGCGAACAGCGGCATCTGGCTGAAGTCGACCGGAGTGGTGAAAGTCGCCAGGTTCCTGAGCCCCGCATCTGGGTGCAACGCCGCCCACAGCAGCGAGAGCACCCCGCCGAAGCAATAGCCTAGGACGCTGACATCGGGTTCGCCCGTCGCCTGTTTGACGCGCTCGACGCAAGTCGGGATGAAGTCGAGCACGTAGCTGGCGAGATCGAGCGTCTTCTCGTCGGGGCGCGGGGCCTCCCAATCGATCATGAACACGTCGTAGCCGCGCTTCAGCAAATACTCGACCAGGCTCTGCCCCGGGGTCAGATCGAAGATATAGCCGCGGTTCGTCGTGGCCATCACCAGAAGCACCGGCACCCGGTAGATTTCGTCGACCAGAGGACGGTAGTGATACAGCCGTAGCGTGCCGCGTTCAATCAGCACGTCCTTGGCGCTCGCCCCCACGACCGGGGCGGGCGAAGCGAAATAGCCTAGCCCCTTGATGTTGCGCTGAAGCGCCCGCTCGAACTCCTGCCTGCTGCGTTCGAGTAGCCCGGGCTGTTCGCTCATGACTTGGCCGGAGGCTGGCGCGTGCGTGGCGGCCGGGGCAGCGCCGCGACGGTGGGCTCCGAGGGTTTGCCCGCCTCGATCCGCGCCAGGCTGGCCTCAATCGCGCCCAGCCGCGCGGACAGCGCCTCGATGTCGGTCCGGCTCGGCAGGTTGGCGACGGCCAGCGCCTTGCCCATCGCATCCTGCAGCGCCTTCTGCATCTGCAAGTAGCCGGCGGTCATCGTTTGCATCGCTTTGGTCGTCTCGGGACGCTGGAGAAACTGCGCGCCATATTCGTTGGCCAGCTTCTCCCACTGATCGAGTGCCGAGCGCATCATCGCCATCGGATCGAGGGAAGGCTCCACGCTCATCGACACGACCCGCCTGAAAGTTCAGTCATGGCGTCTCCCCTGCTTCATGCCTCTTGCGCGACTCGCGGGCGGGCCAGTATCGCCGCGACATGAAGCAGAACCTCGGGGTTGTGCGTCAACCCTAAATGGCTCCCGCCAACTTCTATGTTCTCGGTGTGGGCAGCCGGCTCCTCGATGCAGTTGCGCCACGCCGTAACCCCGTCGTTGCGCGAGTAGATAGCGGTGGTCGGAACGGCTGGCGGCGCACGGTCGCGCTCGAACCGCTCGCGCCATGAAGCGGAATCCACGCTCTCCCCGCTGACCAGCTTGTACATGCCGCGAATCGAGATCGCCCGCGGGTCTCCGGTAAAGGGCGAACCCAGGGTGATCACCCGCCGGACGGCCTCGGGATATCGGCGCGCCATTTGCCGCGCCATCATTCCGCCCAGGCTCCAGCCAACGAGACTCACTTTGTCGGCCGAACGTCCAGCCAGCTCGGATAGGCGCGCATGCAGCCCGGCCTGATCCTCGCCGAACTTCAGGTACCCGGTATTGAAGCCGAGCCGCCATGGCTCGCTGTCATAGCCCAACCACGAAAGATAGTTGCGCAAGGCCTGGGTCATCACGTCCGAGGTGGCGAAGCCTGGCAGGACCATGACCGTGTGCCCGTCACCGCGAGGCGCAGCGAGAAGGGCGGGAAGCCGCGCAAACATGCTTGCGAATTCAAGCGCTGCGCGCAGCGGCTCGGTCGCGCTAAGCCACAGCCCGGGCGCGGCGATGGCCTCGCTCTCGCGCGCCAGGTCACTCAGGGCAACCACCCACCGCTCTCGTCATCAACCGCCCCCTCAACCGACAAAACCCATCGCCCGCCCCCTCTAGCCAAAAATGGGTGGAAGGCAGTAGGGCCCTCTGCTCCCACGCCCGCCATACGGGCTTGCGGCGTTGAATGCGAGGACGAGGCGGATGGTGAACGACGCAGTCCCGGTCGAATCAGTCTCTGCGCCTGAAATTCCCATATCAATGGGAAAGTAGTGGGAAATCGCGCTCTGACGGGTCATTCTGGGGGTGATGGCATGCAAAAACCTTCCGGAATGCACGCGCGAGCTGTCCAATTTCCCCTATTCGGTTTTCTGGGAAGAGTTTGACGATTCCTGGGAAAATCTTCCGCTCAACCAGGAATTTTTTCCCCTTCTGGAATCCCGGTTCGGAGCCGCCCGAGCGCTCGGCGCGCGCCATCATCTCACGATTGGCGGAGGCAACGTTCTTGAGATTGTGCGCCCGATCGAGATGGATGAGTATCAGAAGGAACTGCTGTGCCTGCACCTCTACTGGCTGGCATCTACCTCAACCGGGAGCACAGCCGGTTTTTCAAATCTGGCCTCGAGCATCCTTAGGTCGTGCCCCCGGGCGTGGTGTAGGTTTCGAGGGTAGCGAAGCTGACCGGACGCGCGCTCCCCAACTAGCGCTGTAGCGGCCGGTCAGTTTCGCGGGTGGTCATCGGCGAACTTCGGATAAGCTTGGGTTGCGAAACTCAACTTACGGAGACACCGATGACCAACGACAAGATGGACCTGCACGCGCTGGTTGGGAAGACTGCCGACGGCGATTTCCTGCGCGACATGATTGGTTTTGCCGCGCAGCGGTTGATGGAGCTGGAGGTCGGCGGCCTGACGGGTGCGGCCTACGGCGAGAAGGATGCCGAGCGGCTCGCGCAGCGCAACGGCTATCGGGACCGGGACTGGGAGACCCGCGCCGGCACCGTCGAGCTGCGGATCCCAAAGCTCAGGAAGGGCAGTTACTTCCCGGGCTTTCTCGAGCCCCGCCGCATGGCGGAGAAAGCTCTGACGGCTGTGATCCAGGAGGCCTACATCCAGGGCATCTCGACGCGCTCGGTCGACGATCTTGTCAGGGCGATGGGGATGAGCGGCATCTCGAAGAGCCAGGTCAGCCGGCTGTGCGAAGAGATCGACGGCCGCGTGAAGGCGTTCCTCGAGCGTCCGATCGAAGGCGACTGGCCCTATGTCTGGATGGATGCCACCTACATCAAGGTCCGGCGAGCCGGCCGGATCGTCTCGGTCGCCGTCATCGTCGCGGTCGGTGTCAACAATGACGGCCGGCGCGAAGTCCTCGGCATGGCGATCGGGCATTCCGAAGCCGAGGTGTTCTGGACGGACTTCCTGCGCAGCCTTGCCCGCCGCGGCCTGCGCGGCGTGAAGCTGGTGATCTCCGACTCCCATGAAGGCATCAAGGCATCGGTCGCCAAGGTCTTCAGCGCAACCTGGCAGCGCTGCCGCGTCCACTTCATGCGCAACGCCCTGGCCCATGCCGGCAAGAGTGGGCGCCGGGTCGTCTCGGCGTTCATCGCCACCGCCTTCGCCCAGGAAACACCCGAGACCGCCAAGGCCCAGTGGCGCAGCGTGGCTGATCAGCTCAGGCCGACCGTGCCCAAGCTGGCGGCGCTGATGGACAGCGCCGAGGACGATGTGCTGGCCTACATGACCTTCCCCGCGCAGCATCGCACCAAGCTGCACTCCAACAATCCCATCGAGCGCCTCAATGGCGAGATCAAGCGGCGCACCGACGTCGTCGGCATCTTCCCCAACGAGGAGGCCATAACCCGTCTCGTCGGCGCGATCCTGCTCGAACAGAATGACGAGTGGGCCGTTCAGCGCTGCCGCTACATGACGCTGGAAAGCGTCTCGGGATTAAGCGATAACACCATCATCAGGTTGCCAGCCATGGCGGCATGATCAATCCGGCTTGGCCGGAGATCGCTGCGACTACGCCAGCGAACCTACACCACATGGTGGGACACGATCCATCCTTAAGTGTCTGAACCACTCGACGACGCAGACGCTGTCAGTTCAGCAAATCGCCCGGGTCGATTTTGATACGGTCGTTCAATCGTCCAAGCTGACGAAATCCGCCGCTGACCGCGCTGACCCCAAAATCATCGAGCGGGGCCCACGGGTCGAGCTCGACTTGCTTGCCGACCGCGGCTTGCTGGTACTTTCCTGCGATCTCCTCGCTCCCGAACGGTCCGGCAATGAAGTCCAGCGATGCCCCTCGAACGAGGTCGACGTAAAATGCACGCATGGCGCTCCTTTCTGCTTTGGCAACGTGAGCTGGGCAGCGTGAACACCCGACCGGCGGCCACCAGCGCACGAGCGCCTGCGGCAAACTATCGATCAGCGATGTCGGGATCTGCGGTCAGGTCGAATGCGACACTATCCGCTCACACCAATGACTATGGTCGCGGTGTGGGGGAATTCAACTGGAAAGCCAGAAGCAGAGCTCCGGGACTGATCGCCATGGCGCCGCCACTGCCGCTAAGCATTACCGATGTTACAGCATGCCGCGCTGGCAATGACTAATCTCGTCGAACGCCTTGACGAGAACGACGCCGACGGGATCGAGGCTGTCTTTGCATCCGTCACTTTCCCACCCTGGTCGCCGACAAGCTCTATTGCTACTTTTATCTAATGAGGTTAGATTTCAAAACGGAAAGGCTGCGGAATGGCGGCCTAACAAGGAGAGCTAAATGGCGACGCACGCGCGTGACCGTTTTGTGCTGACTGTGGATGGCCGAAGCGTGGAAACCGCCAAGACAATCCCGGTTCGCAATCCCGCGACGGGAGAAGTTTTTGCAGAGGCACCGGCCGCCGACGCAGCCGACCTCGACCGTGCCGTCGCCGCGGCCTCACGCGCCTTCCCCGGCTGGCGCGACACACCCGTGGCCGACCGCAAGGCTGCAATCATTAAAGCAGCCGACCTGATCGACGGCGAAGCTGATGCACTTGCCGCCCTGTTCACCAGGGAGCAGGGACGCCCTTTACCGGGCGCTAGGGCGGAGATCGCGGGCGCGGCGATGTGGCTTAAGGCGACCACGATGCTCGATATCCCGGTCGACGTCACCGAAGACACTGCCACGCGTCGAATCGAAGTGCATCACGTTCCGCTAGGAGTCGTTTGCGGCATCGTGCCCTGGAATTTCCCGGTTCTTCTTGCAGCCTGGAAGATCGGCCCTGCGCTCATGGCGGGGAACACGCTAGTGCTGAAGCCCTCTCCATATACTCCACTCACCACCTTGCGGATTGCCGAACTCATCCGAGACTGCTTTCCCGCAGGCGTGTTAAACGTCATCTGTGGCGGCGACGAACTGGGTCCGCTGATGACGGCGCACCCTGGTTTTGCAAAGATCTCGTTCACGGGATCGACGGCGACCGGTCGACGTGTAATGGAATCTGCGGCGCGCGACCTCAAGCGGATAACACTTGAACTTGGTGGCAACGATGCCGCGATCATTCTCCCCGACGTCGATGTTGACGCGGTTGCCGAGCAATTATTCGAAGGCGCGTTTCACAATACTGCACAGGTTTGCGTGGCAACGAAGCGGCTTTATATTCACGCCGATATCTACGATAAGCTTCGCGACCGCTTGCACGAGTTGGTGCGCGAAACCCCGATCGGCGACGGTGCCCAACAGGGCAATCGTTACGGCCCGATTCAAAACGAGGCGCAATATCGGCGCGTGATTGCGCTCCTCGACGATGCCCGCGCCAGCGGGTTGACCTTACTCGAAGGCCAAGCGGTCCCCGAAAGGGGGTATTTCGTCCCGCTGACGCTTGTCGACAATCCACCTGACGACGCCCGCGTGGTTGTCGAGGAAGCGTTCGGCCCCGTGCTCCCACTGCTCAAGTTCACGGACATCGACGACGTAGTCACTCGCGCCAATGACACGGAATACGGACTTGCTGGCGCAGTCTGGTCCGGCGACGTCGAACAGGCCACCGCGATCGCGCATCGCCTCGATACCGGTACGGTCTGGATCAACCAAAACCTGCAATCGACGCCGTTCACCCCCCTGGCCGGGGCCAAGCAATCGGGCTTTGGTCAAGAAAACGGGTTGCCTGGACTTCTGGAATTTACGCGACCGAAGTCGATTTACATTCCAAAGTCGGCCGCCGCGGCGTGAGCAGCACGCTATCAGCTTCCGAAAAGGCGTTTCGCGCCGAGGTTCGCGCATTCCTTGCCGATGCGCTCACTCCGGAGTTGCGCTTGGCAGGGAGCCGGATGACCAGCGTCTATGCCGATCATGCGTCGCAGATGGCGTGGCAGGCGATACTCCACAAGCGTGGCTGGGCGGCACCGGCTTGGCCGGTTGAATACGGCGGCGCTGGGTGGAGCGCCATGCAGCGACATATCTTCACGAGCGAGCGTGTAGCCGCCGGCGCTCCACCGACCTCGCCTATGGGCATAAACATGGCTGGGCCGGCGATCATCGGCTACGGAACGGAAGCACAGAAGGCCTACTTTCTCCCGCGAATGCTGTCGGGCGAGCATTTCTGGTGCCAAGGTTACTCGGAGCCCCAAGCCGGCTCTGACCTCGCTGCCCTGGATATGAAGGCGGTGCGCGACGGAGATGCACTGGTCTGCACTGGCAGCAAAATCTGGACCACGCATGCCAACGTAGCCAACTGGATGTTCTGCTTAGTCCGCACCGCGCGGACCGAGCGCCGCCAGCAAGGTATTACCTTTCTTCTCATTGACATGGCCACGCCGGGCATCGAGGTTCAGCCGATCATTATGCACTCGGGCGAATGGATCCAGAATCAGGTGTTCTTCGACGCCGTACGCGTGCCCGTCGCCAACGTTCTTGGTGAAATCGACGGGGGCTGGACGGTCGCCAAGTACCTGCTTGATTTTGAGCGCGGGGGAGCGCTTACGCGCCGGAACTGAAGGCAAAGCTCGATCTACTCTATACCGAGGCTGCGGGACGGATCGCTGCCGATCCAGTGTTCGCCACACGGCTCGCCGATGTTGGAGTGCAGATCGAAGTTCTCGACGCTCTCGAAATGGAAATTCTCTCCGCACTGTCAAACGATCGCTCTGTCGGCACCGATGCATCGATGATGAAGATCTTGGGCACCGAACTGCAGCAGCGGATCACAGAGTTGCGGCTCGAGGCCGCGGGGCCGCTTGCGCGTGCCTGGCAGCCGCGTGTCGCTATGCCGGGCGGCCCCGTAATAAACTACCCGGGTCCCACGGAAGCTTATGCCAGTTTAGAGCCTTGGCAGGCAATCGCACCGCTGCGCTATCTCAATGAACGGGCCGGCTCGATCTACGCGGGAACCAACGAGATCCAGCGCAACATCATCGCTAAGGCAGAACTTGGCCTTTAGCCACCTAGCGCGCCTCGCGCAGGCTGGCATACCGGGCTAAGTGCTTGTCGGCTGAGCCAAGTTCGTTTTCGATAACGGTCAGCCGCTTGAAAAAGCCCGAGAGGGGGAGCTCAGCGGTCATACCCATCGCGCCGTGAAGCTGCACCGCCTGCTGCCCGACATATCGCCCTGCGGCTGCAACGGTCGCCTTTGCGGCACTGACGATCCGTGATCGGACGTCGGCGGGACCGTCCAACGCTTCCATCGCCCGCCGCCCGATCGCCTCCGCTCGACGCGCCTGTATGTGCATGTCCACCAGGCGGTGCTGGACAACTTGGAACTGGGACAAGGTCTGTCCAAACTGGTGACGTTGGCGGGTGTAACTAACGGTGTCGCGGACCAATCGGCGCATGATCGCCGCTGCCTCGACTGCGATGCAGGCTAGCGCTTCGTCTATAGCGACATCCACCGCTTCAGCTGCGTCGTCCGAAACAAGCAAAGCCGGGGTGTCGGCGAATGTTACGTCGGCCGCCCGCCGGCCGTCAATTGTAGGATAACCGACGATCCTGTAACCGGCGCCAGGTTCGACAAGAAACAGACCGACCCGGAAACCCAGCGGAACGACAACGAGGAATGCCATCGCCGACTCGGCGTGAAGCACAAGTTTAGCTCGCCCGCTGAGAGTCCATTCCTCCCCAACCGAGGACCCTGCCAAGCCACCACGGAGACGCGGATCGATCCCGGCGACAGCACAGACGGTTCCATCGCCCGCGAGTTTGCGCAGCGTCGCATCAGCCACTCCCGAGAAGCGGCCAAGTAGTCCGGCTGCCACGACACTGCTTTCGAGAAAAGGCGTTGACCGACCTGTTTCGCCCAGAGCTGCCATGATCGGCTCGGCTTCCCGCGCGACGAGGCCCAGACCGCCGAAAGTCTCAGCCACGCGAAACCCGCTTACCCCGGCAACAACCAACCCGTCCCAAGCTGCACTAGCGTCGGCGGCCGCGAGCCTCCGACTGATTGCTTCGAACAGCTGGTGCTGCTCGCCGTTCACGCCCGTTCGAGAAGCGACTCAAGCGCCTCGTAATAGTGGACGATGTTAGCCTCCAGCCCGCAGTAAACGACCTCGTCGGGAACGCCCGTGCTCAGACCGGCCTGGCTGATCTCCGCGGCGCGGAAATCCTCGCCGCCAAACACGCTGATGATCAGCTCGTATGAACGCTTGAACACCTCCTCAGCCTTGGGTGTGGTCGCCGGGCCTGGGGTGAGCATAAAGTAGTGTACCGTTGTGCGATCGGCATCGCGCGGCATCAATATCATCACGCTGGTATAGTACTGGCTGGTCACAACCACGACGTTGGGGAACGCAGTGTAGGCATGCGTCACGAGCTTGTGGATATTGGCTTCAGCGTCCTCATCGAGCATCGCCGGATCATAGTCGATCCGGCCTGAAACTTGGCGGATATTGGCTCCGAACACATCGACGATGTTGGGTGCGTCCACGAACAGGTTGCCTATGGATGCGGCGTGTAGACGCTGAACGTGATAGCCCTCGAGAAACGGCTCAAGGACGACCTTCCAGTTGGCCTTCAATTCGAATGTCTGGCGCCCATAGACGTGGCCGTCGGCAATGCCGAGCGCTGTGAAATCTGCGGCAATTTGGTCGGAAAGCTGCGAATAGTCAGGATCGCCGCCGTCGAGCTGGGCATATACGATGCCGCCGAAGACACGGGCTGGCAGTCGCTTCAGGGAGCGTTGCGACTTGTCTAGACCGGCAAACATGTCCGCCCGAGCAACGCCAATCAGCTTGCCGTCAATGCCGTAGGTCCACGCATGGTATGGGCAGGTCATTCGACTCTGGGTATGGACGGTGCAATCTTCAATTAACTTCGCGCCCTTGTGCTGGCACGCGTTGACGAAGACGTTGACGTCACCGTCGCGCGTTCTCGACACCAGCAGAGGCACGCCATACGCCTCGACCGCGACGATTGAGCCTGCATCGGGAAGCAGCGCCGCAAGCGTGACAGGCACCGGGAACCGGCGGAAAATTTTCGTCTGCTCAAGATCAAAGCGCTCGCGACCGGTGAAGATCGCATTGGGGCGAGTCGCCGCGAGCGGAACATTCACTGCGTCCTTCTCAGCGGGAATGCGCCGGATCGATTCCTGTTGGCTGGCGGTTAGGTCCGACAGGCGAGTGACTTTGCGCCCGACGGACTTCGTGATGTCGACGACCTCGTTCATGGGTCTAACTGCCTCTCCTGCTATCCGGCGGCCATATCAAACTTTAAATCTAATGCCAATAGTTTTAACAGAGTCGGGCTTGATCAGGACGCCGCCCAAAAGCCAGCACGGGCTCGTTTGAAATTCCGTTCAAGTCCTGGTTGCCGGTCGTAGGACACGGTCGAGAAAGGCTATGACGCTAGCGTTGAAAGCATCGTTGCGATCACCCGACACCATATGGCCGGCGCCGCTGACATCGGCGACTTCCAGTGAGGGGAGGATCGCCCGAAATTCCGCGACGCCGCTGTCGCTGACAACGTCGCTGTTCAAGCCGCGCACAAGCAGAACCGGCATGTCGTCATTGTCGGCTAGAGTCCGTGATGACTGCTCCACGATCAAATGATGTAACTCGGGATCGGTGGCAACGATACGCGGGTCATAGTGCCAGTAGAGGCGTCCGTCTTTTCCCGCGCGCAGGTTGCGACGAAGCCCTTCAGGGTCGCTCGGCCGCCTGCGATGCGGATTGTACGCGGCCACCGCGGCCACAGCGTCCCCGATAGTGTCGAATCCCCCAGACGTGCCGCGCATGAAACCGACAATTCGGTCGATACCCACAGGCTCGGGCATCGGTACGATGTCCACCAAGACGATCGCTGCCGGCTGCAGTCCTGAGGCGACCGCATGGATTGCAGTCGCCCCGCCGAGAGATGCGCCCACGAGGGCGAAGGGCTGGTCAAGCTCTTGGACGATCGCGCGCAAGTCGCCCACCCGGTCGTCCAGCGAATAGTGCCCTGCATCTGACCAGTCGCTCTCGCCATGTCCGCGAGCATCAAAATTGATCACATGGTAACCGCGGGTGACTAGCGCATCCATCGCGCCGGACCAGCTATGCCGCGTCTGACCGCCTCCGTGCAGAAGCACAACAGCAGGGGCTTCTGGTGGACCCGCTTCGTCTGCGATCAAGGTGACCCCATCTGGCGACTGATAGCTTCGCAATCCAGGCATCAAGAAATCCCCCGCAGGATCATAAATCTATCGTTGTTAGTTTGCGATTGCAATTTCGCGCAAGCTGCTAGTCTATGCAGAACGGCTGGCTTACCGATTGGTGAGCGAGTGGATCGCGAAATGGGGTGAACGCATTGAAATCTGCACAAGGAACTGCCGCAAAGCCCGTGCGGGTACCACGTGCCGGTCGCCCGGCGACGCCCCTCATTACCCGGCATGCAGCTTCCGTGGCTGCCCTGAAGATGATCGATCGTCACGGCCTGGACGGACTCAACCTGCAGGTCGTGGCTCGCGAACTGCACGTCAGCGCGCCATCGCTCTACCATCACTTCAAGGATAAGGAGGAGATCCTCACCGAAGTTGCCCGGCGAATGATGGAGGAGATCGGCTCCGAACAAGAGAAATGGTCTGACGATTGGGAAACCCGGACCATCGAGCTTAGCCTCGCGACCCGCCGCGTGATGTTGCGCCACCCGAACGCCTCGCCGTTGGCCCTGCGCTTTTTCCCTCGCAAGGTGATGCTGCCTGCTTACGAGCGGAGCCTGGTCGATTGTCCCTACGCGCCCGAAGTACGCATGGTCATTCTGGAGGCGGTCGAGAAGTTTACCTACGGGACCTCGCTTTTCGCCGCTGCAGCCGAGGCGCACCACATCCCCGCGATGCCGGAGATAGACCCAGCCAAATTTCCCAATCTGGCTGAGGCATTGTCTCTCGCCCCGGACAACGACGAAAGGCTTCATGTCGAGGCCCTAAAGGCGCTGCTTGCAGGATTTCGGGCTTCGTTCCGGCCTTTGACGACGACCAAGCGCAAGCACTGAAAGGGCTCGGCCCCTGAGCCGAGCCCCACATCGTTAGAACTTGAGCCCGACCTCGACGTATATCTCACGAGGATTGTCGACGAAGGCCGACATGTCGGCCAAGGTCGCAGGGCCCGCTGTGCCCGTCCCTGTTCCCCCGGTGAAAGGGATATCATTCGCTGCGGCGACGACGAGCTTGTTGGTGAGGTTTCGACCGATTAGCGAAATCGACCACCGATCGTCCGGGCCTCGGAGGGCCAGACTGGCGTCAATCTTGGTGTAGCTCTTCTGCACAGAGTCCGGCCGAAGCGCGTCGGTGAAATTGAACTTTGACGTGTAGCTGACATCGCTGACGGCGCGCACCGACCATCCCGACGACCCGACCGGCACGTCCCATGTGAAACCGGCTCGGCCGGCGAACCTGGGTGCCTTGGGCGGCGTGCGTCCGTCATAGTCCTGCGCGGTGAAAGCAGCTCCAACTTTCTGCAGATTGCAACCCTGAACGATCGTCTGGCCCGGATAGCACTGACCAATGTAATCCTGGTATTTGGCATCGTTGTAGGCGGCTGCGCCCCGCAGGCTGAGCCCCGTAAGGCCTGGTACCCGGTAATTGAAGTCTGCTTCGATACCCTGGGTACGCAGCTTGCCCGCGTTGCCCGCGATGAGCGAAACAGCGATTGGGTCGAAGAACTGCACCTGCAGGTCCGAATATATGTATCGATAGATAGTCGCGTTGAGGCTCAAGCGCCGGTCGAGCTTGAGCGTCCGGACACCGACCTCGCCTCCTTCGGCGGTCTCGGATTTGTAGCGACCTGCCGCAACGGTTGCCGCAGGTGTGAGAACCTGGGAGATATTGAAGCCGCCCGCTTTGAAGCCTTGTTTGTAAGCAGCGTAAAAAGTGGTGTCGGGCTCGGGCTTGAATCGAATGGTCGCCTGAGGGGATATGTTGCTTTCCCGGTACCGGTCCTTGAGTTCAAGACCGCCCGGAAACGCCCCGGCAAAGGCGATGTGGCCAGGCAGCGAACGTTGGAACGAGTCGCGCGATTCGAGGCTGTACCGAGCACCGCCCGCCAATTCGAGTTGGTCGGAGACGTTGAGTGTGGCTTCGCCAAACAGCGACATCGAATCCGTGCTGAACCCATTGTCGCGCTTGAATGTGACGTATGTGTTGTTGAGCGGGTCGAGGGGAACCGGAAAAATGTAGGCATCTGTGTTGAAGTCGAATTTGCCGTGAGCGTAAAATCCGCCGAACAGCATGTTAAACGGTCCGTCGAAATGTGACTGGAACCGCAGCTCCTGCGAGTATTGGGTGAACTCGGCAAGCTGCGTAAAAGTCGACGGATACGCCTCGCCCGAAACGTTGTTCAGGTCTGTTTGCTTGAATCTGTAATATCCGGTGATCGACGTCACATCGAATGGATCGCTCTTGATCGTTCCCGTCATGATTCCGTATTGCGAAGCGAAATCCGCATAAAGACGACCATCACGCGCGTAACGATAGTTTGTCTGCGCAACCTGGATGGGGATTGCCGAGCTATCGGACCGTCCGTTGATACGGCAATCGGCATTGGGGCTGGGAGGAATCCCGTTGGCCGTAGCGGGAACGGTTCGTCCGCCGCCGCAGATCCGCTCGACGATGTCCGTCGGTCCACCATCATTGACTTGCGAGAAGCCACCCTTGAACTGCAGATTGAAGGATTCGGAAGGATCCCAATCCACCGTAGCGCGCGCCCCATAGCTTTCCGCAAAGCCGCGGTACTTGGAATTGCGCGTTCGGACCTGGCCTGGAATCGGCGTTGGATAGGTGGCCGCTGCGGTGTTGGTGAACGAGCCGTCGCTGTCCGAATAGCGACCTGCGATCCGCGCCCGCAAAGTATCGCTCAGTGGACCGGAGACGAATGCTTCGGCATATTTTTCCTTGCCTTCAAAGCCATAGCCGGCCTTCACCCCGCCCTCGAACCTGTCGGTGGGGCTGTTGGTGACAATGCTAATCAACCCACCGGTGGTGTTCTTGCCGAAGAACAACGCCTGCGGACCTTTGAGCACCTCGACTCGTTGAATGTCGTATTGCGGCAGACTGATCTCGCGGCCGCGGCTCATCGGCAGGCCATCGACCACGAAGGATACCGACTGGTCAAAGCCCGCGGACAAGGCTGTCGAGCCGACCCCGCGCAGGAAGATGCTGGCCGATGAGCCAGATGCCGCCTTACTGGTGATGAGCGACGGGACCAGCGTTGCTAGATCGGTCACCCGCGTCACGTTGTAATTCTGCAGGGTCTCGCCGCCGACCGCAGTGATCGCGACGGGAGCATCCAGCAGACGCTCGTCACGGCGTCGTGCCGAGACGATGATCTCGTTTGGATCGACCGTCTCCGAGACGTCCGTGGCCGGGGCAGCCGATGGGGCCTCAGCAGGCACGGACGCCGGCGATTGAGCGAACGCCGCGCCAGGCGCGACCATCGCGGTTGAGATCAACAGAGCGGCGACACGGAGCTTTTGAGCCACAAACAATCCTCCCAAGGGCCCGAGGCATTGTTCCGCCGCTGGGCTTGACTGCGCTCGAAGACGCACGCCGATATCGACCAATCCGCAACCTAATGTCAATAGATAAACGGCCCCGTCGTTTCTAGGTGCTCCCGTTCAGGATAAGATCCGCGGCTCGCCAGGCCATCGCCATGGTCGGTCCCTGGGTGTTACCCGCGGGGATTACAGGCATGACGGAGGTGTCCATCACCCGGAGCCCTTCGACCCCGCGGACCCGCAGTTTCGGGTCAACCACCGACTTCTCATCCTTGCCCATCCGACAGCTGCCAACCGCGTGATAGGCACAGGTTCCAAAGCGATCATAGGCGTCGAGAATCTCGGCATCGCTCGCATACGCGGGACCGGGCATTGTCTCCTCAGCGATCATCTGGTCGAGCGGCGGCTTTCGTGCATACTCGCGCACCACCCTTACCGCGCCGATCATAGATTGCCGATCTTCTTGGTTGGCTCGATAGTTGGGGTTGAACCGAGCGGCGGCGTTCGGGTCGCGGGTGTCGATATGGATGTTGCCGCGCGATGTCGGACGCAGCGAATAGACCACCACGTGCATTCCCGGGAAGGCTTCGACGTCCTGCCGGTTCTTGGCGAAATCGAACGAAAACGGCGCTATCAAAATCTGCGCGTCGGGTCGGTTGAGCCCCGGTCTGGTGCGGAACCAGGCGCCAATCTCGTAGGCCGCGGCAGCCATCGGTCCCTTGCGCGTAAGATAGTACT
Organism: Novosphingobium sp. Gsoil 351; assembly: GCF_009707465.1. Taxonomy (NCBI): domain Bacteria; kingdom Pseudomonadati; phylum Pseudomonadota; class Alphaproteobacteria; order Sphingomonadales; family Sphingomonadaceae; genus Novosphingobium; species Novosphingobium sp. Gsoil 351. Next base: position 1,804,043 of record NZ_CP046120.1, read on the forward strand.
GCAGGGTCGAGCGGAGCAGCCGCCAGCCTTTGAAATGCTTGTTCTGGGAAATGTCCCGCTTCAGCTTCCACTGCATTATCAGTCCGCGGTGCTCGATCAGGCCTTCCCCGACTTCCGGGTTTTCGTGGACCAGGGGAATACCGAGCGCCTCGAGCCGCCGGGCATCGCCAATGCCCGAACGTTCGAGAATCCCCGGGCTGGCCATCGCACCACCGCAGACGATGATCTCACGACCTGCGCCAACTGCGTGACGTTCTCCGCCGCGGAGGAATTCCACCCCAGTAGCCCGGCGATCGGCAAAGATGACACGGTCGACCGTGCACTCCGTCAGGATCGTCAGGTTCTTCCGGTCCTGCGCTGGACGGAGGAATGCGACGGCGGCGCTTTGACGTCGTCCCTTCGCGATCGTTCGTGGCGCGAATCCGATCGCGTCGGAATTGTCCGGCGCATTGACGTCGGCCTTTCGCGGCCAGCCCATCGCCTCACCCGCCGCGATCTGAGCCTCGGACAGCTCGTCACGCAGGTCAGGCATCGTCACCTTTAGCGGTCCGCGATCGCCGCGTGTCTCGTCCGCGCCGAGTTCGTGGCTCTCGATCGCGGCGTAGGCCTTGCCGATGTGCTCCCAGTTCCAGTCGTCGCTGGTCAACTCCGCAAGGGCGTCGAAGTCCGCGGGCTGGCCGCGGACATACATCATGCCGTTGACCGAGCTCGATCCGCCAAGCACTCGACCCCGCACCCACACCTCGGACTGCCCTGCCGTGGATTCTTCGGGGTTGCTGGCATAAGCCCAGAGGTGGTTGGGATCCGCCATGACCTTCGCCAGGCCCTTCGGCATCGCTATGAACGGGTGAGTGTCGCGCGGCCCCGCCTCGATCAGCGCAACCGAGATTGCCGGATTTTCGCTGAGCCGGTAAGCCAGCACACAGCCAGCTGCGCCGGCGCCGACGATCACGTAGTCGAAGCGTTTCATGCATTCCCTCCGGGGGTGTGACGACATCTTCGGCCGCCTCATTCACTAAACCTATTGCCATTAGATAGAATGATCAATAGCTAGGTGGCAACGGGCGTCGCAGGACGCGAGACGGCGATGGGATAGGAACAGATGGCGCAGACCTTGCCTTCGGCAGTTGCCTGGTGGGCGCGAATGCGTCCCGACCAGCCCGCCGTGGTCCTTGGCGACGACACCCTGACCTACGGCGAGTACAAATCCTGGTCAGACCGCGTCGCAGCAATGCTCATCGCCGACGGTCTCGAACCGGGCGACCGGATCTCCATCTGTGCAGCCAACAGTTTGGCCTACGTCGCTCTGATCATGGGAACAATCCGGGCCGGGGGCATCGTCAATCCGATCAATTTTCGCTACACCCCGCGAGAGATCGCTGAGCAATGCGATGCCACTCAGCCGCGCTTCGTCTTCGCAGACGCTGACTTCGGCAAGAACGTTGCAGCCTCGGGCAGGAAACCACGCCCGATTGACGACATTGACGCACTGCGCTCAGGCCACGCTGCGACAATCGCGCACGATCCGGACCCCGACGCGCCGGTGGTTATCATTGCGACGTCCGGCTCGACTGCCAAACCCAAGGGCGTCGTCTTCACCAACCGCTCGATGACCGCGTACGCTGCCAACTGGGCGTTGGAAGAAACTAGCTCTGCGGCGGGAGCCCGCGTCTTGAGCCTAGCGCCACTCAACACATCGGCTGGCTTCGTCCAGTTGATGCACTACACGACGCAAGGCTGCACGATCTTCATGCTGCCCAAGTTCGAGCCGATGACCGCGCTGCGCCTGATCGAGCGGGAACGCATCACCTGCTTCGGAGCAGTTCCCGCCTTTTTCGAGTTCATCGCCGCGTTGCCCGAATTTGCCAACGCGGATTTGAGTTCGCTCCGGCTCGCCACCGCGGGCGGCGCACGGGTCAGCCGTCAGTTGTTGGAGGCCTACAGGGCCAAGGGAATCATCATCCGCCAGATTTATGGTCAAACGGAAATAGGCGGCAACGCCACCATGATGCCCGAGCATCTCGCGTTGGACGCGCCCGAAAAGTGCGGCTGGGGCAGCGTCTTCATGGACTTGCGAGTGGTGCACCCGGATGGTTCGGACTGCGCGCCGGGAGAAACCGGCGAAATCCTGATGCGGTCGCCGTCGATGATGCTGGGGTATTGGCGCAACCCGGAAGAAACGGCCCGAACCATTCGCAATGGATGGCTCCATTCCGGCGACATCGGTGCGCTCGACGATCAGGGCATGTTGACCTTTATCGATCGTCTGAAGGATCTGATCATCTCGGGCGGCCTCAACATCTCCGCCGCCGAAGTCGAGGCGGTCATCACTGAGTTTCCCGGCATTGTCGAAGCCATGGTGATCGCGGCGCCCGACACCAAATTCGGCGAGACCCCACTGGCAGTGATTCATGGCCCAGCGGAAATCGACGTCCGGGCCTTGATTGAGCACTGCGACGCCAATCTCGCGAATTACAAGGTGCCCCGCTACGTTGCCTACTCGCGCGAGCCGTTGCCGCGGCTGGCAACGGGCAAACTGTCCAAGCCCGCCGTCCGCGCACGCTACGCGGACGCTTACACTCAGCTTCCGCGCGTCCGCTAATGGAGTTCAGCGCATGAACACTCACCCAGCAATTGCCGGTCATGTTCCCGATCATGTTCCGCTCGATCTGGTCTACGACTTTGATATCTACGCGGACGCGCGGGTGTCGAGCGACGTGCAGCGCACGTACGCCGAGGCGATCGCGCATGCCCCCGATATCTTCTGGTCCCCCGCGAATGGCGGGCACTGGCTGGTCAAGCGGTTCGACGCGATCGCCGCAGTGGCGACCGATCCCGAGCATTTCTCGGTTCGTGAGATGCAAATCCCGCGGGTCGAGAATCCGCCGTTCTTCATCCCCCTGAGCCTGGATCCGCCCGACAACCTGCCATACCGGCGGGTTATGGCCCCGATGTTCGGGCCCGCCGCCATAAAGGCCCTCGAGCCTCGTCTTCGCCATTGGGCGCAAGCCATTGTTGCCGATGTCGCCCACAAACGAACCTGCGATTTCATGGGTGACGTCGCCAAGGTATTTCCTGTCACAATCTTCATGGAGCTGATGGGGATGGACCTCTCCAGGCTTCACAAGTTCCGTCACCTCGCCGAGCGATTCTTCGAAGTCCAGAACGACGCCGCGGAAATGGCCCGGCTCAGCGCCACTATACTCGGCATCTTGAGAGACCTTGTTGAGGAAAAGAGGGCGAAGCCCGACGAGAAGCTGATGAGCCACTTCATCCACGCAGAGATCGAGGACGGCCGGGTGATGAGCGATGACGAGATACTCGCGATGAGCTTCGTCTTGTTTCTCGGGGGGATGGACACCGTCACCAATGTCACCGGCTTTGCCTTCCAACAGCTGGCCCAGATGCCCGAACTCCAAGCGCGGCTGGCGGCCAATCCTGCAGGTCTGTCAGGCGCATTTGCCGACGAGGCGGTGCGCGCCTTCGGGGTCGTCAATTCGCCGCGGCTGGTCGTCAAGGATAAGGACCTGATGGGTGTCCCGTTCCGTGTCGGAGACATGGTGCTGAACCTCTTGCCGGTCGGCAGTCGTGACGAGCGCCGTTTCGAAAATCCGCACGTGCTCGACATTGACCGCAAGAAGACGGCCCACATCACGTTCTCGACGGGTCCGCACCTGTGCATCGGCCATGTCCTCGGCCGGGCTGAAATCCGCGTGCTGGCGGAAGAATGGATGCGGGCAATCCCGCGTTTCCAAATCGTCGAGGGGGCGGAACGGCCCTTCCGCACGGGCACCGTCATGGCGCTCGAGAAGCTGCAGCTGGAATGGGGCGCCTGATCGCATGAACCGGCTGGACGGCGCCGACGCGCCCTATTGGCATGGCCTCGCGGAAGGCCGGCTCCTGTTGCCTCGTTGCGGCGGCTGCGACCGCTGGATGTGGCCCGCCGGTCATCGCTGCGGACAATGCGGAAACTCCGACATCCGGTGGATCGAGAGGGAGCCGCGCGGAACGACTTTCTCATGGACGCGCACCTGGCATCGTTTCGGGCTTACCGAGGCGCTCGAGCTTCCCTTTGCCACCGTGCTTGCGGAAATCGACGAATGCGGTGTGCGCCTGCTCGGGCTACTGGATGATCCTGGGCGGATCGATCCGAGGATCGGCGAGAACCTGGTGGGACGCTTCGGTCAGACGACGGTCGGCGACGACCGCATTCCAACCCTGATCTGGAGCCGGACATGAACCCACTGTTCGGAACCACCGCGATCGCGGGAGTGGGCCTTCGCCAATACAAGCGCGGCGCCTCGCCGCTGCCCGAGCGAAGCGTTTTGGTCGAAGCAATCCTGGGTGCCTGTGCAGAGGCGGGGCTCGACCCCGCGGAAGTCGACGGCTTCGTTTCGTATGGCGACGACCATAACGAGCCGGTCCGGTTGATGCCTGACCTTGGAACTCGCGAATTGCGCTGGTCGGCGTCTGTCTGGGGGGGCGGCGGCGGCGGAATTGCCGGTGCCTTCGGCGTTGCGGCAGCCGCGATACTTTCCGGCCAGGCCAGTTCGGTGATAATATTCCGTGCTCTCGTCGAAGGCGCTAGCGGACGAATGTCTGCCGCCGTGATGGCGCACCATCTCAACGATCACCTGCTCGCCGCGGGCATTGTCGCGCCCGCCCAGATTTGCGCAATTCGCGCCAACCGCCTGTTCGAATATCACGGGGTGCCGCGCAGTATTGTCGACGATCTGGTGAGCGCCTCCTACTTTCACGGGAGCCGCAATCCGGAGGCGGTCAGCTTCGGTCAGACATTCGATCCCGCACAGATTCGGGCATCCCGCCTTATCGCCGAGCCTTTTCATCTGTTCGACTGCTCGCGCGAGAATGACGGTGCCGGAGCATTGCTGATGGTGTCGGCCGAGCGGGCGCGCGACCTCGCCAGTAGACCCGTCTATCTGCTCGGATGCGCCCAGGGCACGGAAGCGGGATGGGGCGATCTGCTCGAAAATGACAATGCGGAGGTTTACGCGACTGCCGGTTTCCGACCGGTAGCGCGCCGGCTTTACGAGAGCACCGGGCTTTCTCCGTCGGACATCGATGTTGTCCAACTGTACGAAAATTTCGATGCCCAGGGGATCATGTCCCTCATCGACCATGGGTTTTGCGACTATCGAAACGCAGCCGACGTCATCCGTTTTGACAACTTGATTAGCGACGGAGGAAAACTGCCGATCAACACCTCAGGCGGAAATCTGGCCCAGGGGTTCATCCACGGCATCGGGCTCGCGGTTGAAGCGGTTCGGCAGTTGCGAGGCGAGTCGAGCAATCCTGTCGCCGATGCCCGGACCTGCCTACTTGCAGGCGGACCGGGCGCTCCCACGGTCAGTTCCGCGATCTTCGCCAATCAGCTGCCTTGAAGGATCACGCCATGCGCACTGCGCTCAAGATGTACATCGACGGGAAATGGGTCGAACCCGCTGCCACTCGAACGATCGAAGTTATCAACCCAGCGACCGAGCAATCTGCGGGCCAGGTCGCGTTGGGAAGCGCAGCAGACGTCGATCGCGCCGTCGTCGCGGCTCGACGGGCCTTTCACAGCTTTGGACGATCCAGCCGCAAGGAACGCATCGAATTACTCGAGGCGATTATCGCCGCATACAAACCACGCCGCGCCGATGTCGCCGCCGCGATCACAGCCGAGATGGGCGCGCCCGCCGAACTTGCCGACAAACTGCATGGCGCGATTGGCCACATCCACCTCAAGATCGCGCTCAACGTGCTCAAGGACTTCGAGTTCAGCCGGATGCGCGGCACCACCCGAATCGAATACGAGCCGATCGGCGTGTGCGGGCTGATCACCCCGTGGAACTGGCCGATCAACCAGATAGCGGCGAAGGTCGCACCCGCGCTCGCCACCGGGTGCACGATGATCCTCAAGCCCTCCGAGCTCTCCCCTTTCTCTGCTCAGATCTGGGCGGAAGTACTCGATGCCGCGGGTGTTCCAGCTGGCGTGTTCAATCTGGTCCAAGGCGACGGTCCGGGCGTGGGCAGGGCGATAGCTGCTCACCCCGACATCGATATGGTATCGTTTACTGGATCCACGCGCGCCGGGATTGAGGTGGCACGGGCCGCCGCTCCGTCGATCAAGCGGGTCCATCAGGAGTTGGGCGGCAAGTCCGCCAACATAATCCTACCAGACGCGGATGTCGCAGAAGCGGCCGCCGCCGGATTTCGGGCGATCGTTACCAACGCCGGCCAGTCGTGCAATGCGCCGACGCGAATGCTCGTCCCGCGCGATCGGCGGGACGAAGCGGTCGCAGCGGTCGCAGCGGCGGCCGCCACGATCGCCATCGGCAACCCCTTGGACAATCCCGACATCGGGCCAGTGGTGAGTCGTAGCCAGTTTGAAAAGATCCAAGGGCTGATCGAGGCTGGGGTGGCGGAAGGCGCTACGTTAGTAAGCGGCGGCCCAGGTCGTCCCGACGGACTCACGAGCGGATTCTACGTGCGCCCCACGGTGTTTGCCGATGTCGAGAACAGTATGACGATCGCTCGGGAGGAAATCTTCGGACCGGTGCTTTGCGTCATGTCTTACGACAGTGTGGACGACGCAATCGCAATCGCGAACGCGAGCGAATACGGGCTGGCTGGTTACATCCAGGGCAAGGATGAAACCCTGATTGCCGACGTGGCCTCCCGGCTCCGTGTCGGACAAGTGCTGGTAAACCAGCCACACCCCGACGGAATGGCACCGTTTGGCGGCTACAAGCAGTCAGGGAACGGACGCGAATGGGGCGACTTCGGGTTTGAGGGATACCTCGAAGTCAAAGCCGTGCTCGGGGCTCGGCCGCTCGCAACGCCGGGTGCAGTCGAAGCGGCAGCACCAGCAGCTGTGCTCGCCTGATGGCCCGTCTGCCGTACCCCGACCCGTCCGCCCAAACCGAAGAGATTCGCGACCGGCTGACACGCATGGGCTCGCTCAACGCCACTCGCATGATGAGCCATGCCGAAGGCGCGATGCTTGCCTACGGTAAGCTCGGCACCCAACTGCTCCTTCGCGGCAAGCTTGACCCCGTATTGCGGGAAGTCGTGATCCTGCGGATCGGGCAGCTCTGCAACTCCGACTACGAATGGCACCAGCACGTCAGTGTGGCCCGCGCCGTCGGGATGGACGAGGCGACGCTCCAGTCCATCACGGATAAAGCGTTCGAACGGCTGGATGAGGTTCAACAGGCAGCGATCGCGGTGGCTGAAGAGATCAAGCGAGATGGCGGTGCGAGTGCTGCAACCTTTGCTCGCGCACAGGCGCATTTCTCCGCCGAGGAGCTGGTCGAACTGTGTCTGGTTGCGGGGTATTACATCATGACCGCCGGGCTGCTGCTGAGCTTCGACATCGAGATCGAGGACACAGCACCCCTGGGTGCAAGCATGATGACCGGCAAGGCCTGACTTCCTGGGGAGACAACCGGGGTCCCGCTAGAGCAAGCCCAGGGCCTGTCCATCCGACAAGGGTTCTGCCTGTGAAACACTGAGGAGTATGGGCCATGGCCCTGACGACCGTCCCAGGCGAAGATGGCGAACACGTTACCTATTGCCGGATCTGCGAAGCCCTGTGCGGCATGGTTGCGGACGTCAAGGACGGCAAGATCGTCAAGATCAGGCCTGACCACGATAATCCGCATTCGCGCGGGCACATCTGCGTAAAAGGTCCTGCGTTGGTAGAAGTCGCCTACGATGAGGACCGGGTCACAGCACCCCTTAAGCGTATAGGGGGACCAGGCGAATTCGTGCGGGTTACTTGGAATGAGGCGCTGGCGGACATCGCCGATCGGCTTGGCGCGTCGATCGAAAAAAATGGTTCAGCCAGCTTTGCGATGAACACCGGCAACCCGCCCAGCATGGGTTGGCCGAGCGCCATGGCCAATGCGCTTTTTCAGCAGGCAATGGGCTGTAGCAAACTCTATACGCCGTCGTCCGAAGATATCACCAGCTCGGTCCTCGCAACCGAGCTTCTCTTCGGTACCCACGCATTCGTCTTTCCCGATCTAGCTGAATGCGACCACCTCTTGATCTTCGGGTCGAATCCGCTGGTCAGCCATGGCTCCCTCCTGATCGCCCCCCGCTTTAGAGAAGATCTCGAGGAAATCGCTCGGCGAGGCCGGGTCATCGTGATCGACCCTCGCCGTACTGAAACCGCCCGCAAGTATGAACACGTTTCCGTAATGCCCGACACGGACGTGTGGCTTCTCGGAGCGATGCTCCAGGTGATCTCAGCAGAAGCATTGGGCGACGACGACTTCATCGCAGATCATTGTGTGGGCTGGGCCCGGCTCGCCGCCGCGCTTGCTTGGGTAACACCGGAGCTGGCTGCATCGCATTGCGGGATTGCGGCTGATGCCATTCGCACCCTCGCTCGCGACTTCGCGGGCGCTCAGCGAGCTGCAGCGATGGGCCGGATTGGCATCTGCCGAGGTAGTTATTCCACATTGACCAACTTCCTTCTGCAGGCCCTAAACGTCGTCTGCGGGCGGTTCCACCGGCCCGGTGGAGTTGGATGGGGCTACGGCGGCACCGCGACCAACGAGCAATTCAGGGGGATCTCGCCGGCCGCTACGCGCGGTGGTATCCCCTCACGAGTCAGCGGACTGCCAAGCGTCTGGGGTGCCCAATCGAGTCTGACCTTCCTCGAAGAAATGGTGACCCCTGGCGAAGGGCAGATCAAAACGCTTTTGGTCAGTGGCGCCAATCCGGTCATGTCGATGCCCAACGGACCACGCCTGCCCGACGGGTTCGCCGGGCTCGATCTAATGGTATCGCTTGATTTCTACATGACCGAGACGGCGCGTCATGCTCACTACATCCTGCCGGTCACGACCGCGCTCGAACGTGAAGACATCAACCAGTTCTTTATGAACCATATGGTGCGCCCATTTGCTCAGCATGTTGCCGCCGTGGTTCCTCCGATTGGCGAAGCGCGGACAGAGTGGGATATCTTGAGCGATCTGGCAGAGCGGATGGGCCGCGGTCGGGTGTTCGGTACATCGTCCCCATTCGATTTGGCGGATGCCGGTTTGCGCGCCGGAAACGAGGGCAAAGACGGGCTTTCACTCGCAGTCCTAAAGGAACATCCCCACGGCATGATGATCGCGCGCGGCCGTTGGGCGTTCGAATTCACCAAGCGGATTGGCCATTCTGATCAAAAGATCCACCTTTGGGATCCGCTGCTAAGAGGTGAGTTTGATCGGCTGCAATCCTCGCCTCCAAGAGACCCGGCAAAGCTTCGTCTCATCAACGTTCGCCGCCTCCGCTCGATCAACAGCTGGATGCAGAACGTTGATCGCCTCGCCCGGAACGACGATCCACTTCTGCTTATCCACCCTGATGATGCGAACGCGCGCCGAATCTGCGACGGTGCGACGGTCGAAGTCTCGACCGCGTGGGGACGGATTGAAGTGACCGTCAAAGTAACGGACGAGGTGCGCGCCGGGTGCGTCGCCTATCCCCACGGGCGCGGGCAAATGGGCGGGTGGCGACGGGCCAATAATCGACCGGGTGCAAACCTCAATGAGATCACCCCCTCCACCCCCGACATGGCCGAACAGATCTCTGGGATGAGCTTTCTTGAGGGGTTCGATGTTAATGTCACTCCGGCATAGGGGGTCCGGTTACTTTATACCAAATATGCACACATTTTCTTGCATAAACGCGGCGCGTGGCGTACTATTCTTGCTTCCGCGCAGCTAGTCGAGTTGTGCTGACTTGCTAATTATCATAAAATTGTGACTGCATTACTTCGCAGTTTTTGAAAACATTCGACTAGCTCCGCGCAAAGCTATCGCATTTCGACGCCTATTCAACTCCCGCATCGCCCGGTGGCTCCAGATGGCGCATCGGCAGCCCTTGACTTTAAATCTAATGTTCGTAGATTTCCGCCGTCAAGGCATTCGGTGCCTGCGAGATACGCAAGAAGCGTTAGGCCAGAAGCGGCCGTTTTGAACGCAGGAAAGCTGGGAGGACGGAATGACGGAATGGAGCTGCGGGGTGTCGGTATTGGCACTTGTCATAGCGACATTTTCCAGCTTGCCGGCGGCTGCCCGCGAAGAACCCGTGATCGGAAAAACTATCGCTGAATCCAAGGAAGCTACAATACAGCGTCCGGCTGCCCGACCCGGAGCTCCCAACATTCTCGTCTGGATGCTGGACGACACCGGTTTCGGTCAGCTATCTTGCTACGGCGGATTGGTTGCTACACCCAACATCGACCGGGTGGCTGCAAAGGGCCTGCGTTATTCGAATTATCATTCGACGCCAATCTGCTCCGCCAGTCGCGCCGCTTTCCTGACCGGGCGAAACTCCCACGAAGTTCACATAGGCGGGCATTCTGCGATGTCGATCGGATTTCCCGGTCAAGACGCGCTGGTGCCACGAAGCGCAGGAACAATCGCCGAGAATCTGCGCCAGGCGGGCTACTCAACCTACGCCGTCGGGAAGTGGGACCATCTTCCTCCAGGAGACGCCTCGGCTGCAGGGCCGTACACCTATTGGCCCAGCGGTCAGGGGTTCGATCGGTTCTACGGATTTCTGTCCTATGACGCCGATAACTTTGCGCCACTCCTCTGGAACGACCATACTCCGGTCGAGCTTCCAAAAGATCCGGCGTATCATCTCAGCAGCGATATGGCAGATCGGGCTATCGAAATGATAGCTTCACGCCAGGCAGCTGGACCTGGCCGCGAGCCATTCTTTCTATACTGGGCTACCGGAGCGGTCCATTCGCCTCACCACGCTCCCGATGAATGGCTACAGCGCTTTCGAGGAAAATTCGACAAAGGGTGGGACGTTGCTCGCGAGTGGACATTGAAGCGGCAGAAAGAACTTGGATTGGTCCCTCCTGACGCTCAATTGCCGCCCCGTCCTGAAGGCATGAAATCATGGGCGGAGCTCTCGGCTGACGAACGGCGGATCTATGCCCGCGCAATGGAGGCGTTTGCTGCCCAATTAGCCCACGCAGATTTCGAGTTCGGGAGAATTATTGACGCGCTCGAGGCTCAAGGCGAACTTGAGAACACAATGGTGATTGTCACGTCCGACAACGGAGCAAGTGGTGAGGGCGCTGTTACGGGGACATACAGCGAGCAGCTCATGGCGAATGGCCGATTTGCGTCAGTGGACCAAAATCTGCAGCATATGGACGAATGGGGGCGGCCCGGCACATACCCATTGTATCCAGTAGGATGGGCTGTCGCTGGTGACACCCCATTTCGCTATTACAAGCAGACGACCTTCGAAGGAGGCATCCGCGTACCACTGATTATCTCCTGGCCGAAAGGGATAGCGGAAAAGGGCCAGATTCGTGGCCAATATGCGCACATCAGCGATGTCATGCCGACGATTCTCCAAACAGCTCAGGTCCAGCCCGCTGCCACCGTGAATGACGTTTCGCAGCAGCCGACAAGCGGCACCTCTTTAACCTATAGCTATCAGCAGGCACGCGCACCCGACGCAAAGAAAGTCCAGTATTACGAAATGTACGGGAACCGGGCGGTCTGGGCTGGCGGGTGGAAAGCGGTGATGCCCCATCGCTTGCAAACCTGGGACTTCAAGACCCAGCCCCCAATTACGGATGCTGGCTGGCAGCTCTATGACCAGCGCAAGGACTTCAACGAACTACACAATGTGGCAGCAGAGAATCCTGCGAAGCTCTCAGAGATGATCCGCTTGTTCGATGAGGAGGCTGGAAAATACAATGTTTATCCTCTCACGAACACAGGTGCCGCGCAGCGCCTGATGGCGGATCGCGGCAAGCGCAATCTCCAGGCGCGAGGCGGACTGTTCAACTATGTCGGAGCGGTCAGCCGTATTCCTGAGGCGTTGGCCCCTCCGATCGCCACGCATAGCTTCTCTATGTCGATGACCGTTGAATCTGAGCGGCGCAGCAACGGGACATTGATGGCGATAGGCGGACGTTTCGGAGGCTTGGGTCTCTATTTGCTGAACGGCATTCCAACGGTGGCAGTCCGGGCCCTGGACGGAGAACTATTCACCGTTCGCGCGCCGAACGAGGTGGTCGGAAAGTCGCGAATTGGATTGCAGTTTACCAGGATAGGCCCCGAAGAGGCGAGAGCGACGATCAGCGTGAACGGCAAGGACGTCGCGAGTTCGTCGGTTAGTGGTGCTCTCTCAACCTTCATATTCTCGGGTAACGAGACCTTCGATATCGGCTCGGACCCTGGCACTACCGTGCTTGATGGCCTCGACGCTCCGTTCAAATTCGCCGGCGCTATTGGCGAGACCCGTTTTGCGGTGCAACTGCCAGCACAGTAGTTCAGCCACTTCGAACGCCGAAGGTCGCTGCTCGGGAGAATTATCGACATGATTTCTGTCATCGCAACTCTGCGGGCTAAACCTGACAAAGGCGGAGAATTCGAGCGCCTGTTCACCGAGTTAGCCGCACAGGTCCGGGCGAACGAAAGCGGCAACATCACCTATCAGCTGAGCCGCAGCCGGACCGAATCCAATACATACAAGGTGCTCGAAATCTATCGCAACGAAGAAGCGCTGGAGGCACATCGTGCATCGGAACACTTCCGTGCGGCAGGACCAGGGTTGGGCGCCGTGCTCGCGGGTCGCCCCGAGGTCGAAGTTCTCGATGCCGTAGGCTGATTGAGGAGCCGTACTGCATGGCACGCGTGTTCATTACCGGCAGCACCGACGGACTTGGCCTGGCCGCGGCTCAGTCGTTGCTCGCGGATGGGCACGCAGTCACGCTCCACGCCCGCTCGAAAGCGCGGGCCGAGGAGGCCCTGGTGGCGGCCCGGCGCAGCCGGGGTGGCTATCGGGGATCTGGCCAGCCACGAAGAAACCTGCAGCATCGCAGACCAGGTCAACGCTTTGGGCCGAATGGATGCAGTGATCCACAATGCGGGCATCTACACCGCGCCGGACCGCGGCTCGACGCCCGAAGGCCATTCGGCCGTGCTGGCGGTCAACACGCTGGCACCGTACATCCTCACCGCGCTCATCAAGCGGCCCGGGCGCCTGGTCTACCTGAGCAGCAGTGCGCACCGCGGCGGCGAAGGGTCGCTGGAGGACCTCGACTGGACGGCGCGCAAGTGGGACCCGGCACGAGCCTATGCCGAAAGCAAACTGCACGTGGCCGCGCTTGCGGCGGTATTGGCGCGCAGATGGTTCGACGTCGTTAGCAGCGCCGTCGATCCCGGATGGGTGCGCACGAGGATGGGCGGACCCTCGGCGCCAGTCGATCTCCACACTGGTCAACGCACCCAAAGCTGGCTTGCCGTCGGTGGGGAACCACGGGCCAAGGTCAGCGGCGGTTACTGGCGCGACCTCGCCCGGCAAGAGCCGGCAGCCGAGGTCACAGATGGGGACTTTCAGGATCGGCTGCTTTTGCGGCTTCACGAACTGAGGGGGTGGCGCTGCCTTCCTGATTTCCTGATAGGACGTGGCCATGAGCATCGATCCCTTCTCGCCCCTCGTCCTGCCGCGCGGCCCGGCGCTGCCCAACCGCTTCATGCTCGCGCCGCTGACCAATCAGCAGAGTCATCCCGACGGAACCTTGTCCGAGGAGGAATACCGCTGGCTGACGATGCGAGCCACAGGCGGCTTCGGGCTGACGATGACCTGCGCAGCGCACGTGCTCGCCAGCGGGCAGGGATTTGCCGGACAACTCGGGATCTGGTCGGACGCGCATCTCAGCGGCCTCACCCGCCTAGCCGAAGGGCTTTCCCAAGGCGGCGCTTCCGCTGTACAGCTCCATCACGCTGGCATGCGCTCTCCTGCGGACTTGATCGGCGGCCCGCCTGCGTGCCCCTGGGACGATGGAGAAACCGGCGCGCAGGCGCTGTCGACCGCCGGGGTGGAGGACATTGTCGAAGCTTTCGTCGGCGCGGGAATTCGGGCCGAGCGTGCGGGCTTCGACGGGGTAGAGCTCCATTCGGCCCACGGCTATTTGCTCGGACAGTTTTTCGACGCCGAGCATAACCATCGCAGCGACCGGTTCGGCGGCTCGTTCGCCAATCGTCGCCGCGTGCTCGATACGATCATCGACAGGTTGCGGGAACGTACAGCGCCGGATTTCCAGATCGGCGTCCGCCTTTCGCCCGAACGATTTGGGATCGACACCGCAGAAGCGCTTGAGCTTGCCGGCTCGCTCATGACCTCGGGACGGATTGATTACCTCGATATGTCGCTGTGGGATTGCTGGAAAGAGCCGCTCGATCCGCGCTTTGCCGGCAAGCCGCTAATCGAGTGGTTTGCGCAGTTGGAGCGGGGGAACACACCGTTGGGCGTCGCCGGGAAAATTATGAGCGGCGGTGACGTGCAGCGAGCCTTCGATGCGGGTGTCGACTTCGTGCTGATCGGCCGCGGTGCGATCCTTCACCACGATTTCGTGCGCAAGGTGGCTGCTGATCACGACTTTGAACCGGTCGCCCGGCCCGTCGCACCCGAACACCTCGAGGGCGAAGGCCTCTCCGACGCCTTCATCGGCTACATGAAGAATTGGAAGGGATTCGTGTCGGCCTGACGGCCGGTGGGTCGATGATGGATCTTATGTGAAGCGCGTGCATGGTGATTGAAGGCGGTTTCGCGCCCCCGTTAGAATGTTCAGTGCGGTCGTAGCAATCCCTGGAACAGAAATCCTAGCATCAAGATCGGTCACTGACCTTCCGTCTCCCCCACAGGGCATTCACAACCTCGCCAAGAAAGTCTCCGATCTGGCCGGTCGGTCGAGCCTTTCCTATTACTGCTGCCACGCGCACGGTCCAATGTACGCGTTTGGGATCGAGGATAAGTGAAAGCTGTTCGATCACGGGTTTGAGGTCATGCGTACGCCGATCACAACCAACTACTTCTCGAAGCAGACTTTCCTTTGCGCCATAATTGGCGGCCTCTGCGTCGATCTTGGCTTGGGCATGGTCCCAAGTCACGTTTCCAAGGGAGGCTAGGACCTCGTCCGCGAGAAAGAGATTCTCGCTTTCATGACAGTTTAACTGAATAAACGCGATATGCTGCTGCGGTGTAGCCGGGCTTTCAGAGGGCTTCCCCTTGTCACCATCGACTAGCGCATAACCAGACTTGGGCTGTCCAGGCTCCCGTAGGGCCGTCATCACCCGCTCCAACGCTCTTTGGTGAGCCAAGATTTGCTGGCCTCCAGATGGCAGGACGGAGAAACTGACCTGGTGATGGCGCGGAACCTGGCTCCAGATCCGGTAATCGTCGTCGCCCTCGACAAGTACCATAGGCACGCCGAATAAGGGCCCCATGAGCGCGTGTCCGCCAAGGCACGAAGCCAATTCCTTCAGAATGTCGTCGAACGGTTGAGCAGCAAAGAAGGTGCCCACACGATCAAGGTAGAGCACGCTAGCTCCCCCACCACCGAACTGCCCCAGCGCGGCAAGCAACGACTGTGGGTCGCCATCACCGTTTGAAAATTATAGTTCCCGGCGGCTTCCGTCACGAAATCTGCAAATCGGACGCGCGCGTCCGTGCCCCCGATCTCCCACATTGTCCGCGAAAGGCTCGAGGTCGAGCACCTGGCGCTGGTCGAGGCGCTGGAAACCGTCTCGCCGAAGCTGGCCGCTCACTACGGCAAGTTTGATGGGCTGTTCGCCCGGTTGTGCCTGCTCTGGCTTTGTATCGACAATGCCGATGCCATCCACCCGCCAGCCGAGATCAGCCTGCCGACCGCTGAGCGGGTCGCGAAGTTCATGGAGACCTTCATCCGGCCTAGCGCGGTCGCGTTCTACGCGGGCATGCTGGGGGGTTTCGGCAGGCCACGAGGAGTTAATCGCCTTGGCCGCGTGGATCGTTGCCAAGGGGTTGGACGAGGTGGGCGCGCGCGATGCCCAGCGCTCAACACAATCGCTGCGGCACCTGACTGCCGATGAGGTCCGCACGCTTTGCGAGAAGCTGGAATCGTTTGGGTGGCTCGAACGCGGGGAGCCTGCGCCCAAGAGCAACACGCCCCGATGGATCGTCAATCCTCGGGTCCACGAGCAATTCGGGGACCGTGCGGCGCTTGAACAGGCTCGCCGCGAGGCCGCGAGGGAGGCGCTTCGTGATGCTCTCCGGGTCTAGTTGTCACCAGTTGTCGCTTGCGCGCATGGGTACAAAACGAAATTTGACCCCTTTTCCTATTGCGACGGCTTCTGTGTCGCGCGCGCAAGCGACATGTGGTGACAACTGGAATGGGTAGCGTTTCGAACCTGTTCCACCCCGAGCGCTGGGTGTCGCAATGGCGGGCGCTGGGCGGCTATCTCACTGTTGGCGAATGGCCGGTGATCGATGGCGAGCCGACATTGTTGGACCTTGCGCCGACTTTTCCGGCGGCCGAACCTTGGGACTCACCGCGGCGTAGGCAGGCCACACACCTGCGGGCCGCGCTGGCGATGCCAGGCGCTCGGGGTCGTGTGATAGACTACCTTGCCCGCGTGGAGGCTAGCAGGGGTTGGGGGTGAGGTGCCGGGCGAGCGGGGCTGGGCCGCTGGTCATGTAGGCGGACCTCGCACCCTGGCGGCGTGACCCGGTCGTGGGCCCAAGCCGACCCCCATACTCGGGCCCACGCCTCAGCCTCGCTCGGCACGCCTAACACTGAGTTAATGACCGTCGCGCGAACGTCCTCGGCGCGTGCGCCTTTCGGCCCCTGAGCGTCGCCAAGTCCCTATGCTGGTCGCCTATCAGAGAGACCCACAGCACTAACGCTGATCTTCTGGCGGCATCCCGTAGGCCTTGTGCGCCGTCGATTCGATGTCGCGGCGTGGCACGGGGCCGTCGCGGTCGCGGCAGAGGTATTCGGAAACCAAAAGTCCGCCGATGAAAAACGCGGCGACTAGGGCCGCAAGGACGATTGCGGTAGACATAGGGCTCTCCCACGGCGGGAGCACTCCAGTGTCTCTCAGTCACCGACATGCCTCGATAAGGGACGGCGATGGGCCAAGCTTACAAACTTGATCTAGGTTAGCGAGTCTTAATCCTGACGGCGTGTTTTGCTCGATAGTGTGTCACCGCACACAGGACGACTCCAGCAAACGCGGGGATGCCAATCGCCCGGGGCAGCGCGATCAGGCGCGCCTAGCCTCGATCATCTTGTTCAACTGACGGACAAGAAGCAGCCCCAAGTTTTCGTCGACGTCCTGTCGACCCTCTGATTGCAAGGCCACCCGAAGCTCGTCGATGTTTTGAAAGGTGCCAGAGTCTGCCAACTCGAACGCACGCTCCAGCGTCGAATGTCCCATCCTCATGCAACCCCCCTCGCGTGCGGCAGCACCCGATGTAGACCCGGCGCCCACTTTGGAGCGCGGCACCCGAACGCCGAGTCCGCGCGCTCCTTCGCATCCGGACCTGCGGAAGTGATTGTAGGAAATCGACAAACCATTGCTGGATCACCGTTCATGTTCGCCGAGTAGCCTTACCGCGCAAATATGAGGCCCCGGCCATTGCGAGCCGGGGCCTCAGGGTGCGGAAGGGAACCGCAGCGACGACGGAGGGTCTGGGAGAGGGTTGTCGTCGCCAACGTTTGATAGGGGTTGGAGGGTGGCTGTCCTTGATCCAGATAAAGTTCGCCACGGCGAGGAATATAAAAACACCCAGATGCGAAGGTTTAGGCCATCCCCCGCGCGGTTATGGCTTCGACCATGGCGCGCATCAGCACTGGTATCGGTACACGCACATTAGCGCTGATCCACCCCGCGTTTTGTGCGCGCCGCTGCCCGAACGCGCCGATCCATTCCGACGCATCCGCCAGGCACGATGCAACGGCGCGACCGGCAGCAGGTAGCACCGCCGAGACGGCGCGAAGGCATAGGCGATGGAGTCACAGGCCAGCGGCTTCTGCACCCAACCGGGGGATCGGCGCGCTTCGTCACTCCATTGCTCTAGCAGGATGTCGGGCCATTCGTTGGTGCGGACCTTCTCGTCCACCGTGTAGGTCCGTCCACAGGCGAGCGTCAGGACGCGATCGATCCCACCGCGCTGTGCCAAACCATCCTCGCGCACCGAAACGGCGCTGACGAGAGTTGGGAAGGCAATCCGATAGAGGTCCAGCCACCATGGCGCGTCGGAGTAGCTGTTGGACAGGGCAAGGCTGGTGCGGAAGTTGTGGACGGGCCGCAACGGGATACGCCCCGGCAGTGAGGCCGGGGCGCTTGGGAAGAGTAGGGATTGTTGCTCGGCCATTTTCGCCGATCCAAATAATCTACACCGGCGAACCGGGCTTTCCGCCAGCATCTAGGTGTGCCTTTGGCGGTACAAACAAATTCCCGCTATCAGCTGAGCGCACCCCGTCCGCGCCGCACCGAAAACTCGATTGCAGGTGACCTGCCCCCCGCGTATGTCGGCTGCTCGTCATCTCCCGTCGTAAGAGCTGGAGAGCGAAGCGCATCAAATCTGAACACCGAGCAGGAAGCGATTTGTCTGGACGGGCTAATCGTTTAGCCGAGTATGGCTAAAACGAGAGATCATTATGATAATTGCGCTCGCACTTGCGACAACACCGGTCTTAGCCGTCCAGCTGTCCCATTCAGACATGCTGGCTTGCACCGAACTGACGCAAGTTGCCGAATCGACAGCGGCTCAGTTTCCCAAGTGGGTTGACCCTGTAACTCGCATCGACGCTCTGGTTGTGACCTGTAAGTCGAAGGCCTACCGTGTCGACAAGTTCATCAATGTGCCGACCTCGGACATGAGGGAGGGATGGCACGGTCGGAAGCAGGCCCAATGGGATGAGCAAATATGCACCGGGAGCATGGGCCCCCTCGTGGAGGCCGGGTGGCGTATCTCCCAGGTCCTGACTTTTGCGAGCGGAGAGCGGGTCCAAATGGATGCTCATTGCGGCAGGGTCTAACCTATCCGATCTTCTCCCCCATCACGTTTCCGGCAGGGAAGTAACGGCATACCAGCACCTCGTGCCCTCTGGCACGCGACACCGCACAGCCCACTTCCCGTGTCTCGGGCCAGATCAGTTGGGTGTAATGCCCGACGTCTTGCCAGCTGCCGGTCTTGGATACCTCCGGAAACTGTCCAGGTGTGAAGTAGCGGGCCTCCTCAACAAAGCCGCCGACCATCTCATCGGTCGAGTAACTCCCAGCGGTACCCATCCAAAGATTTTCGCCCTCGTCTTCGCGATCCCGGCTGTGCTCGAATTGCCCGCTGCTCGCCAGCGTGTCAGCCCATGCTTGCGCCTCCTGCGCTAGGCTCGGGTTCCATCTAAGGCGCGGAACGCCGACTCTGTCCCGCTCGAGATTGTGTGCATTGAGCAGTTGCACCTCAGTCTCTGCCAGAGCTCTATCGCCGGGTACCGTTGCTGACGCAGCAAACGCCAGGGTTGACGCCACAGCGATCCCACCGAAAATCCACTTGATAGCGCTCACCACCGGTGCCCCTTCCGCAGAAGTAGACACGATTGGCGCTTTCGATTTTGCTAATCCGAGAGGTTAATGCGGAGCCGGAGATCGCTTCGCCTGCTACTTGCATCAGGTCCGCGTCACTGGCCGGGGTTCGCTCGTGGTCGCGGTAACGTCCCAAAGATCCGCGGTGTCACTGACCTGAACGACTATCGAACACCGGCGTGTCATATTCATCGCGCACGATGGCATGCGTCACGCCGCTACGTCCGGAATAGCCCGGCAAGTCACGGCTGATAGTTGCCAGAGCCGCACCCAAGTCCTTCATTTCCATCGTCGACAGGGTTCCTTCGACCTTCATCCACTCTATTCGATAGCCCATGGTAATCGGCTTTCTTGCTCACAGGCTAAGATGAGCGGACTCACGACGGTTCCCACGCGACGAGCCAATGCAGAGCAGCACCGCTTCGAATTGACGTTAGCGACCGTGTTCTACACGCAATCTCGCATATCGCGTTGTTGGGCTAGCATCGCTGAAGCGTCTCAGACGTACCTGACCCGAACACCAGCAACGGTTGCCTTGCGACGGCGCAGCGCGCCGCCCAGAATCCCAAAGCCTGCCAGCATCATCGCCCAAGTCGCTGGCTCAGGGACTGCAGCGGTAACCGCGCTCAGGCGGAAGTTGCCATTGTAGTCGTTCAGATCGCCTCCGGGCACGGCGGAAAATTCGCTGACCGGGTTGGCCCGAGTGCGATTCCATGAGAAATCGGAGATCGAGTACGTCAGACCGTCGATTAGAGCGCTATTGGTGGAAAGAAAGGCATTGGGCTGCCCCGATGCATAAGTCGCCAACAGCGCTGCTCCACCCTCAAAGCCCAAGGTGAGTGTGTAGATCGCATCCGACGGCGGAAACGTGCCGACAGGATAGCCATCGCCATAGATCAGAAACTCGTCACCGGAGTTGGCACTAGTGGGCGTCAGGCTGGAATCGGTAGGGTTGATTACCGGGTTGGAAAGGCCGTTCCTCTGCAAGAACACGTTGTAAAAGCTGTTCCCCCCGACGGTGTCCCAGACCGTGCCCGTTGGACCAGTCACCGATGCGCTGAGCAGCGTTGCCGCCGAAGCGGGGGCGGCGAAGGCAAGGCAGGTGGTGATCAAGATGGCGGCTTTACGCATAGCAGTGCTCCTGTTCGGAAACGCAGTTGCGCTGCCGCCGTTGACGCCGAATTTTCCAAGTAGCCCCCAGGCGAATCGCCTGCAGAACGGGTTAGCCAACGGGCCTAATCGAAACAATAACTTAGGTTAGTTTTTGAAGTGTCTGATGTTAGGGTTCCTTACCCGGACATTTGCGTGACGACCCGCGCAAAGCGTGTCGGCAACGAGATACCCGGCTCGCGTTGCGGCCCATCGAAACTATCTGTCCAGATCGCTGGGCACGCGACCCCGGCTCCGGATGAACGTTCCGGCTGCAACGGGTGCTCGGCTGAGGCCGCGAAGTTAGCCGCATAGGCGCTTCCTGGGCGGAACCTTCATTCCTGCGCAAACGTTTCGCTGTTGCGGGAGCAGGAGAAGTGTCATGAATCTGATCATCCTTCTTGTTGTCGGCGGAATCCTCGGGTGGGTCGCCAGCATGCTTGTCGGCGGCGGGGGCGGCATCCTCATGAACATTATCGTTGGCATCGTAGGCGCCCTGCTCGCCGGGTTTTTGCTCAATCCGCTCATCGGCGGTGGCAATATCATGAGCGGCGATCTGAGCCTGAGCGCTATCGGTGTTTCCCTGCTAGGTGCGATCCTGTTGCTCGTGGTGCTCAACTTTTTCCGACGCGGCGCGGTTCGCTAACCTCGGAGTGTCGCCAGCTGCACGCGCGTCGTCGAGTCTGGTAGGATGGCGTTGGCGGCTCGGGTACGCGAAGAAGCCTAGCCGCCCTCAGATGAGAGGGCAGGGGCGATGCGGTTCATTGTAATCGACGCCAAGGGCAGTCCTCTATGCGACGACGCGGGCGAGCGGATCGCGCTGCCCACGTACGAAGAAGCATTGCGCTGGATTAGACCTGGCGAACAGGTTGTGCCCTATTTGGATCGGCGGCGCGAAAAACCTTCCAGGGGGTGGCTGACACTGCCACTTGGGCCACGTACCGCTAGTCGCCCTCGTATTTTGTAAACGCTCAGCGCGATGGGGAAGGGGCTTCCTACCAACGAGAGGCTAATTTTTGGGCAAGCCAGACGCGCTTGTCTCGCTCGGGCTATGGTGCTCGTCAGGCAGGAAATCGATCAGATGGGGCGGCACGGGTTCTTTCCCTACCCATGGAAGCCCCGGCCGCATTCCGCTTCGCTTAGCAAGGCACTCGGCAACACCGAAGGCGCCTACGAAAAACACCGCCAAAACTACCCCGAGAAGCAGCACGTTCGACATACGAGGCCCCGTCCAAAGCCAGACGCGCAACCTACTCTTATACCCTGTCTGCTGATTGACCTGGATCAATGTTGGCTGAAAAATCCGTCCGTCGAGGAGCTGGCCTTGTGCGCGCGCCCTTTGCCATATTCTCGATGCAGAGTCGGTGACCGCGGCTGTCAATCGCGCCAGGCCTCCATCGTCAACTCACCTGGTATAGTTGATCGACGCGGCCTCAGTGGCGAAGAAGGTGAGCGAGAACAGACTAAGGTCACTTTCGTCAGTGACGGTCATTCGCCACTCCATCCGATCCCAGAAATGGTCGGATTCATCGCAGAGAATCTCACCCGCCATTTTGACCGCTGCGCACTTGGCCGTAGCCAAGTCATCATACTCGCACCCATTGGCGTCCAGGCCTTCCCCGTCGATGTGAAAATAAAAGAGGGGCAAGTTCTATCTCCTCCTGTGATGAGGGCATGGGGACGAGAAGTTGATTTTGCCTAGTTCCTATCGACTTTCAGCGAGGCAGTGATGGCGGTCAAGAGTTGATGCGCACGCCACATCGGTGCGGCATCCCCATCGGCGGCTTCCGCCACATCCTTCTGGACGTCGAGTGCGCGCTCAGCAATTTCAATTACCTGCTGCAGGTCGAGGATGCCGTTTTCGCAGAGGCCGTGGATAAGGCTCTCGACCAGCAGCAACGCAGCCTGACCTTGGGGATCGGCGAGCGGCTGCATGTCACTTCGCATCGTAGAGCCGTTGTCGTTCGTAAACATGCGAGCGCCTCTCGGTACAGGCGAGAGTGCATTGCCTCTCAGCCGCCGACGCCTGATGAAGTCTGCCAACGATTTGCTGGCCATACACTCATGTGCATCCAACAACGATAACCTATAACAAGATTCGACAATAACATTGCGCAATATTATGATGAGGGTCGGAAGGGGTAAGGCGCCCCATGCCCAATCGATTCGTGGAAAAACTCAGTGGATTGGTCGAGCTTACGGCCAACGACGCGGTTGCGCTTGAAAAGGTCACTTCCAATACGCGCACCTACGTAGCTCGTCAGGACCTGATCCGCGAAGGCGATGAGACCGGGCCCGTTTTTATAGTCCTGGAGGGATGGGCCTGCCGCTACAAGATCCTGCCGAGCGGAAGCCGCCAGATCATGGCTTTTCTGATGCCGGGAGATTCCTGCGATTTGCACATAAAGCTTCTCGCTGAGATGGACCACGGGATCCAGGCTGTCACTGACGCAAGGGTCGCCACTATCTCGCGGAGCGAGATGGAGGGCGTGATGCATGAGCACCCGAACATCGCGCGCGCCATGTATACCTCGCAGCTCGTCGATGAAGGGATCATGCGTGCTTGGATCGTAAGCATGGGGCGGAGGAGCGCCTCCGAGCGTGTGGCCCACCTGATTTGCGAACTTTATCTGCGCGCGCGCAACATCGGGCTGACTGGCGATGGTGAGTTTGCACTGCCGCTCTCCCAGCTGGTGCTCGCAGACTCGCTCGGAATGACCGCCGTGCACATCAACCGTGTTCTCAAGGAACTTCGGTTGGCGGGGGCGATGTCACTGAAGCGGGGCAGCGTCACGATCATTGACCCCGTATTGTTGGTTCAGATCGCAGGCTTCGACGAGAACTACCTGCATCGGCGGCTCCGTCTGGTAGCCTAGCCTGCCTGTCCTCGATCCCGCAGCGAGCACATACGAAGCCGATAACTATTTCTCTCGGACAAGAAAGTCCGGCCTCTAGATGCCATTGGTGGCGATCAGTCGCTGCGGCTGACCGTCCGCGATTGCCATGGCACGCTTCCGCATCCCGTCGAGCATGGCACCACCGTGGGATTGGCGGCAGCTCCTCTGCGCATAATCGCCCTCGTGGCCGAGCATCCTCCATAGGTTGGACGTTTGAGGCGGGGCCGTCACCCCGGTCACGAGCAAGTAGGCCAAGGCAAGCTTGTGCAGGACGGTCCGCTCCACGGGAGCCGTCTCCGAATTCGAGAACGGGGCACGGCTGGAACAGACACGAAATTTCATGAAACTGAAAATTGCCGGCCTGTCGCGCGGCAATTGATTCGGGGGCACTGGACGGAGCTTGGTTCTAGACACCCCCGTCCTGATGGGATGGTGGAGCAGCAGGAGCATCCCGCGACGGGCTATCGCAGCGGGCCAACTGAAAATTCGTCGTCGCCTATCTCAACCCCGTATTCACACCCCAGCCGAAGGTGGACAGCCTGATCCTTCGACCGTGCCATGGGATTGTGAAGTGCCGCGCATTCCTTGATCGGTGAGATCGGCCCGCCAAAGTGCAGCGGCGTGTAGGCAACGGCATGAACGTGCTGAAATTCCGGTCGCAGGAAGAAATGCGATCGACCGGATTCTTGCCCTCTTGGTCGATCGTCGCCTTGAACTGCCAGCCGCCGACCGAAGGGGTGTCAGAGTCAGCGCCCACTCGGAAAGTCACATATTGCGATCCGATGGGCAGGAAAGCCTTCGCGAAATCTGGAACAGGGCCGCCGATTTTCGGAGCAACAGGTGCTTCCTGGCTGAGCCGAAACCCTGAAATGGCGATGACGACATAATCGCCCTCGGCAATCGCGCCCGCTTCACAGTGTTTGCGGATGGCCTCGGCCTTGGTTGCAAAGCCGCCAGTCAGTCGCCGCAAGGCCGCGTCCTCGGTCTTAGCGTCCGTTGACCATGAGGTGTAGCCGTCGCCCTTTTCCTCGGTCCATGTGTCCGACGAATGGGGCTCTGGCGTCGTAATCTCTACCAATAGGCGACCTTCCCCCAGCACAAAGGCAAGATCGAACCCTGGCACGCGGCCAAGCGGCTCCACCCGGCATCTAGGAAGGCCGCAGCGAACAGCAGCTCTGAAATGCGCTGCGGAGTCTCGCGGCGAAACCGCGCTGGGAAATCATCGTCTAGGAGCATGTGGGCACGCTCGAATGTCGCCTCGCACCACGCCGCTATGTCAGGCCGGAAGTCCGTCTTGCTCAGATTCCGGAAATAACGATGATCTGTCTCAAGCTCGGATCCATCAAAGAGCACTGTATATTCCCCCTCAAGAGCATTGCTGTTGTCTTTCCACATCGAGCGGAGGGTCGAATAAGGTGTCATCTTCATCCGACAGCGGAACCTCGCGGCACTAGCGAACCCAATCGTCACCCTTCGCGTTGTTGGCCTGATGCCCCTGTGATGCCCTGAGAAGCATCGGCGGGCGACACGCCGAACAAAGCCCGCGCTAAGTCACTGACATTTTTGGTGAGCCCTGCTGGGTTCGAACCAGCGACCTACTGATTAAAAGTCAGTTGCTCTACCGACTGAGCTAAGGGCCCGACCGGGTTGGCGGATAGGGAGCGGGGTGCGGCGGGTCAAGCGCGCGGCGAGGTGGGCTATCGTTAGCACCGTAAGCGGATCACGCCAGTCGCGGGCGATAGTCAGCGCTGGGGCGAGGACGAAGCCGCGCGTCCGGTAGGCCGGATGCGGAATCGCCAGACCGGGCGAAGCCCATGCGCCCATGCTCCACAGCACGATGTCGAGATCGAGCGTGCGCGCGCCCCAACGGCGGCCGCGGCGGCGGCGTGCGAAGCGGTGCTCGATCGCCTGGAGCCGAGCGAGCAAGGCCGGCGGGTCGAGCTTGCTGCGGACGATCACGGCCGCGTTGGCGTAGCGCCGCTGCGACGGACCGAGCGGCGCGCTGGCGACGATCCTCGAGGCGGCCTTGAGCTTGATTCCCTTTTCGCCATCGAGCGCACGGAGTGCGGCGCGCAGGACTTTGGGCGGCGAGCCGTATCGCGGATGGCGCACGTTGCCGCCCACTGCGATCAGGTAGCGCGACCTCACGAATCCTCGGTCAGTCGGCGGTACAGTTCGGGTCGACGGTCGCGGAAGAAGCCCATGCCCGCGCGATGTCGCCGCGCGGCATCGAGATCGAGCGTAGCAACCAGCGCGCCGCTCTCCTCGCGGCCATAATCTACCGCGAAATCGCCCCACTGGTCGGCGATGAAACTGTGGCCATAGAACGTCTGGCCGTGCTCGCTACCGATCCGGTTGGCCGATATCACCGGCATGCAGTTCGACGCAGCGTGGCCGAGCATCGCGCGGCGCCAGATGCGGCTGGTGTCGAAATCGGCGTCGTAGGGCTCGCTGCCGATCGCGGTGGGGTAGAACAACAGCTCGGCGCCCATCAGCGCCATCGCCCGCGCACACTCCGGAAACCACTGGTCCCAACAGATGCCGATGCCGATCCGGGTGCCGCAGACGTCCCAAACTTTGAACCCGGTGTTGCCCGGACGAAAATAGTACTTCTCTTCGTAGCCCGGCCCATCGGGAATGTGGCTCTTGCGGTAAGTGCCGAGAATCTCGCCGCCCGCGTCGATCATCGCCAGGGTGTTGTAGTAATGCTGGCCATCGCGCTCAAAAAAGCTGGTGGGGATGGCGATGTTCAGCGTCCGGGCCAGCCGCTGCATTTCGCGCACCGGGGCGCTTTCTCCCAGCGGGCGGGCGAGCGCGAACCGCACTTCGTCCTCGAGCGCGCAGAAGTAAGGCCCGGCGAACAGTTCGGGCGGCAGCACGATCCGCGCGCCACGCGCCGCCGCGTCCTCGACCAGCGCGGCGACCGCGGCGATGTTGTCAGCCTCGTCGGGGGCGTTGAGGGCGAGCTGGAGGGCGGCGACGGTGAGCGTGGTCATGTCCCCAGCGGTTATTTCGGCTCGAGCGCGAAGTCCACCGACACTGCGAACCGCGTCAGCGCGGTTCCGGAGCGGATCGATGACGGCGGTGGCGCAACCACCGGTCGCGGGCCGGCAGCGCGCGCAGGATCGATTTGGGCCGCGGCCCTGGCCGAAGGTGATCGGCAAGCGCAAGCGCGGCGGCCAAGGGCAGGCAGATCAGGGCTAAAAGTCGCATGGGAACTCCGGGGCGACTGCAGAGGCAAGCTTAGCCTCGCAAAGCGCAATGACAACCGCACCAGCGCTTCCTATCTTATCCGCACGAAGGAGATTTCGATGGAACAGGCGATTGTCGCAGGCGGATGCTTCTGGTGCACCGAGGCGGTGTTCCGCGATGTGATCGGGGTAAGCGGGGTCGAGAGCGGCTACATCGGCGGCAGCGTCGAGAACCCGACATACAAGGCGGTCTGCAGCGGGTCCACGGGCCACGCCGAGGCGATCCGAGTGACCTTCGATCCAGCGGTGCTCGATTACGGGCAACTGCTCGACGTGTTCCTGGGCACGCATGATCCGACCCAGCTCAACCGCCAGGGCAACGACATCGGCACGCAATACCGCTCGGCGATCTTCCCGCTGGACGATGCACAGCGGGCCGAGGCAGCCGCGGCGATCGAACGCTGGAACGCCGATCATCCAGGCCAGCGCGCGGTGACGACGATCGAGGGACCTGCCCCGTGGTATCCGGCCGAGGACTATCACCAGGAATACTGGGAAGGCGAAGGCCAGCGCAATCCCTATTGCCTGGCGACGATCCCGCCCAAGCTGATGAAGCTGCGCAAGAGCTTCGCGGCGAAGGTGAAGTCTGCTTGAGGTTCAAGCTGGTGCCGTCCAGCGAGCGATGAAGAAGCCGTCCATGCCGCCCGCATCGACGAGCATGCCAGGATCGGTACGCAGGGTGCCGTCGGCGCGGGGCAGCAGCCCGGTGGGCAGTTCGCCCGCACCGATCGGATCCGGCGTGAGCGCGACCGCGGCGGTCTGCGCCTCGCCCTCTTCGGGTTCGAGCGAGCAGACCGCGTAGACCAGCCGTCCGCCGGGCGCGAGCCAAGTGGCGGCGCGGGCGAGCAGCGCTGCCTGCAACTCGGCCATCTCGGCGATCTGCGCGGGGGCGACGCGGTGGAGCACGTCGGGGTGGCGGCGGCAGGTGCCAGTGGCGGTGCACGGGGCGTCGAGCAGGATGGCGTGGAAGCGGTCGCCGGGCTCCCAGGCGAGTGCATCGGCGGTAACGATCCCCGCGGTCAGTCCCGCGCGGGCGAGGTTGGCGTCGAGACGTTCGAGCCGCCGCGCGGACTTGTCGAGGGCAGTGACCCGCCAGCCCGCCGCGGCGAGCTGGAGCGTCTTGCCGCCCGGTGCCGCGCATAGATCGAGCGCGCTGCGGCCTTCCCCTGCGCCGAGCAGCCGAACGGGCAAGCTGGCGGCGAAATCCTGAACCCACCAGGCGCCCTCGGCGAAGCCCGGCAGGTTCCCAATCGCAGTGCCTCGCGGCAGTCGGACGTGGCCGGGCGCGAGCGATGAACCGCCCAGGCGTTCGCACCACTGTCCGGTTTCGCCAGGGTCGCGCAAGCTGAGATCGAGCGGCGGTGGCTCAGCCAGCGCGGCGGCGATGGCGGCGGCGCGGGCGGGATGCGCCGGTTCCCACCGCGCGACCACCTCTGGCGGCAGCGTCGGCCGGGCGGGCAGCCGCACCTCGCGCCGCAGCAGCGTGGAGAACACCCCGTGCGCCAGTCGCTTGGGGCCGCCGCCCAGCAGCGGCAGCGCGGTCGCGATCACCGCGTGAGGGGGCGTGCCCAGCCGCAGCGCCTGCGCGAGCATCAGCCGCAGCACGCTGCGCGGCTTCGCATCGTGGGGCAGCGGCTGCGCGGTCGCGCTGTCGATCAGCGCATCGAGATCGGTCAGCCAGCGCAAGGCTTCGCTGGCGATCGCGATGGCCAGCGCCCGGTCCTCGCCAGGCAGGCCGCGCATTGCGCCACCCGCCTGCTCCAGCGTCTCGCCCCGCCGCAGCACCGCGTCGAGCAGGCGCAGCGCCGCGGTTCGCGCCGGCTGGCCGGGGGTGTCGGGGGCGTTCACGCGAAGGGGGCTAGGCCGAGAGGTCGGCAAAGGCAATTGCACCGGACGGCGGAGGCGCGCACACTGCCCGCATGGAACGCGCCACCCAACGCCCGCCGGGTTTCAAGAAGCCCGCCAACTGGACCACTGACCCCGCACCTGAACCGCGCGCGCCCGAACCCTTGGACGACCCGCTCGACCCAACCCGTTTCGGGGACTGGGAGCACAAGGGCATCGCGGTCGATTTTTGAGCTGACGAAGCAAAAGGGCCGGGGGATTGCTCCCCCGGCCCCGTCTTTTGCTTGGCCGAACGGCTGGATCAGAAGTCCATTCCGCCCATGCCGCCCATCCCGCCGCCGGGCATGCCGCCCATCGCCGGCTTGTCGTCGGGCTTCTCGCTGATCGCCGCTTCGGTGGTGATCAACAGGCCCGCGACCGAGGCCGCATCCTGCAGCGCGGTGCGCACGACCTTGGTCGGGTCGATGACGCCGGCCGCGGTCAGGTTCTCGTACGTATCGGTCGCGGCGTTGAACCCGCGCAGTTCGTCGTTTTCGCGCAGCAGGTTGCCCGCGACAACGGCGCCGTCGTGGCCGGCGTTCTCGGCGATCTGGCGCAGCGGGGTCTGGATCGCCTTGCGGACGATGTCGATCCCGCGGGTCTGGTCGTCGTTGGCGCCCTTCATGCCCTCAAGCGCCTTGACCGCATAGAGCAGCGCGGTGCCGCCCCCGGGGACGATGCCTTCCTCGACCGCGGCGCGGGTCGCGTGAAGCGCGTCGTCGACGCGATCCTTGCGCTCCTTGACCTCGACCTCGGAGGAACCGCCGACCTTGATCACCGCGACGCCGCCGGCGAGCTTGGCCAGGCGCTCCTGGAGCTTCTCCTTGTCATAGTCGCTGGTGGTGGTCTCGATCTGGGCGCGGATCTGCTCGACCCGGGCCTTGATGTCGTCGGCATTGCCGGCGCCATCGACGATCGTGGTGTTGTCCTTGTCGATCGAGACGCGCTTGGCCTGGCCGAGCATGCCCACGGTCACGTTCTCGAGCTTGATGCCGAGATCTTCCGAGATCATCTCGCCCTGGGTCAGCGTGGCGATGTCGCCGAGCATGGCCTTGCGCCGATCGCCGAAGCCGGGAGCCTTGACCGCCGCGACCTTGAGGCCGCCGCGCAGCTTGTTGACCACCAGCGTGGCCAGCGCCTCGCCCTCGATGTCCTCGGCGATGATCAGCAGCGGACGCCCGGTCTGGACGACGGCTTCCAGGATCGGGAGCATCGCCTGCAGGTTCGACAGCTTCTTCTCGAAGATGAGGATGTAGGGATTGTCGAGTTCGACGGTCATCTTGTCGGGGTTGGTGATGAAGTAGGGCGACAGGTAGCCGCGGTCGAACTGCATGCCTTCGACGACATCGAGCTCGAACTCGAGGCCCTTGGCCTCTTCGACCGTGATCACGCCTTCTTTACCGACCTTGTCCATGGCCTCGGCGATCTTTTCGCCGACTTCACGGTCGCCGTTGGCGGAGATGATCCCGACTTGGGCGATTTCCTGGCTGCCGGAGACCGGCTTGGAGCGGTTCTTGAGGTCGGCGACGACCTTGGTCACCGCCAGATCGATCCCGCGCTTGAGATCCATCGGGTTCATGCCGGCCGCAACCGAAGTCATGCCTTCGCGAACGATGGCCTGAGCCAGCACGGTCGCGGTGGTGGTGCCGTCACCGGCCATGTCGTTGGTCTTGCTGGCCACTTCGCGCAGCATCTGCGCGCCCATGTTCTCGAACTTGTCCTTGAGCTCGATTTCCTTGGCGACGGTGACGCCGTCCTTGGTGATCCGCGGAGCGCCGAAGCTCTTGTCGATCACCACGTTGCGGCCCTTGGGCCCCAGCGTGACCTTTACCGCGTCGGCGAGGATGTCCACGCCCTTGAGAATGCGCTCACGCGCGTCGCGCGAGAACCGTACGTCTTTGGCAGCCATGGTGCTGTCCTTTCAGATTGAGTTGAATGTTGTGCTTGGACCACTTGGACCAGTGTCCTGGGCTAAAAATCCCGGCTTCAGGCGATCACGCCAAGAACGTCGGATTCCTTCATGATCAGCAGGTCTTCACCGTTGACCTTGACCTCGGTGCCCGACCACTTGCCGAACAGGACCTTGTCGCCGGCCTTGAGGTCCATCGGGGTGATCGTGCCGTTCTCGGCGCGGGCGCCCGAACCGACCGAGACGATTTCGCCCTCGCTCGGCTTTTCCTTGGCGCTGTCGGGGATGATGATCCCGCCGGCGGTCTTCTCTTCGGCTTCGATGCGGCGCACGAGCACACGATCGTGCAGCGGACGGAAATTCATGGAATTCTCCCTAGCCATGATAAAATTGGCGCTTTGGCACTCGCCATGGGAGAGTGCCAGCGCGGCGCATATGGGTCGGCGCTGCCGCAGCGTCAAGCGGTCTAGGAAACGATTGTTACGCTATTTGGGCGGGAGCGGCTGCCACAGCTCCACTTTGGTGCCGTCGGGATCGACGATCCAGGCGAACCGGCCGCTGGGATCGCTATCGTCGCGGCCCACGGGCTTGACCCCCTTGGCCGCGATCCGGGCGAGGAAGGCGTCGAGATCGTCGACCGCGAAATTGATCATGAACTCGCGGGTGGAGGGGGCGAAGTAGTTGGTGTCGGCTTTGAACGGCCCCCACACCACCACCGGCGGATGCCCCGGCGCATCGGTCTTGAGCGCGGCGCCGCCCCAATCCTCGACCGCGATGCCCAGCACGTCACGATACCACGCAGCCAGCGCCGTCGGATCGGGACTGCGAAAAAACACGCCGCCGACTCCGGTGATGCGCCCGGGCGCCGGATCGGGAGCGGCTGCGGCGGTCGTCGACATGAACGCCATGCTCGCCGCCATCGCCGCGATTGTCCAGCACTTCGGCATTGCCGCTTCCCCTTCTCAAAACGGCAGGAGTCCCAGCCGCTCCGCGCGCGCCAGCGGGCAAGGAGCAGCGCCGCTACCACGACAAGCCCCACCGCCAGACCCAGCCAGACGCCCAACCCGGATAGCGGGGTGAGGAAGCCGAGCAGCACCGAAGTCCCGAACCCGAAGATCCAGTAGCCGAGCAGGGCCAGGACCATCGGCATCCGGGTATCCTGCAAGCCGCGCAGCGCGCCCGCAAGCACCGCCTGCGCGCCGTCGAACAACTGAAACGCCGCTGCGATCGTCAGATACTGGACCGCGAACAGCACCATCGGCGTCACGCTCCACGCGTCGCTCCCCAAGTAAAGCCACAGCACCAGCCGCGGCGTCAGGATCATCAGCGCTGCGGGCAGGGACATGTAAGCGAGCGCCAGGATCAGCGCCGCCTGGCCCGCGCGCGCG
The DNA here is from genome assembly GCF_009707465.1 of Novosphingobium sp. Gsoil 351. Classification (NCBI taxonomy): domain Bacteria; kingdom Pseudomonadati; phylum Pseudomonadota; class Alphaproteobacteria; order Sphingomonadales; family Sphingomonadaceae; genus Novosphingobium; species Novosphingobium sp. Gsoil 351. The sequence continues at coordinate 1,835,912 of NZ_CP046120.1, forward strand.
ACCGCCGCCCGGTCGCCCGCGCCGAAATGATAACCGACCCGGATCGTCACCGCCTGGCCGATCCCGAAAGGCACCTGGAAGGCCAGCGCCGCGATCTGCAGGGCGACCGTGTGCCCGGCCAGTTGCGCCTCGCCGATGAGCCCCATCAGGAACGCGGCGCTGGAGAACAGCCCGCCCTCGGCCAGGATGATCGCAGCGATCGGCACGCCGATCCGGATCAGGTCGCGCAGCCGCCGCCACTCGGGCCGCCACCAGCGGCCGAGGATGTGATAGCGCCGCAACCGGCGGTCGGCGTAGATGATCGCGATATAGGCCAGCAGCGTCGCCCAGCCGGTCACCAGGCTCGACAGCGCCGAGCCGATCAGCCCCAGTTCGGGCGCGCCGAAATGACCGAACACGAAAACGTAGTTGCCCAGCGCGTTGACCACGATCGCGACGAACGTGATCAGCGTCGCGAACGCCGGCCTTCCCAGCGCGGAGACGAACGTGCGCAGGACGTTGGACCAGATCATCGGGATCATCGCCCACAGCAGCACGCTCAGGAATCCGCCCGAGCGGGCCGCCAGGATCGGGTCCTGGCCGCTCGCGAGCAGGATCGCCTCGCCGTTGGCGACGATCGCCATGCCGATCAGCCCGCAAAGAACCGATAGCCACAACGCCATCCGTACCGAGCGGCGGACCTCGCGCACCGCATGCGCGCGCTTGCCCAGTTCGGCGGCGATCAGCGGCGCGCAGGCCCCTGTCAGCCCCGAAAAGCACCACATCAGCAGCCCGAAGATGGTCACGCCCAGGCTCGACGCGGCAAGCGCCTGCTGGCCGAGCCGGGCGACGAAGATCACGTCGATCGCATAGACCAGCATCTGCAACAGGTTCGCCGCCGCCAGCGGCACAGCCAGCCGCAGCGTCGCGCGGAACTCGGCGCGCAGGGGGCTGGGCGAAGCCAGCGGCAAGACGGACGCGTGCGACATAAAGCCGGCCCGGATAGGCGCGGTCGCGGGGGAGCGCAAAGCCGGCGTCGCACATCGCACGCTTTCACCCGGCTATCGCGGCATTGCCGCAACAGTCGGGGATAACGGCGTCAATGCGATGTTAACTGTGATTGCCGATAACCATAGTCAAATCTTGCAGGAATTGCGGGCCTCGGGGTCCTGACTCCAGCCCGCTCCTTCGCGAGAGGAGACCGTTGGGCATGACCGATCCCGATTTCGTCCTGCAGGTGAAGGGCTACGGCCTTTCGACCGTCCAGATTCACTACTACCTGCCGGATCATCCCAGCCTGCTGCAAATGTTCGTGATGCAGCAATACGATATCGCCCCGGCCTTTCCGCGGCTGGACCGGTTCCTCGACTATTGGCGCCGCGAGATCGAAGCCGCGCTCCATTCGGTTCGGGTCGCGCACAATCATCTGATCGGCCCCGCCGAATGGCGTGCGGTCGACGGGGTGATCACAATCAATTGACAGCGGCTTTGCGCCGGGCCTGGCCCCGTTCGCCCTCGGCTCAGATGATCCCCACCGCCTGGCCCGCCCGCTCGAACATCCCCAGGATCGTGTGGACCTGATCGGCAGTATGCTCGGCGCACAGCGAGCATCTGAGCAGCGTCATGTTCGCCGGGGTCGCCGGTGGCCGCGCCAGATTGACGTAGAGGCCCTCCTTGAGCAGCGCCTCCCACATCGCCGCGCCGCGCTCCAGGTCGGGCATGATAACCGCGATGATCGCGGACTGCGGCGTCTCGGTGCCGAGCTGGAACCCCTTCGCCTTCAAGCCGGCGTGCAGCGTGCGGCTGTTCTCCCACAAGTGCGCGCGCTTGTTGCCGCCGTGCATCAGCTTGCGGATGCTGGTCGCGGCGGTGGCGACGACGCTGGGCGGCAGGCTGGCGGTGAACACATAGGGGCGGCAGACGAGCCGCATGATCTCGAACTTGGGGTGGTTCGAGACGCAGAAGCCCCCGACCGTGCCGACCGACTTGCTGAAGGTGCCGATCACGAAATCGACATCGTCGAGGCAGCCCTGGTCCTCGGCCACGCCGCGCCCGTTGGGGCCGATGAAGCCCATCGAGTGCGCCTCGTCGACCAGCACCATCGCGCCGTTGGCCCTGGCGATGCGGATCATCTCCTTGAGCGGGGCGATGTCGCCGAGCATCGAATAGACGCCTTCGAGGATCACCAGCTTGCCCGCGCCTTCGGGAATGCGCTTGAGGCGTTTCTCCATCGCCTCGATGTCGTTGTGCTTGAACGGCACGACCTCGGCGTCGCCCAGCTTGCAGCCGTCCCAGATGCTGGCGTGACTGTCGATGTCGAGGACGATGTAGTCGCCCTTGCCCGCGATCGTGCTGATGATACCCAGATTGGCCTGGTACCCGGTCGAGAACACCATGGCGTGGTCCATGGCGTAGAAGTCCTTGAGCGCGTCCTCGCACGCGCGGTGGCCCTGGTAGGTGCCGTTGAGCACGCGGCTGCCGGTGGTCCCCGCTCCGAACTCGTCGAGCGCCTGCTTGCCCGCGGCGATCACGTCGGGATCGAAGGTCATCCCCATGTAGTTGTAGGTGCCTAGCAGGATCGTCTCGCGCCCGTTGCAGATCGCCTGGGTGGGCGAGAGCACCCTTTCCATCACCAGGCTGAACGGGTCCTCTTGGCCCGTGGCAAGCAGGTTGGCGCGCATGTCGATCAGCGGATCGAACTTGCTGAACAGGTCGGGGCCGGATCCCGCCAGAACGGCGGGGCGGTCGGCTTCGTCGATGCCTTCGGTCATGCGGAGAGCTTCGCCACGGCGTCGATCAGCTGGCCGTAGGTTTCGATCTCGGCCTGCTGGTTCATGCTGATGATGATGTCGAATTCGTCCTCGATCGCGGCGACGAAATCCATCACCGTCAGGCTATCCCATTCTAGATCGCCGGCGAAGGTGGTGGCGCCGGTGATGGCGATGCCCTTCTTGTTGAACGGCTCGATGATCCCGGCGATGCGCTCGGCGACTTCGGCGCGATCCATAAATTACTCCTGAAACGACTTGCGGCGGGCCTGTGCCATCCGAATACGGCGGAAAAGCGGCCCGTCCAGTGGCATTCAAGGATGTTGTCAACGGTTACAGTTTTGTGTCAGACGGGCTTTCGGGCCAAATCAGGGGTTTGTTGCCATGTCGAGGGCAGAAATCGTACCGATCCAGGAGGCCACATCGGCCGCGCCCGTCACCCCCGCGCCGGCCGCAGCCGAACCGGTCGTCGCCACCCCCTCAATGCCCTCGCCGACCGGCTATTCCAACCACGCGATCCATCTCGTCCGCACTTCACAGCAGATGCAGCTGGCGCTGTCACAAATGGCCGACCAGAAGGCCTCGATCCTGATGGGCGCCACTTTCGTGGTGTTCACGATCGCAGTCGGTCAGGCCAAGAACGGGCCGATCCCGATCAGTCTCGCGGTGCTGGCGCTCTCGGCGTTCCTTTCGGCGCTGTGCGCGGTCTATGCCGTGCTGCCCTCGATCCGCCCGCCCAAGAAGGGCTTCGTGGGCAAGCCCAACAAGCTGTTCTTCGGCCATTTCACCCAGCTGGACGAGGAAGAGTGGACCGAAGGGATCCTCCAGCGGCTGCGCTCGGACGAAGGCGTGTTCCGGACGATGCTCCACGACATGTACCAGAACGGCCAGGTACTTCAGGGCAAGAAGTACAAGTATCTGGGGCGCGCCTATCGCGTGTTCATCGTCGGGCTTTCGCTCACTCTGATCGCGTTCATCGCCGAACGGTTCGGCTTCACCGCGATCTAGACCAGCTTACGCACGGCCACCATGAACGGCCCGATCGACACCGGCTTGGCCAGATAGCCCTCAGCCCCCGCCTGCCGGATCCGGTCCTCGTCGCCCTTGCCGGCGTAGGCAGTGACCGCAAGGATGGGAATCGCGCGCAAGTCCTTGTCGGCCTTGAGCTGCTCGATCAGGTCGAGGCCGGAGACGGTCGGCAGGCTGATGTCCATGATCACCAGGTTGGGCACGAACTGGCGGGTGCGCTCGATCACCGCCTCGCCGTCGGCGACCGGCTCGACCGCGAAGCCGTTGGCGCGCAGCAGGTCGCAGAACAATTTGCGGTTGAGGTCGTTGTCCTCGACAACGAGGATGCGCTTTGCCATGCGCGTCGTCCTATGCCGAGCGAACGAGGCTGACAATTCTCCGCGACCCTCCATCCCCCGCCGTCGATCCGCAAGCTTTGGCGCTGTCCGCGCTGGGCTGGGTGCTGGCCAACGAGGATCGCGCAGCGCGGCTGCTGGCGCTGACCGGGCTGACCCCCGAGGCCTTGCGCGAAGGGCTGGGCGATCCGGCGGTGCTGGGCGCGGTGCTCGACTTCCTTTGCGGGCACGAGGCCGATCTGGTCGCCGCCGCGCACGAGCTGGGTGTCGAACCGCGGACGTTGGCCGCCGCGCGGGACAAGCTCGCATGAGGTGCTTAGGGTGACTCGGCCGCTGATCATCACCGATTGCGACGAGGTGCTGCTCCACATGGTCGCCCCGTTCCGCGACTGGCTGGGCGAGGCGCACGGCATCGATTTTTCGATGGAAGGCTCCGATTTTGGGAAGGCGCTCAAGCACCAGGACACCGGCGCGCTGGTCGAAGGCCCGGAGATCTGGCGCCTGCTCAACGGGTTCTTCGATACCGAGATGCACCGCCAGTTGCCGATCGCGGGCGCGGTGGACGGCGTGGCCAAGCTGGCCGAGCACGCCGACGTGGTGATCCTCACCAATCTGGGCGACCACAGGCAAGTCACGCGGACCGCGCAGTTGCGCGCGGTGGGGATCGACGCCCGGGTGTTCACCAACCAGGGGCCGAAAGGGCCTGCACTCCAGGCGATTCTCGACGAATACCGCCCGAAGAGCGCCGTGTTTATCGACGACCTGCCCCAGCACCACGGCTCGGTCGCCGAGATCGCCCCGCACGTCACCCGGCTGCATTTGTGCGGCGAGCCGCTGCTCGCCCCGCACATCGCCTGCGCGCACAAGGCGGGCCACGCCCACGCACGGATCGACGACTGGGCCAACGCGCTGCCGTGGCTGCTCGAGCGAATAGAGGGAGTGCCTGCATGAGCGTCGAAGACAAGCTGGCCGAACTCGGCCTGACCCTGCCGCAGCCCGCCGCGCCCGTCGCGGCTTATGTGCCGGTCGTCATCGCTGGCGGCATGGCCTACGTTTCGGGCCAAGTCTCGATGACGGACGGGGTACTGATCAAGGGCCGGCTCGGCGAGAACATGGGGCCGGACGAGGGCATCGCCGCCGCGCAAGCCTGTGGGTTGATGATCGTCGCGCAGTTGAAGGCCGCGCTCGGCGGAGACCTTTCGCGGGTCGAAAGGATCGTCAAGCTGGGCGCGTTCGTCAGCTCGACCGCCGATTTCATCGATCAGCCCAAAGTCGCCAACGGCGCGAGCGAACTGATGGTCGCGCTGTTCGGCGAGGCCGGACGCCATGCCCGCAGCGCGGTCGGCGTGCCGGTTCTTCCGCTGGGCGTCGCGGTGGAGATCGACGCGATTGTCGCCGTTCGGCCCGCTTGATTCCTGGCTGGCGCCGCCCTCCGGCGAGCAGCGCGTCGGCTGGCTGAGAGCGCACGCATACGCGCATCGCGGACTGCACGGTGGCGGGTTGATCGAGAATTCGCCGAGCGCGTTTGCCGCCGCGATCGAACGCGGGCTGGGAATCGAGTGCGACGTCCAGCGCAGCCGCGACGGCGAGGCGATTGTGTTTCACGACTGGGAGCTCGACCGGCTGACCGGCGAGAGCAGCCCGGTTAAAGCGCGCGACGCCGCCGACCTCACACGGATTGCACTGGGAGGGACCGGCGACACGATCCCCACGCTCGCCGACCTTCTCGCGCAAATCGGCGGCAAGGTGCCACTGCTGATCGAGATCAAATCGAAGCGCGAGGTTCGCTTCGGCCCGCTGTGCTTAGCGGTGCGCCGCGCTCTCGAAGGTTATCGGGGGCCAGTCGCGGTGATGAGCTTCGACCCGCGCGTGATCCGCTGGTTCCGCGCCCAGGCGCCGCACATCGTCCGCGGGCTGGTGGTCACCGAGGAGGGCCACCGCACGTTTTCGGGCAGCGTTGGGCGCCACCTGGCGCTGTGGCAGGCGAAACCGGAATTCCTCGCCTACGACATCCGCGACCTGCCGAGCCGCTTCGCCTGCGCCCAGCGGCGGCGCGGCTTGCCGCTGCTGACCTGGACCGTGCGCAGCGAGGAACTGGCCGGCCGGGCGCGACTCCACGCCGATGCGCCGATTGCGGAAGGGGCGGGGGTTGGCTGAACACTCGCCCACCCCCGCTCATCCCGAGCGAAGGCGAGGGATGGCGCGCGCGGGCAGACCGTGGCGCGTGGTGTCTCGACTTCGCTCGACACGAGCGGGTTCGTGGAAGTGAGAGGGCCAGTTACCGCTCGAATCGCCCGCGCGGTTTCCGATCTGCCCGCCGCCGAGTGGGATGCGCTCACCGACGGCGCCAACCCGTTTATGCGTCACGCGTTCCTCTCCGCGCTCGAACGATCGAGCAGCGTCGGCGGGCGAAGCGGGTGGACGCCGCTACCGGTGCTTTTCGACGGCCCAGATGGCCGCCTCGCCGCCGCGCTGCCCGCCTATCTCAAGCAGCACAGCCAGGGCGAATACGTGTTCGACCATGCGTGGGCCGATGCCTGGCAGCGCGCCGGCGGCGCCTATTACCCCAAGCTCCAGATCGCCGCGCCGTTTACCCCGGCGACCGGCCCGCGCCTGCTGACCCGCGACGCGGCCTATGCTCCCGCGCTGCTCGCTGGGGCGGAAAAGCTGTGCGCGTTGCACGAATTGTCCTCGGCCCATGCCACGTTTGTCGAACCCGAGCAGATCCCGCTGTTCGAGGCCGGGGGCTGGCTGATCCGCAGCGACATCCAGTTCCACTGGCACAATCGCGGTTACGCTTGCTTCGACGATTTCCTGCAGGCGCTTTCCTCACGCAAGCGCAAGGCGATCCGCAAGGAGCGCGCGGCGGCGCAGGAAGGGGTCGACATCCGCGCCTTCACCGGCGCTGAAATCCAGCCCGAGCACTGGGAAGCCTTCTGGCAGTTCTATCAGGACACCGGCAGCCGCAAGTGGGGCCGCCCCTACCTGACCCGCGCCGCCTTCGACATGCTGGGTGAAGCGATGGGTGAGGACATAGTGCTGATGCTGGCGTTCGTGGGCGACACCCCGATCGCCGGGGCGCTCAACTTCCTGGGGGGCGAGGCGCTCTACGGGCGCTATTGGGGCTGCACCTTCGACAAGCCGTTCCTGCATTTCGAGCTGTGCTATTACCAGGCGATCGAGCTGGCGATCGAACGGGGTCTGGCGCGGGTCGAGGCCGGGGCGCAGGGGCCGCACAAGCTGGCGCGGGGGTACGAACCGGTCCAGACGTTCTCGGCGCACTACATCGCCGACCCCGGCTTCCGCGCGGCGATCGCGGATTTCCTCGAACGCGAACGCGCGGGCGTGGCGCAGGATCAGCTCTATCTGGGCGAACGGACGCCGTTTCGAAGAGCCTAGGATTGAAAGTTGCGCTCGCAAGGGCGCCATGAGCAATGCGCAGATAATCTGATCAGCAGCTTTCATGCACGATGCTCTAAGCCGCCCGCTTGGCCCCCGCGCTCAGCCATTCGCGCGCGCGGCGCTGGGCTTCGGCGATTTCGCGGGCGGTCATTTCCTCGGCGATATCGGCGCGGCACCAGGCGCTTTCCGCGTGGCCGGATACGGCGGCGAGGTTGAACCACTTATGCGCCTCTATCAGGTCGCAGCCGACTCCGTGGCTGCCGGTCGAATAGGCGACGCCCAGGTCGTAGTATGCGGCGATGTCGCCCTGTGCGGCGGCGGCGAGGCAGCTTGCGACCAACAGGTCGGCGTTTTGCGTCGCGTCGATCGCAAGCGGCTGAGCGGTGCTCGCCGCGATGCGGATGATCCCTTGTTCCATGTCCCCAACTTCCCCCGTCAGCCGGTGTTTCCCCCTTCCGGCAAACGCAACCTGTCCAATCAGGGTCAACAAAAGGTTAACGTCCATGCGGCTTTTCTGATGCGCCGCTGTTGCGCTTTCGCGACACCCGTCGAAATTCCCTCGAAAAGAGCGCGATCCATTCGGCTAGCCTTAAGCTTTCACCCGCTAACCGCCGCCTCGCCCCACCTGGACGCTTGTGCGCGAGTCAGGCCGCAACTATAGGCGCGCACTAACAGGCACTTGGCGTAACAGCGCGGGTGCCTGGCCCACGGGGTACGGGTTTGGAGAGATGGGATGGCCACGGTTTTGGCTGACGAGATCGACGTACTGGCGAAAGCCAAACGCGCGCTGTCCGGCGACTATCTGCCGGGCGACGACGAGCCTTACATGGGCGAACAGCAGCTCGAATATTTTCGCCGCCTGCTGCTAGAATGGAAGCGTTCGATCCTGGCCTCGTCCGCGGACACGCTCCAGCTACTCCAGGACGGGCCGATCCGCGAACCCGATCTCAACGATCGCGCCTCGAGCGAGACCGACTGGGGGATCGAGCTGCGCACGCGCGACCGCCAGCGCAAGCTGATCGCCAAGATCGATTCGGCGCTGCGCCGGATCGACGAGGGCGAATACGGCTTTTGCGAAGTCAGCGGGGAGCCGATCGGGCTGGGCCGGCTGATCGCGCGGCCGGTCGCGACGATGACCGTCGAGGCGCAGCAGGCGCATGAGAAGCGCGAAAAAGTATCGCGCGACAATTGAGTTTTCGCGGGCGCGAATGCGGTGCCAGCCCGCTTCCCCGGTTCGCCGGAACCCCGCCTCCCTTCGCAACCGTTGGCGGCGCGTTAAGCAATTATTCGCGTTCGTTGGCTAAGCGTAGGGCTACAGAACGTCGCGCGCCGCCGGTTGGTGCGCGGTCCGGTTCGCAAGGTTGATCCATGGCCGACGACGACCATCGCCATCTCTCTCGCGACAGCCTGTTCCTGATGGCCGAACTGCGCCTGCCGGGAGAGGAGACGCTCGGCCGGGTCAAGGTGCGCAATCTCTCGGCGGGCGGAATGATGGCGGAAGGGGCGGTCAAAGCCGTCCGCGGGACGCTGATCGAGGTCAACATCCGCAACGTCGGGTGGGTCGGGGGCGCAATCGCCTGGGTCCAGGGCGACCGCTGCGGCATCGCCTTCAACGACGATATCGATCCCTTGGTCGCGCGCGCTCCGGTCACCGCGACGAGGGAAAGCACATTGCGGTTCGCGAAGCCGGCGGGGCCGTTCGTCGAGCCGGAGCGCACGCTCCGTAAAATCTGAAGGCCCGCCCCAAAGTGCGGCACTGACCCGGAACCGCAACCCTGCTACACCACCGGTCGATGCGGCGTGCGCCTGCCCTTTTCTGCCTGATCATGCTGCTGGCGGGCGGCTGCGGCCGCCGCGACGACGGGCCGGTCAAAGTCTCGGTGATCGGCGGCACCGACGCCTTCGCGCAGATGAGAGGCGTGCGCCTGACCCCCGCCGCTCAGCTTCTGCGCGCCGCCACCACCGAGGGTCTCGTCGGGTTCGATGCCGAAGGCCGCGTTGTCCCCGCGTTGGCCGATCGCTGGATCGTAACGGAGGACGGGCAAAGCTATATCTTCCGTGTGCGCAACGGCCAGTGGCCCGATGGCAGCGCGATCACCGGCGAGAACGCCGCCGCCGCGCTGCGACGCACGATCGCCGGGCTGCGCGGCACCCCGCTGGCGCGCGATCTCGCCGCGGTCGGCGAAATCCGGGCGATGGCCGGGCGGGTGGTCGAGGTCCGTCTCTCGACCGCGGTGCCCGACCTGCTCGATCTGCTCGCCCAGCCCGAATTGGGACTCGCATGGAAGAACCGCGGCGCCGGGCCGATGACCCTGGTGCGGACAGGCGACGTAGCCGAACTCGCGCCGATTCCACCCGAATCGCTGGGGCTTCCCGCTGAAGAGGGCTGGAAGGAACGCGTCCGTCCGCTGCGCGTCCGGCCCGAACCCGCGGCCGCGGCGGTGAAGCGGTTCGACGAGGGCTATGCCGATATTGTATTGGGCGGGACGGTCGACACCCTGCCGCTGGTCAAGGTCTCGGGGCTGTCGCGCGGCAACTTGCGGCTCGATCCGGTGATCGGCCTGTTCGGGCTGGCGGTGGTCACCCGCAATGGGCTGTTCGCCACGCCCGAGAATCGCGAGGCGATCGCGATGGCGATCGACCGGGACGCGCTGCTGGCCGAATTCAACGTGGCGCGCTGGGCACCGACCACACGGATCGTCTCGCCAGACGCCGCCGACGACGACGCGGGCAAGAGTGGCGCGGTCGGCGAGCGCTGGACCGGGCTCGACCTCGCCGCCCGCCAGCGCGTGGCCGCTCAACGGATCGCGCGGTGGACCGCGGCGGGCAACACCGCCCGCCCCGTCCGGATCGCGCTGCCCGCCACCCCCGGGGGCGCGATTATCTTCGCCCGCTTGCGCAGCGATCTCGCCGCAATCGGGCTTAAGGCGACGCGGGTCAAGGAAACCGAGGGCGCGGACTTGCGCTTGTTCGACGCGGTCGCGCGCTATGGCCGGGTCGCCTGGTTCCTCAACCAGCTTGGCTGCACCGCGGGCCGCGCGGTGTGCAGCCCGCAAGGCGACGCCCTGATCGCCAGCGCGCTGACCGCGCCCGACGCGGCCACGCGCACCACGCTGCTGGCGCAGGCCGAGACCGAGATCACCGCCGCCAACGGCTTCATCCCTTTCGCCCGGCCGCTGCGCTGGTCCCTTGTGCGCGGCGACATCACCGGGTTCGCGAACAACCCGTGGGGCCTGCATCCCTTGTTGCCGCTGGCGCTCGCCCCCAGATAGGCGAGGCAACAACGATAAGGCCGCAAGCATGGACACTGAGCGGGTTAGGCCACAACGGATGGGCTTCGAACTTCCCTCGCTCGGCAGCGACGCCGCCGCGGTTCGCCAGCGGATCGAGGCGATGGAGAAGCTGCTCGAACGCAGCTTGACGATTCCCGGCACGAAGATCCCAATCGGGCTCGATGCGCTGGCCGGGCTGATTCCGGTGGCGGGCGACCTCATCACCGCCGCAATGGGCGCATGGATCGTGTGGGAGGGAAAGAACCTGGGCCTGCCTAAATGGCAGCTGTGGCGGATGGCGGCCAATGTCGGGTTCGATGCCGCCATCGGTGCGGTCCCACTGGTCGGCGATGTGTTCGACTTCGCGTTCCGCTCCAACAGCAAGAACCTGCGGATAATCAAGCGCCACCTCGATCGGCATCATCCCGCGACGCAAGTAATCGAAGGCTGATTACGGCCGGAGAGAGCCCTGCCAAATCCCCTTGCATTGCCATAGCGGAAGAGTAGGGCGCGCAGCCCGTGCCGCGTGCAGGGATTTCCGTGGGGTAAACGATGGCATCCGCCGCAACCGTTTCGTCCGAATCCGTCGATCTGAACCACCATAACCCGACCGGCCAAGGCCTTGTCCCGCTGACCATCGGCGCGATCGGAGTCGTGTTCGGTGATATCGGGACCAGTCCACTCTACGCGTTTCGCGAGGCGCTCAATCAGGCGGGCTCCGACGGCCTCGTCCGCGAGGAAATCATCGGGGTGATGAGCCTGATGCTGTGGGCCTTGTTCCTGATCGTGACGGTCAAATACGTCATCGTACTAATGCGCGCCGACAACCGCGGCGAAGGCGGGGTGCTGGCGCTGCTGGCGCTGGCGCGTGGATCGGTGCGACGCGGATCGGGCGTGGTCCTGGCGCTGGGCGCGCTGGGCGCGGCGCTGTTCTATGGCGACGCGGTGATCACCCCGGCCTTGTCGGTGCTTTCGGCAGTCGAAGGCCTCAAGACGCTGCCCGGCATGGCCGAAGCGATCCCCCAGACGCGCGTGATCTGGATCACCCTCGTGCTGCTGGTCGCGCTGTTCGCGATCCAGCCACGCGGAACCGCTGTCGTCTCGCGTCTGTTCGGCCCGGTGTGCATCGTTTGGTTCCTGGCGATCGGCGCCCTGGGCGCGCTGCACATCGCCGACGGACCCGGCATCCTCGCCGCCTTCCTGCCGTGGCACGCGGTGAGGTTCGTCGCCAGCCACGGTGTGCTGGGGCTGTTCGTGCTGGGCGCGGTGTTTCTGACCGTGACCGGGGCCGAAGCCCTGACCGCGGACATGGGCCATTTCGGCAAGCGGCCGATCCGGATGGGCTGGCTGCTGCTGGTGTTTCCCGCGCTGGCGCTCAACTACTTCGGCCAGGGCGCGTTCGCGATCGCCACGCTCGACGCCGATCTTGCGCGCGGCGCGGCTTTCACCAACCGCGACTGGTTCTTCCAGATGGTCCCCGAAGCGATCCGCCTGCCGATGATCCTGCTCGCCTGCCTGGCCACGATCATCGCCAGCCAGGCGGTGATCACCGGCGCGTTCAGCCTGACCCAGCAGGCGATCCAGCTTGGCCTTCTCCCGCGGTTGCGGATCAAGCAGACGTCGGCGGGACATTCTGGCCAGATCTACGTCGGCTTCGTCAACTGGGCGGTGCTGTTCGGGGTGATCGCGCTGGTCCTGGGGTTCAAGAGCTCGTCGGCAATGGCCGCGGCCTACGGCATCGCCGTAACGGGCACGATGGTGGTGACTTGCTGCCTGGCGTTCGTGGTGGTCCGACGCCGCTGGCAGTGGAGCCTGGCCGCGTCGGTGGCGCTGATCGCGCCGTTTCTCGCACTCGACATGCTGTTCTTCGGCGCGAACATCCTGCGCGTGGTCGAAGGCGGATGGGTGCCGCTGACGATCGCCGCCTGCCTGCTGGTGGTGATCTGGACCTGGGTACGTGGCCGCCGCTTCGTCGCCACTCTTGAGGACGACGGCGCACTGCCGCTGGCCGAGATGGCCGCCGCGCTGGCCAAGCGCCCGCCGCCGCAGGTCGATGGCACCGCGGTATTCCTGACCGCGCGCAGCGAGCTCACCCCGCACGCGCTGCTTCACAACCTCAAGCACAACCGGGTGCTCCACAAACACAACTACGTGACCACAGTCCGCACGATGGCGGTGCCGCATGTGTCGCCCGAGGATCGGATCACGGTCGAGCGGATCGACGATCGTTTCAGCACGATCGAGCTGCGCTATGGCTTCATGGACACGCCCGCGGTCCGCGACGACCTGGTCGCGGCGGGCGGCGCGGTGGCCGACGCGGCGCAAGCCAGTTTCTTCATCGGGCGCAACAATTATGCGTTCTCGTCCGACGTGGGCATGCCGGTGTGGCAGGACGTGCTGTTCATCATCCTCCACCGCAACGCCGCCGATCCTACCGACTATTTCGGCATCCCCCACAACCGGGTGATCGAGCTGGGCGCGCAGTATGCGATTTGACCACACGCGATTTGAGGGTGTCGCCGCGCCCGCGCGACGATATGGTCGCGGCAACCGATGGGAGAACCTGCAATGAAGTTTCGATATGCCGCCTTATGCGTTGCCCTGCTCGCGACTTGCGCCACTCCGGTAACCGCCAAGCCCGCCGCCAAGGCCAACCATTCCGCCTCCGCGCTCTATGCCGCTGCGCTCGCCGACCCGGCGCGCCCCGCCGCCGACCGCGAGCGCGACGTTGCGCGTCTGCCGGCGCAGCTGCTCGCTTTCGCGCAGGTCAAGAAAGGCCAGCGGGTCGGCGATTTCGTCACCGGCGGCGGCTATGTCACCCGTGTGCTGGCCCCTGCGGTCGGGCCGACCGGGCATGTCTACGCCTTCCAGCCGGCCGAGTTCATGAAGTTCAAGGCGAGCTACGCCGACGATCTCAAGGCGCTCGACGCCGCCTACGCCAATGTCGACGCGGTGCCCGGACCGTTCGCCGCCCCCGCGTTTCCGGCGGGTCTCGATACGATCATTACCGTACAGAACTTCCACGACCTCTATCTCAAGCCCTTTGCCGTCGATACCGGCGCGAAAGCCAGCGCGGCGCTGTTCGCGGCGTTGAAACCGGGCGGCACGCTGGTCGTGGTCGATCACAGCGCCAAGGCGGGGACCGGCACGACGCTGTCGGATTCGCTCCATCGCATCGACAAGGCGGCGGTGATCGCGGCGCTGACCAAGGCCGGGTTCAAGCTCGAGGCCGAGAGCGCGCTTTACGCCCACGCCGCCGACCCGCGCACCGCCAACGTTTTCGACCCAAGCATCCGCGGCAAGACCGACCAGTTCGCGCTGCGTTTCAGGAAGCCGCGGTAGCGCCCTCACCGATATAGCGCATTGCCACGTCGCAACGGCTGTACTCCCCGCCACAGCGGGCGAGGACTTCGGCATCGTGGACGAAGCCGTTGCGTTCGTAGAGGCGGATCGCCGCCTGGCTCTTGCTGTTGGTCAGCAGGAACAGACGCGTCGCGCTCAGCGCGAAGGCGCGGGCAATCGCGGCGCGCAGCAGCGCCTCACCCGCGCCGCGCGCCCGCGCCTGGGGGAGAACCGCCATCTTGATCAACTCGAATTCCCCCTCGCTGGTCTTGAGCAGTCCGCAGGTACCGACGATCCCCAGCGCCTCGTCCTCGGCAAACAGGACCGCGCCCCCTGGGGCAACGATCTGTCCGTGAGGATCGGCAAGCTGCGCCTCGTCGACCGGCTCGAGCGCGTACATTTCCTCGATCCACTGACGGTTGATCCGGGCGAAATCTCCGGCCAGCGATGCATCATAGTCGCGGATGCGCAATCCGCTCATAGGGCCGCGAACTCCGCCTTCCGCGGCCCGAGATAGCCGAACAGATACGCCGCGACCTTGCGCATCTGAATCTCCTCGGCGCCTTCGGTGATGCGATAGCGGCGGTGGTGGCGATAGATGTGCTCGAACGGCTTGTGCCGCGAATAGCCGATCCCGCCGTGGACCTGCATCGCCCGGTCCGCCGCCTCGCACACCAGCCGGTTGGCGTAGTAGTTGCACATGCTGATCTTGTCGGAGAGGCGGTGCTCGATCTCCTTGTGGGGCATCTGGTCCATCTCCCACGCGGTCTTGTAGATCAGCATCCGCAGCATCTCGCATTGGGTCGCCAGCTCAACCAGCGGGAACTGGATGCCCTGGTTGCGCGCCAGTTCCTCGCCGAATGGCTTGCGCATCCGGGCGTAGCGGACGCTTTCCTCGACGCAGAAGGTGGCGGCACCGAGCGACGAGGCCGCCTGGCGGATGCGGTTCTGGTGGACGAAGCTCTGCGCCAGGCTGAGACCCCGTCCCTCCTCGCCCAGGATCGCCTCGTGCGGCACCCAGACATTGGTCAGGCTCAGCCGCGGGTGGTCGGTGGGCATGTTGAAGGTCCACATCCACTCCTCGATCTTGAGGCCCTCGGTCGGATTGGGGACGAGGAAGCAGGTGATGCCGCGAGCCTCGCCGGGGCTGCCCCGGGTGCGCGCAAATAGCGCGCAGTGACTGGCCACGTGCATTCCGGTGATCCACATCTTGGCCCCGTCGATCCGCCACCCGGCGACCCCGTCGCGGGTTTCCGCCACCGCGCGGGTCTCCATCCAGGTCGCGTCGGAGCCGTGGTCGGGCTCGGTCAGCCCGAACGCGACCCTGCGCTTGCCTTCGAACCCGCCGAGGATGAATTCCTGCTTCTGCGCCTCGGTTCCGAACTCCTCGAACATCGCCACGAAAGGGAAGTTGCCGACGATCGAGTGCTCGTTCTGGAGATCGTTGTGGAGCCCCAGGCCCTTCTGCGCGAAGCGATCGCGGATGACCGCCATCCACAGGTTGGCGCCGTCCTGGCCGCCGTACTTCTTGGGCGCGGAGAACCGCCAGTGTCCCGCCTGGTCCGCGATTTTGCGCGATTGGCGGAGCAGGTCTTCCCACTCATGCCGGGGCAGTCCCCCGTTCTCGAAGTCGGTGCGCGCGTACTCGCGGCGGTGATCGAAAAAGCGAATGTTGTCGTCGGCCTGTTCCAGCGGTCTGATCTCGGCGTCGATGAACGCGTCGAGTTCGGCGAGATAGGCGACGAGGTCGGCGGGCAGGGCGAAATCCATTGTTCTCTCCCGAATCGGTTTAACCGTTCGATTAAGAGACCTGCCATTTCCCGCGGGCCAAGGCGAGCGAAGGATATTTCGGCTGGTCCGCCGCCAGCTTGGTCAGCGCCGAACGCCGCAGGCGCGCGAGCAGGCCCTGCGTCGCCAGCGTCGCGCGCCCGGCCAGAATATCGTCCGCCAGCACACGGTCCTCGGCCGGGGACCGCGTCGCCAGTTCGCGCGCCACGATGCCCAAGGCGTTGCGCGCGACGGCGTGCTCGAAGCGTTCGCGCCCCACGAAACGTTCCTTGACCAACCCCAGCCATTCGCCAACCGCGGTGAGGATTTCATCGGCGGATGGCTCGCCCGCCTCGCGCGGCGCGGCGGTTGGAGCCGACGGTACCGCCCGCGCCCGCTCAGCCTCGGGCGCTTCGTCCTCGACAAGCAGCAGCAGGTCGAGTTCCTGCTCGGCGGCGCGTCTTCCGACGACCACGCGTTCGAGGCTGCGGTCGGCGCCGCTGCGCCAGGTCTGGCCCATCCCCAAACACCCCAGGGCCCACCATACCGTGCGATAGACCTGCCAGAACCGGAACCGCGCCGGGTCCACTTTCGCCCCACCATTGGCCTCATAGGCGTCGAACAGCTCGTCGAGCGACCCCAGGCCGAACCCAGGCAGCGGGCTGCCGAAGCGCCAGACTGCCATGCATCCGAATGCCAGATCCTCGTGGAAATCGCCAAGGTGCGCCAGTTCCCAGTCGAGCACCCCGGTCAGCCGACCATTCTCGGTCATCAGGTTGCCGATGCGGAAATCGCCATGAAGCAGCCGTGGCGCTATAGGATCCGGCAAGTTCGCGCGCAGCCACGCGAGGCCAAGGGCTATGATCGGGCGGTCGCCGCCGTGCTGGGCAAACTGCTCGGCAAGCCCCTCCACGCCGGCGGGGGATCGAGGCGGGGCGCCACCGTCATCGACGCCGGATCGATACGGTGGACCGCTGCAAGCGACGCGCCGAGATCGCCGAGCAGCTGCGCTCCTCCGCCCAGCGCCACCTCTGGCGCGGCGGTACCGGGCAGGCGACGCATGACGAAGCCACTGCCGAGGTCGTCGCCGGGCTCGAGTTCCGCAACCACCTCAGGTGCCAAGACTCCGGCGGCGTGCGCGGCGCGGATTATCGAGGCCTCGCCCGCGTGATCGAGAGGACGGCCCGCCATGACCTCTGCGGAGGGCGCACGGCGCAGGACATAGGCATTGCCAGCGCTGAAAAAGGCCCAGCTCTCCATGTTGGCGCCGCCCGAGAGGCGCTCCAGATCGGCTACCGCGCCGCGCCCCCCGGCCCGTTTCATAACCTCGCCTAGCCTGGCAGCCAGGTTCTGATTCGTTTCGCCCATTCACACTTCGTTAGCCAAACCTTGGGCAATATCCAGCCCAGCGGAGGC
The DNA here is from genome assembly GCF_009707465.1 of Novosphingobium sp. Gsoil 351. Lineage (NCBI taxonomy): Bacteria > Pseudomonadati > Pseudomonadota > Alphaproteobacteria > Sphingomonadales > Sphingomonadaceae > Novosphingobium > Novosphingobium sp. Gsoil 351. The sequence continues at coordinate 1,853,222 of NZ_CP046120.1, forward strand.
GCGCAGACGCCAACCCGTTGGAACCAGGGCTTGCGAAGCTTGCCTAAAATGCGTTTAATCATCTGGGGTTGGGTCGTATATTGAACTTCGGGACTGGGGTTACACGGATGAGTAAACGGGGTCGCGCCGCTTCCATTGGCTTTGCGATTTTGGCGCTGGTCGCCACGCCGGTTCCGGCTCAGTCGGTCAAGGCACAGGCGCTCGCGCCGCAGCGCGATTTCGCCTCCGCGGCGCTTGATCGCGCGCTCGAAACGCAACTGCGCGCGATCGTCGCCAATTCGGGCGGACGGATCGGCATCTACGCCGCCGACGTGGATGGCCCGCGCGCGGTTACGATCAACGCCAACCAGGCGTTTCCGATGGCCAGCACGGTCAAGGTTGCGATCGCCGCGGCCTATCTCCAGGGCGTCGACGATGGCCGTTTGCGGCTCGACACGGCCTATCCGCTGCGCATCGGCACGGGCCAGACCGGGGCGGATGGCCGGGTCATCACGCGCGAGGGAATGAGCCTGTCCGCGCAGAGCCTGATCGAATTGATGATCACCAAGAGCGACAACCAGGCGACCGACGCAATCCTGTCGGCGGTCGGGGGACCGGCGGAGGTCAACCGCTGGCTGCTGGGCGCGGGTATTTCCGGCCTGCGCGTCGATCGCGACATCGCCACGCTGCTGCGCGACGATCAGCGAAAGAACGATCCGGTGCTCGGACTGGACAAGCGGGATACGGTGACCCCTGCCGCGATGGTCCGCTTGCTCGGCGCGCTGCATCGCGGCGAAGTGCTGAGCCCGCAGAGCCGCGCGGTGCTGCTCGGAGCGATGAGCCGGTGCAAGACCGGCAAGACCCGGATTCCGGCGCTGCTTCCCGAAGGCACGCTGATCGCGCACAAGACCGGCACGCTATGGGCCCAGACCAGCGACGTCGGGATCATCCGCCTGCCCGATGGCCGCAACGTGGCGCTGGCGGTCTATGTCACAGGGCAGAGCAGCCACGCCGCCCAGGCCCAGACGATCGCCCAGGTCGCCCGGACGGTCTACGACAGCTTCACCACCAGTTCCTACCAGCCGAGCTATTCGGCGCGGCGTTAGGATTTCGGACAAGTAGTCGTCGCCCCCGAATGGGGCGATGATAGCGGGGCGCTCACCTCTCAGCCCAAACAAAAAGGGCGCGACCTTGCGGTCGCGCCCTTCATGTATTCGCAAACGCGAAGATTACATCTTCTTGTCGGCTTCGGCCTTCTCGACGCCTTCCTTGGCACCTTCGGCGGCGCCGCTGGCGGCGGCATCGGCGGTCGTCGCGGCATCGGCAGCGGCTGCCGAAGCGTCGCCCATCGCGTCAGTCGCGCCGGTCGCCATCGCGTCAACGTTCGCGGCGGCATCCGAAGCAGCGGCGTCGGCAGTGGTGGCGGCGGCGTCCTCGGTCTTTTCCGAGCAGCCGGCGAGAGCGAAGGCAGTGCCGACAACCGCGGCGAGGATCAGTTTGCGCATTCGAGAGTTCCCTTAAGGACACAAAAAACGGGTGGAGCGCGCGACGGCCCCATGTCCAAAAGCGCCGCGCAAAGTCTACTGATTAGGAAGACTTCGGGGCGTCAAATAATCGTTTGCGCGCGTCTGTGCAAGCGCGGAGCGCGCGGCCGGTCGCATTCGTCCCCAAAATGCTTGATAGCCGCCAATTGTGTCGTCGATATGACGGGCTCGCGATAGCCTCGGAGGAACGGGGCCTGCCGGGTTTCGCGCCGCGATTCGCCGACCCGGCGTGACGCCCGCGCACCGCGCTGCTAGGCGATTCTCATGTCGAACCGCCAGCATCTCTACCTCGTCGATGGCTCCGCCTATATCTTCCGCGCCTATCATCGCCTGCCGCCGCTGACCAACCCGCGCGGGGTGCCGGTGGGCGCGGTCTATGGCTATACCACGATGCTGTGGCGCCTGGCCGAAGACCTCAACAAGGCCGACGGACCGACGCATCTGGCGGTGATCCTCGACAAGGGCGCGACCAGCTTCCGCAACAGGCTCTACGATCAGTACAAGGCGCACCGCCCGCCCCCGCCCGAAGACCTCGTCCCACAGTTCCCGCTGATCCGCGACGCCACGCGCGCGTTCAGCCTGGCTTGTATCGAGGAGGACGATCTCGAGGCCGATGACCTCATCGCCAGCTATGCCCGCGCGGCCACGCTGAGGGGCTGGGACGTGACCATCGTCAGCTCTGACAAGGACCTGATGCAGCTCGTGGGCAAGTGCGCCGAAGGCGGCGGCTGCATCGACATGCTCGATACGATGAAGAACCAGCGGATCGACATTCCCGAAGTGATCGAGAAGTTCGGCGTTCCACCCGAGAAGGTCGGCGACGTGCTCGCGCTGATGGGCGACGCGGTCGACAATGTGCCGGGCATCCGCGGAATCGGGCCGAAAACCGCGACCAAGCTGATCCAGGATTACGGCGATCTTGAATCGGCGCTCGCCGCCGCGCCGACGATGAAGCCGTCCAAGATGCAGCAGAGCCTGATCGACCAGGCCGAGATGGCGCGGCTCAGCCGGGTGCTGGTCCAGCTCAAGGAAGACTGCGAGCTGCCGATACCGATCGAGGATTTCGCGCTGGCCGCGATTCCACCCGATCCGCTCGCCTCGTTCCTGACCGAGCACGGCTTCACCAGCCTGCTCAAGCGATTGGGAGCGGGCGGCAGCGCGCCGGGTCCGGCGACTCAACTGAATCCCGCCAAGCCCGTCACCCCCGGCGCGGCAGCCGCTCCGCAGGGGAGCCGCCAGACGCTGCCTGAATTTCCGCCGGTCGATCTCGACGCCTACGAATGCGTTCAGACGATCGAGGCGCTCGACCGCTGGATTGCGCGCGCCTTTGCCGCAAGAGCCGTGGCGTTCGATACCGAGACCAGCTCGCTCGACGCGATGCGCGCCGAGCTGGCCGGGGTCAGCCTCGCGCTCGGCCCGAACGATGCCTGCTACATCCCGCTCGGCCATGGCGGGTCGGACATGTTCGCCGAACGGCCGCTCCAGATCGACAAGGCCACGGCGCTCGCCCGGCTCAAGCCGCTGCTGGAAAGCGACGCGGTGCTCAAGATCGGGCAGAACGCCAAGTACGACATCAACATTTTTGCGCGGGCCGGAATCCAGGTCGCCCCGATCGACGATACGATGGTGATCAGCTTCGATCTCGACGCCGGGCGCGGCGAAGAGGGGATCGGCGGGGGCCACGGGATGGACGAGCTCGCCACCCGCCATCTCGACCACACCACGCTGACCTTCAAGGACATCTGCGGCAGCGGCAAGAAGGCGATCCCGTTCGGCGAAGTCCCGCTCGACCGCGCCACGCGTTATGCCGCCGAGGACGCCGACGTCACCTGGCGGCTGTGGACCCTGCTCAGGCCGCGGCTCGCCGAGGAAGGCGGGACGCGAGTCTACCAGACCGTCGACCGCCCGACGATCGCGGCGATCGCGGCGATGGAGCGGCATGGGATCAAGGTCGACCGCGAACGGCTCGCGGGCCTGTCGACCGAGTTCACCCACGCCATCGCCGGGCTGGAGACCGAGATCCACGGCCTCGCCGGCCAACCTTTCACCATCGGCAGCCCCAAGCAGCTCGGCGACATCCTGTTCGACAAGCTGGGCTACAAAGGCGGGCGCAAGGGTAAGAGCGGGCAGTATTCGACCGACGTCGGCATTCTCGAAGGGCTGGCCGCCCAAGGCGCGGAGATGCCCGGCAAAGTGCTCGAATGGCGCCAGCTATCGAAGCTGAAATCGACCTATACCGAGGCGTTGCAGGCCGCGATCAACCCCGCGACCGGGCGCGTCCATACCAGCTACAGCCTGGTCGGCGCGCAAACCGGGCGATTGAGTTCGAACGACCCCAACCTGCAGAACATCCCGATCCGCACCGCACTGGGCCGCCAGATCCGCGACGCCTTCGTCGCCGAACCCGGAAACGTGCTGCTCTCGGCCGATTACAGCCAGATCGAGCTGCGCCTCGCCGCGCACATGGCCGACGTCCCACCTTTGAAGGAGGCATTTGCGGCGGGCGAGGACATTCACTCGCGAACCGCGATGGAAATGTTCGGGACGGTCGACCGCGACACCCGCGGGCGGGCGAAAACGATCAACTTCGCGATCCTCTATGGCATCAGCCGCTGGGGCCTCGCGGGTCGCCTCGGAGTCACGCCCGAGGAGGCGCAGGGAATGATCGACCGCTATTTCCAACGGTTCCCCGGCATCCAGCGTTACATCGTCGCCACGCTGGAGAGCGTGCGCGAGCGCGGCTATTCCGAGACGCTGTTCGGGCGCAAGACATGGTTCCCGCGGATTTCCTCGCGCAACCCCAACGAACGCTCAGGGTCGGAGCGCGCGGCGATCAACGCGCCGATCCAGGGTACGAGCGCCGACATCATCAAGCGCGCGATGGCGCGGATGCTGCCCGCTCTGGCGGATGCCGGGCTGGAGCATGTGCGGATGCTGCTTCAGGTCCACGACGAGCTGGTGTTCGAACTGCCCGAAGCGGACGTCGCGGCCGCAAGTCCGGTGATCGAGCGGGTGATGGCCGATGCCGCTCTACCGGCGGTCGTGCTCGACGTACCGCTGGGGATCGAGATCGGCACCGGCCTGAGTTGGGGGGCAGCACACTGACTGCCGTCCGCCTTGTGACGGACGCGGCGCTCGCCTAGGCAGCGTCTGCCCATGGCTCTCGAAACCGAACAGCAGATTTTCGCGCGCAAGCGGCTCGGGTGGCGCCGCACCGCGCCGGGGATGGCCAGCCTGGCGCTGTTCGGCCTGGTCGCGCTGTCGCTGCTTGCGGCCACCTTCCTGATCTTCTCCACCGTCCGCGCCGAGCGGGCCGAGCGGGTCCAGGTCGCCCAGACCCGCGAAGTGCTTGAGGCGCTGCGCGAGATCACTACCGCCACGCTCAACGCCGAGACCGGCCAGCGCGGCTATATCATTACGCTCGACCGCCGCTATCTCGCCCCGTTCCAGCTTGGCGCCGCCTCGTACCCAACCGCGATGCGCCGCCTCCACGCGCTGCTCGATCCCGCCGCCGATGCGCGTCAGCGGGCGCTCGTCGCGCGCGTCGAGAAGCTGGCCGACGCCAAGTTTGCGGAGATGGCCGAGACCGTCTCGCTGGTCGACGACGGGCGGATCGTCGATGCCGAGGCACGCCTGCTCAGCGACGAAGGTCAGCAGCTGATGACCGAGCTGCGCGCGACCGCGGGCGAGCTCGAGGCGATCGAGGCGGGACAGCTGAGGCGCGCGGCAAGCGACACCCTGCGGCTCGAAGGGCGCATGGCCCCGCTGCTCGCGGGGCTGCTGCTGCTGATCCTCGGGGCGCTCGTGCTGGGGTTGTGGCAGGTCGTGCGTGGGGCGCGGGCCGAGGCGCTGGCCGCGACTGCGCAAGACCTGAGCGCAGCGCGCGACCGCGCCGATCTGCTCGCGGGCGAGCTCAACCACCGGGTCAAGAACCTGTTCGCGGTGGTCCTGGCGATCGTCAAGATGAGCGGCAAGGGCGATCCGGCGGCCAAGCCGGCGATCGACAAAATTGCCCAGCGGCTCCACGCCCTGCTCCGCTCGCACGAAGTGACCCAGGGCGATCGCACCCGGCCAGAGATTGACCTGCGCGAATTGGTCGATACCGCGCTGGAGCCCTACCGGCTGGACGAATCGCGCGGGCGGATCGAGGGGGATCCGGTCATGCTGCGCTCGCATCTGGCGGTGCCGCTGGGACTAGTGCTCCACGAGCTGGTGACCAACGCGGTCAAGTATGGCGCGCTTGCCAATGGCGATGGCAAGCTGGCGGTAAGCTGGCGGCACGAGGGCGGGCGGGTCCGCCTGATCTGGCGCGAAGAAGGCGCCAAGCCCGTCGCGCCTTCAGGCGACGAAGGCTTCGGCTCGATGCTGATCGGCAGCTCGGCCAAGCAGATCGCCGGAACGATCGAGCGCCACTTTCACCCGACTGGGGTGGAAGTGACGATGGATTTTCCGGTCAAGTAGGCACGCAGCGTCGGGCAGCCGACGCGACGCAGGAGCAAACGAACCGTGCTTCGATAAGCTCGGCGCCAGTGGGTTCCAGGCTAGCTCGTTACTCCCTCACCCGTGCTTCACATCGCGCGTCGAACTGACCATGCCCGGCGCGATGAAGCCGATGGGCGAGACCTCCATCGCCCGCTTCTTCAGCTCGCCCTTCATCTTGGCGTATTCCTCTTCCATCTCCGCGGTCACCGTCGCGCGCGAATCCTCGAGCGCCTCGCGGAAATCTTCGCCGGTGACGTCGCGGACCTCGGCTCCGGCCCGGCGCAGCGCGTTGAGGCCGGCGCGGCGAACGACGTCCTCCAAGTCGGCGCCGGTGAAGCGCTCGGTCTTGGCGGCGACCTTCGCCAGATCGACGTCCGCGGCCAGGGGCATCCCCGCGGTGTGAATCTTGAGGATGTGCAGCCGCCCCGCCTCGCTCGGCGTGCCGACGTAGACCAGTTCATCGAACCTTCCCGGCCGCAGCAGCGCCGGATCGACCAGCGCCGGGCGGTTGGTGGCGCCGATCACGATGACCGACTGCAGCTCCTCCAGCCCGTCCATCTCCGCCAGGATCGTGTTGACCACCCGTGCGGTCGCCTGCGGCTCGCCGGCGCTGCTTCCACGCGCGGGGACCAGGCTGTCGATCTCGTCGATGAAGATCAGGCATGGCGCGACCTGGCGGGCGCGCGCGAACAGCCGCGCGATCTGCTGCTCGCTCTCGCCGAACCACTTGCTCAGCAAATCGGACGATTTGATCGAGATGAAGTTGGCCTCGGCTTCCTTCGCCACTGCCTTGGCGAGAAGCGTCTTGCCGGTCCCGGGAGGCCCATAGAGCAGAAAGCCCTTGGCCGGGCGGATGCCCAGCCGGTGGAATGCCTCGGGCAGCTTGAGGCGGCAGCTCGATGCCTTCGCGCAGCGTCTCGCGCGCCTCGTCGAGACCGCCGACGTCGTCCCAACCCACGGTCGGCACTTGGACCATCACCTCGCGCATTGCGCTTGGCTGGATCCGCTTGAGCGCGTCGAGGAAGTCCTCGCGCTCGACCCGCAAGTCGTCGAGCACTTCGGGCGGGATCGTCTGCGCTTCAAGATCGAGCTTGGGCATGATCCGCCGGACCGCCTCGATCGCCGCCTCGCGCGTCAGCGCGGCCAGATCGGCACCGACGAAGCCGTGCGTGGTGCGCGCCAGCTCCTTGAGATCGACCCCTTCGCCCAGTGGCATACCGCGGGTGTGGATCGCCAGGATTTCGCGGCGACCGCCCTCATCCGGCACGCCAATAACGATCTCGCGATCGAACCGACCGGGCCGGCGCAGCGCCTCGTCGATCGCGTCGGGACGGTTGGTCGCGGCGATCACCACGAGGCTGACGCGCGCTTCGATCCCATCCATCAGCGTCAGGAGCTGGGCGACAAGGCGCTTCTCCGCCTCGCCATGCACCTGGTCGCGTTTGGGTGCGATCGAATCGATCTCGTCGATGAAGATGATCGCGGGGGCCGAACGGGTAGCCTCTTCGAACACCTCGCGCAGGCGCCGCTCGCTCTCGCCATAAGCCGAACCCATGATCTCTGGGCCGTTGATCGTGAAGAAGCTGGCGTCGCTTTCGTTGGCGACGGCCTTGGCCAACCGGGTCTTGCCCGTCCCCGGCGGGCCGTGGAGCAGCACCCCCTTGGGCGGATCGACCCCCAGCCGCCGGAACAGCTCGGGATAGCGGAGCGGTAGCTCGACCATTTCGCGCAACTGCCGGATAGTGTCGCCGATCCCGCCGACGTCGTCGTAGTTGAGCTCGGCGCGGCTGTCGCGCGGCTCTTCATACTCGGCGCGCAACTCGACCTCGGTATTTTCGTCTATGAAGACGACGCCCTTGGGCACCGTCGCCACCACCGACAGGCGGATCTGGGTCAGCGCGAAGGCGGGCACGTTGAGCATCTGGCGCAGCTGGGGCGGCATGTCGCCACGATCGACCTGCTGTTGCCCGGCGGTGGCAACGAGATCGCCCAGCGTCAGCGTCCGCCCGAAGAAGTTGCGCTTGAGCGCCTGCGCCGGGCCTTGGAGCCGCAACTCGCGCTGGGCGGGAGCGAATACCACCCGGCTCGCGGGCTTGGCGACGGCTTTGCGCACCACTACATGCTCGCCCGAAGCGACTTCGGCGTTGGCGCGCTGGAGGCCGTCGAGGCGAATCACCTCGATCCCCTCGTCTTCGGGGTGAGGCAGGATCGCGCGCGCGGCGGTCGCGCGCTTGCCCTCGATCTCGATTACGTCGCCTTCGGTAATCCCCAGCTGGGCCATCGTGGCGCGGCTGATTCGCGCGAAGCCGGTTCCGCTCTCTTCCTGGCGCGCACCCGCGACCTGGAGCCTGATCCCGTTGTCGGTAAGTGCGATCGCGGTCGCTGCGTCAGCCATGGCCCGTCCTGTCAATTAGTCTTCTAGGCGAAGCTAGGGTTGCACGACCGGGAATTCAAACGGGCGGCGCGCTCGGACGATCCCAAGACCAGGTAGAAAAAGCGCGGATGTCACCGTCATCCCCTCGCCCGGGCGCAGAAAAAAGGCCCGGACGTTGCCGTCCGGGCCATGAAAGTTTTGGGAGAGGATGCCTGAAAGGCAGGATCGTTATGCTCCTGACCCAAATATTGTGCAAGTGCGAAAAGGGATTTCAAGGATGAAAAAAACGCAATCGTAGGGCTAGATCGCGCGATACTGGCCGAAATGCTCGGACAGCCGGCAATTCGGAATGTCCTAAAAGCCGCTGACGCCTATCCGAAGCCGCGTTCACCGCTGCGATGCAGCACGTCGGTGATCAATCGGGCCGTGCGCAGCCGCGCTCGGTCGCCGGCCCGACGCTGCGCTCGACCGAAAACGGATAGACCGTGTCCGACATTCCATCGCTACACGGACCGGCGGTCACCCGCAGACGCAATGGCCGGCCATCAAGCAGCCCGCCGATATCGGCAAATCCGGGACCGGCGGTGCGTGTGACCGCGACGACCCGGCCCCGCTGGTCGAGCGGAGTCGAATAGGTCAGGCGATCGCCGTCCACTTTGGCCGCCCAGAACGGCTCGGTCCCCAACGCAGTGAAGCGTCCCGGAAGCGCGAAGTCCGCCGTCGTTCTCACGCATCCACCCAAGAACAAGGCGGCCGGTGCGGCGATGAAGACCAAGCGCAAGCAGCTTCTCCGTGTAGGTCGAGCCCCGCGGAATGCCTAGCATGGCGGAGTCATCCTCGCGAGCAATTGTGCTTCGCCGCGGCGCCGCCTATGGCCCCGCGCGATGGATATTCGGGCAGCGATCTTCGATTTCGGCGGGGTCATCACCGCCTCGCCTTTCGAAGCGTTCAACCGGCTCGAGGCCGAGCGCGGGCTGCCCCACGACCTCGTCCGCCGGATCAATGCCGCCGATCCCGACGGCAATGCCTGGGCCTTGCTCGAACGCGCCGAAATCGGTCGCGCCGAATTCGACGCGCGGTTTGCCGCAGAGGCGGCGGCGCTGGGCCACGACCTGCGCGGCGCCGACGTGCTGGCGGTGATCGCCGGGGCGATCCGCCCGGGAATGGTCGCCGCGCTCGACACGATCCGCGCCGCGGGGTTCAAGCTGGGCTGCATCACCAACAACGTGCCGGGCAGCAGCGGCCCGGCTATGGCCGCCGACGCGCATGCCGAATCGCGCTATGCCGATATCTTCGCCCGGTTCGATTGCGTGATCGAAAGCGCCAAGGCCGGGATCCGCAAGCCCGACCCGCGCATCTACCTGATGATGTGCGAGGCCTTGGCGGCATCGCCAAACGAATGCGTCTATCTCGACGACCTGGGGATCAACTGCAAACCCGCCGCCGTGCTGGGGATGACCGCGATCAAGGTGACGGGCGAGGCGCAGGCGCTCGAGGACCTGTCGCGGGTCCTGGACATCGATTTGGTCGGAGAACCCGCATGAACAAGCTCTATCCCGACGCCGCCGCCGCCTTGGACGGCCTGCTTCGCGACGGTCTGACGATCGCCTGCGGCGGGTTCGGTCTGTGCGGCATTCCCGAGCGCCTGCTCGACGCGGTGCGCGACAGCGGGGTCAAGGACCTGACCTTCGCCAGCAACAACGCCGGCATCGACAACGAAGGCATCGGCAAGCTGCTGCGCACGCGCCAGGTCAGGAAGATGATCGCCAGCTACGTCGGCGAGAACAAGGAGTTCGAACGCCAGTACCTGGCCGGCGAGTTGGAAGTGGAATTCTGTCCGCAGGGTACGCTGGCCGAACGCATGCGCGCGGGCGGCGCGGGGATTCCCGGTTTCTACACCAAGACCGGGGTCGGTACGCTGGTCGCCGAGGGCAAGGAGGCCAAGACCTTCGATGGCCGCAACGGCCCTGAGGAGTTCATCCTCGAGCGCGGCATCTTCGCCGATCTCAGCCTGGTCAAGGCGTGGAAGGCCGACGCGAGCGGCAACTGCGTGTTCCGCAAGACCGCGCGCAACTTCAACCAGCCCGCCGCCACCTGCGGCCAGGTCTGCGTGGTCGAAGTCGAGGAGATCGTCCCCACCGGCAGCCTCGATCCCGACGCGATCCACCTGCCCGGCGTCTACGTCCAGCGCCTGATCGTCGGCGCGCCCTACGACAAGAAGATCGAGTTCCGCATGACCCGGACGCGCGAGGCGGCGTGATCGGGCTGGCCGCCAAGGGCCGTTTGCTTGGCGCCCTCGCGGCGCTTGCGCTGCTCTCCGGCTGCATCGCCGCCGCCGCGCTGCCCCTGATGGCGGGCGGGGCGATGTTCGCCGGCGGCAACGTCAAGATCAGGGCGGCGACACCGCGGCCCAAGTCCTCGGGCACGGTGCGGATCGCCCCCACGCCAGAGGAACGCACGGCCGGGACCGCGGTGGCCGCCTTGGCGCTACCGAGCGCCGCGCCGGCGGGCCTGGGTTCCACCGCTGTCCTCACCGGCCTGACCGAGCTTCCCCCACCCACTCCGTCGGCGGCCGACCCGTGGCGGGCGTTCGTCGACTATGCGGCGCGGCAAGGCGCCGGGCTCGCCGGCAACGGACGGGGCCGTTCGGTCCTTCTCGAATCCGGCACCCAGCTCGTCCTGCCGAAGATGCGGACCTGCGAGGGCAAGCCCCCCGCGGTCATCGTCGATCTCGACGCCGGGCCGGGCCGATTCACCCCCGGCACGGCGGTGACCCCGTCGCCGGGCCTGGCCGAGGGCCTGGCGCGGCTTCGCGAAGCGGGGGTCGTGGTGCTGTGGATCAGCGCGCTGCCCGGAGGCGAGGTCGGTCAGGTCGCCGAGGCCTTGCGCTCCTCAGGGCTCGACCCGGAGGGCAAGGACCCGCTGCTGCTCGCCCGCTCGGCCGATGACCGCAAGCAGGTGCTGCGCGAGGACGCCAACAAGGACGTCTGCGTGATCGCGATTGCCGGCGACCGCAAGGGCGACTTCGACGAGCTGTTCGACTACCTGCGCGATCCGCGCAGCGGCGACGGGCTCGACTACCTGCTCGGCGCTGGATGGTTCATAGCGCCCCCGCCGCTCGGCTGACTGCAAAGGAGTTTCGATGCCCTGGACCCGCGACGACATGGCCGCCCGCGCCGCGCAGGAATTGCGCGACGGGTATTACGTCAACCTGGGCATCGGCATCCCCACGCTCGTCGCCAACCATATCCCGCCCGGCGTCGAAGTCACGCTCCAGTCGGAGAACGGGATGCTGGGGATCGGGCCGTTCCCCTATGACGACGAGGTCGATCCCGATCTGATCAACGCCGGCAAGCAAACGATCAGCGAACTGCCCAGCAGCGCCTATTTCGACAGCGCCGCCAGCTTCGCGATGATCCGCGGCGGGCACATCGACCTGACCGTGCTCGGCGCGATGGAAGTCAGCCAGGACGGCGACATCGCCAACTGGATGATCCCGGGCAAGATGATCAAGGGCATGGGCGGAGCGATGGATCTGGTCGCCGGGGTCAAGAAGATCATCGTGGTGATGGAGCACACCGCCAAGGACGGCAGCCCCAAGTTCATCCCCCAGTGCACCCTGCCGCTGACGGGGCGGAACGTGATCGACATGATCATCACCGACTTGTGCGTGTTCCAGCGGCCCGATCACGCCAGCCCGTTCAAGCTGATCGAATGCGCGCCGGGGGTGACCGCGGACGAGGTGGCGGCCAAGACCACGGCGCGCTACGTGACCTGAGTCGCGCCGCCTGGGAGAGTGCCGCATGAACAACGCCGTCTGCCGCCTGACCGGTTGCGAGTTCCCGCTGTTCGCGTTCAGCCACTGCCGCGACGTCGTCGCCGCGGTGAGCAAGGCGGGCGGGTTCGGGGTGCTTGGGGCCACCCGCTTCAGCCCCGAACAACTCGAGGAGGAACTGGCCTGGATCGACGCGCATGTCGATGGCGCGCCCTATGGCGTCGACGTGCTGGTGCCCGAGACGATCGATCCGCGAGTGGCCGGGATGACCAGCAATGCAGAGCGGGCCGGTGCGATCGGGGCGGCCCATCGCGATTTCGCCAATGCCATTCTCGGCGACTACGGAATCAAGACCGACGCCGCGGTGCCCGTCCTGCGCGAGCGCATGGGTATCACGCCCGAGAATGGCCTGGCGCTGATGGAAGTGGCCTTTCGCCATCCGATCCGGCTGATCGCCAACGCGCTGGGCATCGCGCCGCCCGAAATGCTCGCCGAGGGCAAGCGCCGCGGCGTGCCGGTGGCGGCGCTGGTGGGCGCCAAGGAGCACGCGCTGCGCCAGGCGGCCGCCGGGGTCGACATCATCGTCGCCCAAGGCGGCGAGGCCGGCGGGCACTGCGGCGAAGTCTCGACGCTCGTGCTTATTCCCGAGGTCGTCCGCGCGCTTGCAGGAGCGGGCTATGCCACCCCGGTGCTCGCCGCGGGCGGGATCATGACCGGGGGGCAGATGGCGGCGATGATGGCCGCGGGCGCCCAGGGCGCGTGGACCGGCAGCGTGTGGCTCGCCACGCCCGAGGCCGAGACCAGCGAGGCGTTCCGCGAGCGGATGGTCGCCGCGCGCAGCCGCGACACGGTTCGTTCGAAAAGCCGTACCGGCAAGCCCGCGCGTCAGCTTCGCACCGCGTGGCATGAGGCATGGGACGGCGCGGACTCGCCGGGCACTTTGCCGATGCCATTGATGGGGATGGTATCCGAACCGGCCTTCGCCCGGATCGAGCGCGCGGCCGCCGCCGGGAACGAACAGGCCCGTGACCTCGTTTCCTATTTCGTCGGCCAGGGAGTCGGACTGATCGAGGACGTCCGCCCGGCAAAAGCCGTGGTCCAGGCATTCCGCGAAGAGTTCGCCGAGGCGGTCGGGAGCCTGATGGAGATGCTTGACGACGGTTCATGACCGGCACGTTACCGCGGCGTCCAGTCGGGCCGCCAAAGCCATGGAAACAAAAGCCGAATGACGTCCCTTGCCGCCTTCCGCGCCCGATTTCTCGAAGTCCTCGCCTCAATCTACATCTACAACGAGCACCGTGGCTACACGTCGCTCGACCGGGTGCTGGAGGCGGTGCGCGCGCGCTGCCCGGATGACACCGCGTTCATCGCCGCGGTCGAGAAGCACCGCGCCGACGAGTACAAGCATTACCTGATGTTCAAGCGCTGGTTCGACCTGAAGGGCACGATGCCGCTCCGGGTCGATCGCACCTGCGGCCACATCGACCGCTTCATCGAGGGCGTGTTCGGCTGCCCGATCGAGGACCTCGACACGGCAGCGATCATCGCCGACGGGGCACAGTTCGAGAAGCTGTGCCGGGTGATCATGCTCACCGAACAGCGCGGGATGCGGCAGGTCGAGATCCTGCTCAGGAACAGCCATATCCGCTCCGACCCGGTGATGACCAAGATCTTCCGTATCGTCGAGGAAGACGAACCCGATCATTGGCTGCCCTACCACGGCTGGCTGACCCGCCAGGGACGGGTCACCGCGAAATGGCGCGAACGCTGGACCGACTACTGGATCCACAAATCGCTGATGCTGGCCAAGCTGCCTGCGGTGTTCCTCAACGCCCGTTCGCCCCGGCTGGAGCGGTGGCCGCACGAGGATGCGGCGGTCTATGCCATGGCGGCTTAGCCGAACAATCGTTCGAACCAGTTCGGGGCCGATTTTTCGGTCGGGCCGACCGCGCCGCAAGCCGGGGCCGGAGGTCCGTCGGCAACGGTAGCGGACGCCACCAGCAGCCCTTCCAAGGTTTTCTCGATGCTGATGCGCTCGGGTCTGACCGGCCGGTAGGTGGACTTTTCTACGTCGTACACCGCAACGCTGCCATCTCTCGACCACCTTGCGGCGAAGAACAGGTCGCGCTCACGGCGGCGACGCGCAAGGATTGTAGGGGGCCTGCGCCAGTCGCGGATGGCCTCGCGAGCGGCCGCGAGATCGCCGTCAAGAAACCGCTTGAGCCATGTCGCGCGCCCGATCGCGCCGGTGTTGTAGTGGAACAAGAGCGCGGCGGCGAGCTGGTGTTCGCAAGGCTTGAACGCGGCGAACACCGCGGGGAGATAGCGCGTGCTCAGGAGCCACACGAACACTTCGAGGCAGCGTTTGATGCTCTGCGGGTTGTCGCGGTAACGGCCGACCCGGTGCCCGCTGGCGTCGGTGATGCCCATGCTCCAGGTCCACACGCCGGCGCTGTCGCGATAGGCTTCGCGCGCCAGCCCCTCGTGCCGGATGATCTCGCTGACGATGTGGGGAGTGAGGGAGTCGACAGTCACGCGAATCGCCTTTCGCCAAAGACCAGCGTGATGGCGATTCAGGCTCGTGTAGGAAAGTTGTCTTTACCGTATCGGTTCAAACTCGGCGTAGCTCGCCGTTATCGGCGCGACCGGCCTGCGACGGGCGCCGACCCGCGCACCGTGAGCCGCGACGGGAACGCCGCGCTTGCGGTTGTCGATCAGCCCAGCGCCGCCCGCAGATCCTCGACCAGATCGGTCCGTTCCCACGGGAACAGGTCGCCTTCAGGCTTCCGCCCGAAATGCCCATAGGCGGCGGTCTTGCGGTAGATCGGCTTGTTCAGCGACAGATGCGTGCGGATGCCGCGCGGGGTCAAGCCGCCGAGCTTGGCGATGCTCTTGATCGCTTCCTCCAGCTTGTCGTCGCCGACCGTGCCGGTCCCGTGCGTATCGACATAGAGCGACAACGGCGCGCTCACCCCGATCGCATAGGCGAGCTGGATAGTGCAACGTGCGGCGAACCCGCCCGCGACAATGTTCTTGGCCAGATAGCGCGCGATGTAGGCGGCAGAGCGATCGACCTTGGTCGGGTCCTTGCCGCTGAAAGCGCCGCCGCCATGCGGCGCCGCGCCGCCATAAGTGTCGACGATGATCTTGCGCCCGGTCAGTCCGGCGTCGCCATCGGGGCCGCCGATCTCGAAGCTGCCGGTGGGGTTGATGTGGTAGACGGTCTCGTTGGTCAGCAGCTCGGCGGGGAGCACGTCGGCGACGACCGCGCGCACGTAATTGTGCAGTTCGGCCTCTTTCGCCCCCTCGTCATAGCCCTTGGCGTGCTGGGTCGAGACGACGATCGCGGTCGCGGCGGACGGCTTGCCATCGCGGAAGCGCAGCGTGACCTGGCTCTTGGCGTCGGGCTGGAGAAAGGGCGCCGCGCCCGAATGACGATCGGCGGCCATCCGCTCGAGGATCTTGTGGCTGTAGTGGAGCGTGGCGGGCATCAGATCCGGCGTCTCGTCGCAGGCGAACCCGAACATGATCCCCTGGTCGCCCGCGCCTTCCTCCTTGGCTTCACCGGCGTCGACACCTTGCGCAATGTGCGCCGACTGGGGGTGGAGGTTATTCGAGAAATCGAGCGTTTCCCAGTGGAACCCGTCTTGCTCGTAGCCGATCTCGCGGACGACATCGCGCACGGTCCGCTCGATTTCGTCGCGCACCCCGTCGGCCCAGTTGCCGTCCTCGTCCATGATGTTCTTGCCGCGAATTTCCCCCGCCAGCACGACCTTCTGGGTGGTCGTCAGCGTTTCGCAGGCGACCCGCGCCTCGGGGTCCTTGGCCAGGAACAGATCGACGATCGCGTCGGAAATCTGGTCGGAGACCTTGTCCGGGTGGCCCTCGGAAACGCTCTCCGAGGTGAACAGGAATTCGCTGCGCATGGGGAAGTCCGTTATATAAAGAAAGCTTTATGTGCGGTGCGCGGCTCTAGCGGGGGCGGCGGCGCAAGGCAACCAAGGACAGCGCAAGCAAGACTATGGCCCAGCCAAGCGGGAGCATATTGCCCGTGCGGGCGAACGGTGTCGGCGGCTTGGCCCGGGGCACGAAGGCGTCCATCCGTGCGGCGCGATGCTGGGGGACGGTCTGTCGAACCACGCCGTTGGCGTCGATCGCTGCGCTGATACCTGTGGTCGTCGCGCGCAGGATCGGCAGCCCTTCCTCGATCGCCCGCATCCGCGCCTGGGCCAGATGCTGCGGCGGTCCAAAGCGGCCGAACCAGCCGTCGTTCGATGGATTGAACAGGAAATCGGGGCGGTTGCCACGCTCGACCACCTGGCCGGAAAAGATGATTTCATAGCAGATCTGCACCCCGATCCGGCCCCACGGTTGCAGGTCCAGCGTGCGCGGGCCGGGGCCGGAGCGAAAATCGAGACTGCCCGCCACGAGCCGCGAAGCCCCGAGCGGCTCGAGCAATCCGCGCATCGGCAGGTATTCGCCGTATGGCACCAGGTGCGCCTTGACATAGCCGCTGCGGATGCGCCCCTCGCCATCGAGCGCGGTCACTGCGTTGTCTGCGGCGACCACCCGGCGGCCCCGCATGACCAGATCGACCGCGCCGGTCAGCAGCAGACTCCCTGGCCCGATCACCCGTCCGATCCGTTCGCGAGCCGCCTTGGGATCGGCGGCGTAAGTCGATTCGGCGTAGAACAGCTCAGGATATCCGGGGCGCAGATAGTCCGGCACCCCCGATTCGGGCCACAACACCAGCCGCCGCTGGCCCGGATGCCGCGCTAGGCTGAGCTGCGCGGTGCGGCGGAACTGGCTTTCGTATTTGGTCGGATCGGTCAGCTCATCCTGCGGGATGTTGGGCTGGACGAGGGTGTATGGCAGGGTGCCGGGCTGAGCGGCGGGAACGTAGAGCTGGGGCGCCAGCACCGCGAGGAACGGCGCCAGGGCCAGCGCGATGCGGCGGGCGGTGCTGATCTCCAGCACCGCCAACCACCAGCACCCGCCCAACAGCGCCGCCAGCGCCGAAAGCGCGTAGGTTCCCAGCCACGGGGCGAGCAGTGCCAGGCCGGGGCGCGACCACGGCCCCAGCGCGATCATCCCCAGCGGGTTCCACACGAACCCGGTGAACACCCAACTGCGCAGCCATTCGGTGATCGTCCACAGCGAGGCGAAGGCGAGGACGAGCGCGAGCGGCGAGCGGCGGGCGATCGCCCACGCCGCAACCGCCGCCAGCATCGGATAGACCGCCAGGTACAGCGCCAGCATGAACACCGCGATCCAGCCGAGCCAGGCGGGCATCTCGGCCTGATAGGTGAAGGCGGTGGCGATCCACCCGTTGCCGAAGGCGAAATGCCCGACGCCGAACACCCAGCCCAGCAGCGCCGCGCGGCGCCAGTTGGGCGCATCCGCGATCAGGTAGAGCAGGACCGCGATGCCGGCCAGCGTCAGCGGCCACAGCGACAACGGAGCGAAGCCGGCAGCCGAGGCTAGCCCGGCAGCAAAAATAATCGACAGAAGGCGGCGCGGCAGCACCGGAATTATCACCGGTGCCGTGCGATCAGCCGGTCACCACCTCGAGCGGTTCGCCGCCGTCGGGAAGTGGGGTCTTGCGCGGACGACCACGGCGGCGCGGGGCCGGTGCTTCTTCGGCCTCGGCCTCGTTCGCGATCACCTGCGCCCGCGATTCGGCGATGGCCGGAGGCAGGATCGACGCGT
The DNA here is from genome assembly GCF_009707465.1 of Novosphingobium sp. Gsoil 351. Classification (NCBI taxonomy): domain Bacteria; kingdom Pseudomonadati; phylum Pseudomonadota; class Alphaproteobacteria; order Sphingomonadales; family Sphingomonadaceae; genus Novosphingobium; species Novosphingobium sp. Gsoil 351. The sequence continues at coordinate 1,871,085 of NZ_CP046120.1, forward strand.
CGAACCCGATCGGCTCGCCGGCCTC